>DAIQAS010000023.1:0-16936 GCA_036781525.1 Thermodesulfobacterium sp. | reverse complement strand
TTAAAACTTTGCAAAGCATGCATGATTATATTATAAACTAAAAAATTGCAGGAGGCTTTTAATGAATTTGATGAAAAAATTAACAACCTTTTTTGCAATTTTTGCAATAATTATTTTTTCTTGTCTAAATCTTAGGGCAGAAGAGAATAAAATTTTAGCTGAAGTCGGACCATATAAGCTCTACGAAAAAGATGTAAATAGAATGATGGAAAAGGATACCCAGATTCAGCAAATTTTAAAGGCAAAACCGGAATATAAAGATGAAATAGTAGCAGCTATAGTTAATAGATGGGTTAACCTTACCTTACTTTCTCTTGCAGGAAAAAGAGAAGGGATTGATAAAGATCCAGAGGTTCAAAGAGAATTAGCAGAAATTGAAAAGAATTACCTTGCTCAGAAATATTTTGAAAGAAAGGTTGCAGGGCTGAAAATAAATGAAAAGGAAGTAAAAGAGTATTATGAAAAAAATAAAGAAGAATATAAAGAACCAGAAGGAAGAAGGGTTAAGCATATTTTAATTTATGTTTCTAAGGATGCGGATAATGCTACAAAAGAAGAGGCTTTTAAAAAAGCTAATGAGATTAGGGAAAAACTTTTAAAAGGAGCTAATTTTGCTGAACTTGCTAAAATGTATTCTGATGATACAGGTTCTAAAGAAAAGGGTGGAGATTTAGGTATTATAAGAAAAGGACAAACCATTCCTGAATTTGAAAAAGAAATTTTTAAATTAAAACAAGGAGAAATAAGTACTCCTATAGAGTCTCCTTTCGGATATCACATTGTTAAAGTTGAAAAGATAATACCTGAAAGGATTCCTCCCTTTGAAGAAGTAAAAGATGTGGTTGAAAAAGACTATATGCAAAGCAAAGAAGAAGAACTCATGGCACAGATTTTGCAAAATTTGTATAAGGAGTATCAGCCCAAGATTTATTTAAAAATTAATAGAGAAGTAAAAAATGAGGGGAAGTAGTCTATTAGAAAGTTTTGAAAGAAAGTTAAAAAAATTTAATATTTCTGAAAAGGAAAAGTGGCAATTGTATCTTCATTTTCCCTCAGAACTTTTGTTTATTGATATAGAAACAGAGGGTCTTTCTAAAAAAAGAAACGATATTACTATAATAGGTATATATAAAGAAAACAGATATTACTCATTTATAAAAGACCTGAATTTAGAGGAAGCCTTTGTTCTTCTTGCAGAGACTCCTATCTGGATAACCTTTGGAGGTGAAAATTTTGATATACCTTTTATCAAAAAGACCTTTCCGGATTTAAAAACTCCTTTAGTTCATATTGATTTATTTTTTCTAACTAAAGAAATAGGGTTAAAGGGAGGATTAAAAAAGATAGAAAAAATGCTGGGTATTGAAAGAAAAACAGATGGTTTAAATGGCTATGATGCGGTTAAATTATGGAGGAGATGGTCTGAGGAAAGAGATATTGATGCCTTAAAAACTCTTATTCTTTATAACAAAGAGGATGTGGTTAATTTAAAAAAAATAATGGAGTATGTAATAGCAAAAAAGCTAAAAAAGGAGGGAGAGATTTATGAAAAGTGTTTTCAAAAATCAGTATAGATTAGTTCTTATTCTGTTTATAGTTGCTTTTGCTTTTGGAATTTTGGCTAAAACTTTTGTAGACAAAACAGGGCTACTTAGATCGAAAAATTTAATTGCAGAAGACGGTTCAACTATATCTACTCGAAGTATAGAAACAGCTCAGGAGTTATCAGAAGCCTTTTCATATGTCGCTGAAAAAGCTGCTCCAGCTGTAGTTTATATTGAAACTGAAAGGGTGGTTTCTGTTCCCAGAAATCTCTTTCCTTTTGACTTTTTTGGTGATGAGTTTTTTAGAAGATTTTTTTCTGTTCCCCATTACAGGCAAAGAGGAGCGGGTTCAGGGTTTATTATTTCGCAAGATGGTTATGTAGTTACAAATAATCATGTTATCCAGGGAGCTCAAAAGATTACAGTAAAATTAGTGGATGGAAGAAGTTTTAATGCAAAAATTATAGGAACGGATCCTTTTTCAGACATAGCTTTGCTCAAAATAGATGCCAAGGATCTTCCAACATTAACACTCGGGAATTCAGATCTTATAAAAGTTGGAGAATGGGTTATAGCTATTGGTAACCCATTTGGACTTTCTCATACCGTAACTGTTGGAGTAGTTAGTGCTAAAGGGAGAAGCGGAATAGGCATTTCAGATGTGGAAGACTTTATCCAAACGGATGCAGCCATAAATCCCGGAAACTCAGGAGGACCTTTACTTAACTTAAAAGGAGAAGTTATAGGAATGAATACCGCTATTTTTACAAGATCCGGCGGTTATATGGGAATAGGTTTTGCTATCCCAAGCAACATTGTAAAAACTGTGGTGGGGCAGTTAAAAACAAAAGGAAAGGTGGAGAGGGGGTATTTAGGAGTCTATATTCAGGATTTAACTCCGGCTTTAGCAAAGGAGTTCGGATTACAAATTAATGAGGGAGCTGTGGTTACAGAAATAGAACCAGATTCACCAGCTGAAAAAGCAGGATTAAAGGAAAGGGATGTAATTATAAGCTATAATGGAAAACCAGTAAAAAATGCCGCAGAACTTAAAAATTATGTTCTTCTTACCAAACCTGGAACAGAAGTAACCTTGAAAATTATAAGGGAAGGAAAAGAGATGGAAGTAAAAGTAAAAATTGGATCTCCTTCAAAGAGTATTTTTACTTCAAAAGCTGAAATGGGAGAAATAGAAGAATTTCTTGAAAACTTAGGATTTTCAGTTGAAAACATTACTCCGGAACTTGCCAAAAGATTAGGGCTTTCAACTACAAAAGGTGTGGTTATCACTGAAGTTTTTCCAGAGACCCCTGCAGATTATGCAGGGCTTAGTCCCGGGCTTGTAATTGATGAAGTTAATCGTAAGAAAATTAACAACTTAAGGGAATTTTACCAAGCTTTAAAACCATCTTTAAAAACTAAAAAGGTTTTGTTGGGAATTAAAACAGCAAGAGGAAGATATTATATCACTCTAAGTTTAGAAAACGAATAGTTAGTTATTTTATGAGAAAAAAAATTTGTCTTTTATTCATTTTTATTTTTTTTCATGCAAATTTTCTTTTTTCTGCTGAAACTATAAATAAAATTGTTGCTGTTGTAGGAGATGAATTTTTAACTTTTTATGATCTTGAGGAGATGTGCAAACCCTATTTTAAAAGATTTATAAATCCAGATTTACCTGCAGAAGAAAAAGAGAAAATAAAAGATCAGATTAGAAGACAAATTTTGAAAGGATGGATAGAAGAAAGTGTTTTAAAAATTGAGGCAAAAAAATATGGCCTTGAGGTAACAGATGAAGAGCTTGAAAGAGTTCTGAAAAATGAAATAGAGGCAGCTGGTGGAGAAGATAAACTTAAAGAATATCTCAAAAAACAAGGAATAAGTTATGAAGAATATAAGGAAAAATTAAGAGACAAACTTCTTAAAATTAAACTTGTTCAAATTCAGGTAAAAGGAAAAGTTCTTGTTACTGATGAAGAACTCAAAAAGGCTTATGAAGATGCTATAAAAAATTATGATACATCTCCCAAGTATTTGTTATCCGTGTTAATAATAAATGAAGATGAAACTCTTGCTTCATCAATATATGAAGAAATTCTTCAAGGAAAGAGTTTTGATGAGGTTTATCAAACCTATTCTCAGAATGTTCATTTTATAAAAGAAGAAACATTTAAAAAGGAGGAGCTTACTCCGGAAATTTTAAAAGAACTTGAATCTATTTCTCCAGGTGAAGTGACTCCTGTAATAAAAAGGGGGAATCAGTTTTATATAATAAGGCTTCTTAAAACAGAAAAGGGCAATCCTCCTTCCTTTGAAGAAATGAAAGAAAAGTTATATCAAAAATTATTTGAATTAAAAGCTCAGAAAGTTTTAGAAAAGTGGATTAAAGAACTTGAAGAAAAAAGATATGTAAAAATTTACTTATAAATGATTTTTTCCTTAGAGGCTTTAGTTCTTTCTAAAGAAAAATTAGGAGAGATAGATTTACTGGTAGAGCTCTTTACTTCAGAAGGAAAAATCTGGTGCATTGCTAAGGGAGCTCAAAAAAGTCGCAAAAGATTTGTTAATCTCTTAGAAGAATTTAATATCATAAAGGCACATCTAAGAAAAACTTCTAAGGGAAAATTTCCTATTTTGGAAAGAGCGGATCTCATATTTTTACCAGAAACTATCAGAGGAAATTTCAGAAAGTATATAACAATTTCTTATATAGGAGAAATTCTTTCTAAGACAAGTTTTTCAGGTCTTAAAGTGAATTATTTTTCTTTTGTAAAAGAATTTTTAAAATTTTTTGAAAAGAAAGATAGCGAATTTTTATGGAAGCCCTTTTTTGAATTAAAAATTTTGAAATTTTCCGGATGGACCCCTGAATTTTTTCAATGTGTGAAGTGTGGATACAGACCTAAAAAGATTTTCTATATTTCCGTTTCAGAAGGGGGTATTCTCTGTTTTAGATGTAAAGATGAGACCAGTGAATACTTAGATCTGAAAACAATTCAGATTTTAAGAAGCTTAACTGAAGACTCAATAAATTTTGAAAAATTGCAAAAATTAGAAAAAGAATTAAAAAATGCGGTTGATGTTAAAGAAAAAATTTTTAAAATTAGTGAAAAATTTTTTAGATTTTTTTTGCCTTTTGAAATAAACTCTTTAAAATTTTTAAAGGAATATAATTTAGGAGGGATATTAAGTGCAGAGACCGCTTGAAGGCAGATTTTTTGAAGAAAAACAATATGTTCTTGAAGGTCTTGCAGCAAAGGAATCCTGGAGACTTTTTAAAATTTTGGCTGAATTTGTTGAAGGATTTGAATTTCTTCCCAGAGTTTATCCAGCAGTAACAATTTTTGGATCAGCAAGAACTCCCTCTGATCATCCAGACTATAAGAGAGCAGAAGAAATGGGAAAGCTTCTTGTGAAAGCAGGTTTTTCTGTTATCACAGGTGGTGGCCCTGGTATTATGGAAGCAGCCAATAAAGGCGCATCAGAAGCTGGAGGTTATTCAGTTGGATTAAACATTAAATTACCTCTTGAGCAAGAACCCAATCCTTATGCTAATCTTAAGTTGGAATTTAAATACTTTTTTGTAAGAAAGGTTATGATGGCAAAATATTCAGTTGCTTTTGTATTTTTTCCAGGTGGTTTTGGAACACTTGATGAAATGTTTGAAGTTCTTACCCTGGTTCAAACTAAAAAAATAAGACCTGTTCCCATTGTTCTTATAGATAAAAATTTTTGGGGCCCTCTTTATCAGTGGATGACAAATTACCTTGTTCCTAACAACAAAATTTCTCCAAAAGATATTGAACTTTTTAAAATTGTTGATACTCCTGAAGAGGCTGTAGCTTATATAAAGGAATATTTATGGATCTAAAAATAAACCATCTTCTTGATATTGTTTCTCTAAATAGGGATGAGATAGAAAATCTTTTAGATTTAGCAGAAAATCTTAAAGAAATCCTTTACAGACCCATTCCCAAGGTTCCTACTTTAAGGGGAAAGCTAATAATTCACCTCTTTTATGAACCTTCTACCAGAACGAGATTTTCCTTTGAGAAGGCTGCAAAAACTTTATCTGCTGATACTTTAACCTTTACAGGCAAGGGCACAAGTATTGAAAAAGGAGAAACCCTTCTTGATACCATTAAAAACTTAGAAGCCATAGGAGCAGATCTATTTGTAATAAGACATCCAGTAGCAGGGGCACCCCATTTTGTGTCCAAGCACAGTAAAGTTCCTATTGTAAATGCAGGAGATGGAACTCATGAGCATCCAACACAGGCACTTTTAGACCTTTTAACCGTTAAAGAAAAACTTGGCACCCTTTCGGATTTAAAAGTGGCAATAATAGGAGATATAAAACATAGTAGGGTTGCCCATTCCGATATTTTAGCTTTTCAAAAAATGGGTTCTTCTGTTTGGGTGGCAGGTCCAGCTCAGCTTTTACCAGATTTAAAAGAAGAAGATTATTATAAAATCAGCAAGGACGGTTTCAGAGTTTGTTACAATATAGAAGAGGCTATAAAGGATGCAGATGTAGTTATAGCTTTAAGAATACAAAAAGAAAGGCACGGAGAAGCATTTATTCCGAGTTTTCTTGAATATCATGAATTTTTCGGTTTAAAACCAAAACATTTAGATTTGATAAAAGAGAATGCAATTCTTATGCATCCAGGTCCTATAAACTGGGGAGTAGAGCTTTCTTATGAAATGGAAAAATATCCTTTTCAGGTGATCCTTGATCAGGTAGAAAACGGAGTAGCTATAAGAATGGCAATTTTATTGAAACTTTTAACAGGTGGAAAGACTTATGAAAATCTTGATTAAAAAGGGAAGAATAATTGATCCTTCTCAAAATCTTGATTTTATAGGGGATTTACTGATTGAAGAGGGTAAAATTTTAGGAGTTGAAAAAGATATAGAAGTAAAAGAAAAGGTAGAGATAATAGAGGCAAAGAATTTATGGGTTTTGCCTGGTCTTGTTGATATACATGTTCATTTAAGAGAACCGGGAGAGGAGTGGAAAGAGGATATAGAAACAGGCACCAAGGCAGCTTTATACGGTGGAGTTTTAAGAGTAGCCTGTATGCCAAATACAAAGCCTCCGAATGATTCTCCAGAAGTTACCGGATATATTCTGGAAGCGGCATCTAAAAAGGCATATGTAGCTGTTTATCCTATAGCATGTATTACTAAAAGACAGGAAGGTAAAGAAATTACAGAATTCGGAAGACTGAAGAGAGCCGGAGCAGTTGCTGTTTCCGATGACGGAAAGTGGGTTCAGGATTCAGAAGTTATGAAAAGGGCTTTGCTTTATGCTAAAAATTTTGATCTTGCAGTAATCTCTCATTGTGAGGATAAGACCCTTTCAAAGGGTGGACAGATTAATGAAGGATACTTTTCTGCCAAGCTTGGATTAAAAGGAATACCTTCTTCTGCTGAAGTTATAGCTGTTATAAGGGATCTTATTCTTGCTAAAGAGACTAAAAAATCTGTGCATTTGGCACATCTTTCAACAAAAGAAGTAATTCCATTTTTAAGATGGGCAAAAGAAGAAGGAATATCCTTTACAGCAGAAACTTGTCCGCACTATTTTACTTTAACCGAAAAAGAGGTAGAAAATTACAATACCTTAGCTAAAGTTAACCCCCCTTTAAGGACCGAGGAAGATGTAGAAGCCATAAAAAATGCATTAAAAGAAGATTTAATTGACATAATAGCAAGTGATCATGCACCTCATAGCCCTCTTGAAAAAGAAATAGAATTTGAATACGCTTCACCTGGAATGATAGGGCTCCAAACCTTACTTCCTTTGAGTCTAAATCTTGTTAGAGATGGAATCCTTACCCCTTTAAAACTTTTTGAAAAACTTATTATAAATCCTTCAAAGGTTTTAAATATTGAGCCTCCATCCTTTAAGAGAGGGGCTTTAGCAGAAGTTATAATTATTGATCCAGAAGAAGAATATGTTCTTACAGAAGAAATTATTCAGTCAAAAAGTAAAAATACTCCCTTTTTAAATAAACACCTTAGAGGAAGAGTTAAAAAAGTGATTTTAAAAGATAAAATCTTTGATCTATCCCTTATTTAAATGTGTCTTTTATAACACACCTGTTAAATAAACTGCACATTTAATACTTTTAATCCTTGCTTGTAATTTAAGAAAAATCAACAATCTAAAATAGGCATAAAGATTGCTTAAGATTTTTAAAAATTTAAGAGGGAGTTAAATGGAATATCAGAGAACCTTAGGGGACAGGGTTGTTTTAGAAGGGGAAGGGATATTTTCTGGGAAAAACATAAAGGTAGAAATTGAGCCAGCAGAGGAAGACACAGGTATTCTTTTTATAAGAGAAGATCTTCCAGAAAAACCTGTTATACCTTTAGAAGTTGAAAATATAATTGGTCTTGATGGAGCTACAGCTGTTACTAATGGAGAGCATTTTGTTTATTTAGTTGAGCATCTTCTTTCTGCTTTTCATGGTCTTCAAATAGATAATGCAGTTGTTCGTGTTTATGGTGAAGAATTGCCTCTTCTTGATGGTTCAGCCTACCCATGGGTGAGAAAAATTCAGGAAGTGGGATATAAATTTATGTTAACTCCTAAAAAGAAGTTTTATCTTAAAAAAAGTTTTCAATATCAAAATGGAAATGGCAAAATTAGTTTTAAACCTTCTAACACTTTAAAAATAAAAGCTTCCATATATTTTAAACATCCTTTAATAGGACATCAGAGTTTAGAATTAGAAATAAATCCAAGGGTATATATTCATGAAATTTCCTTTGCAAGAACTTTTGGGTTTAAAGATATTCTTTTTGAAAGAAAAAGCAAAGGCATAATAAAGGGTGGAAGCCTTTCCAATGCTATAATTTTAGATGAAGAAAAAGTTCTTAATCCTGAGGGATTGAGAACACCTGATGAATTTGTAAGACATAAAATTCTTGATATTGTGGGTGATATTTTTGCTCTCGGGAAGTCTTTAATAGCAGAAATAGAAGCAGAATGTTCCAATCATAGACTTCATGTAGAAGCTCTAAAAAGTCTTTATAAAACTGGTTTATTAGAAGAAGTTGAAGAAAGGGCACTGACTTTTTTGCTGATATACAAAAAACTTAAGAAAAAGGAATAACCTTTACTCTTTAACTTTACCTATCTCGTAAATAGCCCCATCGGCTTTTTTAATAGCTTTTTCTAAAGTAATTAGGTCAATTTGATAATTAAAATTTCTTCTTTCTGCAATGATGTCAAGTTTTTGAATAATATTTTGAATAGGATTCTTAATTAGATTTTCTATATCTGGATATACCTGAAGATATATTTTTTTGTTTTGTATGGCAAGTTTATAAGGCTCATAAACAATTTTTACTAAGGTTCCTACAGAAACGGATTTATAAAGAAACTCTATATCCTCAGGATATAGACGAATGCATCCATGTGTGCTTCTCCTTCCTATGCTATAGACTTTATTTGTGCCATGAATGGCATAAAGACCTCTTGATAAATAAAGAGCGTAATCTCCCATGGGATTATCTGGTCCGGGAGGAACTATATCGGGAAGACTCGGATCTTCAGCCTTTACAGAAGGAGGTGGGTACCAGGTGGGTTTTTCTTTTTTTCTTATAATTGTATAAATTCCCAAAGGAGGAAGACTTCCTTCTGTTCCAATTCCTATTGGAGCAATAAAAATGTTTTTATTTTTTAAATAATATAGTCTCATCTCAGGAAGATTTACGATGATAATGGTATTAGATATAAAAGTAAATTCCTCAGGAATTAAAATTTTTTTGGGGACAATGATTTTTTCTCCAGGTGGAGGAACCCATGGATCTATTTTAGGATTAGCAAGAGTAATATGATAGTATCCAACTTTAAATTTTACTGCAAGATCAACGAGGGTATCATTTTCCTTAAGGGTATAAGTAAAGTTTTCAAAATAAATAAACTGTCCGGGTATTAAAGAAATAAAAGATGGTGTAGTTTGAGAGGCTTCCTTTACTTGGCAAGTTCCCAAAGTAATATAAAATAGAACGAATAAAAAACTTGGCAGGAATTTATGAAATTTCATAGTGTTTTACAAAAAATAGGTAATACTCCCATAATTAAACTAAGAAAATTAAAAGTCAAGCCATCTGTGGAAATTTGGGGTAAACTTGAAAGTCAAAATCCTGGCGGTTCAGTTAAGGATAGGCCTGCACTTTTTATGATTGAAGAGGCAGAAAAGAAAGGCCTTTTGACTCCAGAAAAAATTGTTATTGAAGCTTCAAGTGGAAATACAGGCATTGGACTTTCCTTGGTGTGTGCAGTAAGAGGTTATAAGTGTGTAATTGCTATGCCTGAGTCAGCCTCAATTGAAAGAAGAAAAATTATGCAGGCTTTCGGGGCAGAGATACTTCTAACTCCTGCAGAAAAAGGAACTGACGGGGCTATAGAGGCTGTTTATGAAATTTTAAGAAACAATCCAGACAAATACTATTGTCCAGATCAGTTTAATAATGAAGCTAACTGGCTGAGCCATTATAAGACAACCGCTCCTGAAATTTTAAGGGATACAGAGGGAAAAGTTACCCATGTGGTTTGCGGTCTTGGAACAACAGGCACAGCTATGGGTATAGCAAAATATGCTAAGGATAATAGTCTTTCCTTAAAAGTTGTAGGAGTTGAACCAAATCCGGGACACAAGATTCAGGGACTTAAAAATATGAAAGAATCTTATCCTCCCAGTATTTATGACAAAAAACTTCTTGAAAAGGTTATAAATGTTGATGATGAAGAGGCCTTTTACTGGGCAAGAAAACTTGCCAGAGAAGAGGGCATCTTTGTAGGAATGAGCTCGGGTGCTGCTCTTGCAGGGGCTATAAAACTTGCAGAAGAAATTTCAGAAGGATTAATTGTGGTTATTTTTCCTGATGGAGGAGAAAGATATCTTTCGACACCGCTCTGGAGTTTTGAAGCTCCCAAAAGAGAACCTTTTAAAGAGGCTGAGCTTATTCTTACAAATACCTTTTCAGGAAAAAGAGAACCCTTTTATCCTATTAAAGATAAGGAAGTAAAGATTTATACCTGTGGTCCAACTTTAAATGCCATTCCTCATATAGGGCTTTACAGAAGACTTATTACGGTAGACATCTTAAAGAATTATTTAAAGTTAAAAGGCTATAAGGTAGTTCATGTGGTTAATTTGACGGATTTTGACGATAAAACTATTCATACTGCACTTGAAAGAGATATAGATTTAAAACTACTTACATCCGAAATAGAAGAAAGATTTTACAAAGATTTAGAATGGTTGAAAGTTGAGAAAGCCGATTTTTATCCCAAGGTTAGTGAGCATTTGGAGGATATGAAAGAATTGGCAATAAAAGTACTTGAGAAAGATAAAGCCTATATTAAGTATTCAAGTCTCTATTTTGATATATCAAGATTTTCTGAATACGGAAAGCTTTCCAAGATAGATCTGGATTATCTTAAACCTGGTGCTACGATTGATCTTGAAGAATATGATAAAGAAGAACCTTTTGATTTTGCTCTTTTGAAACGGGTACAGATTTTGGAGTTGAAAAAAGGATATTTTATAGAAACTTCTTTCGGAAAAGTAAGACCAACTTGGCATGTTCACTGTGCAAGCCTAGCTTTAAAATATCTCGGTGAGGAAGTTGATATTTTTACAAGCGGAATGGATCTTATTTTTCCTCATCATGAGAATACAAGAGCGGTTGCAAAAGCTTTAACAGGTAAAGAAATTGCTAAATACTGGATTCATTCAGGATTGGTTTTTTATAACGGAAAAAAACTTTCTTCTGAAAATAAGATCACAGTAGAAGATATAAAAAATAAAGGTTTTTCAGGAAGAACCCTTAGATTTTACTTTCTGAGAACTCATTATAGAAATAGATTTAATTTTAGCTGGAAGGGGCTTGAGGAGAGCGCTAAAATTTTAGAAAAAATTGATAGATATATAGCTTACTTAGGTGCAAGTCCTGAAAAAGAGATAACTTCAGAAAGAGAAAAACTTTGGCAGAGTTTAAGGGATTTTGATAATAACTGGGAAAAAGCCTTAAAAGAGGATATTAACACTCCTCTTGTTATTTCTGAGTTGATAACCTTTTTAAAAAAGATTTATCCTTATTTAAAAGAAGGAATTCCTTTGGATTATAAGAAAGAAGTTTTAAAAAGTTTTAAAAAGTTAAATCAGGTGCTAAAAGTATTTAAATTTCCTTTTAAAGTTGAGGAAGAGAGTATTTTGGAGAAAATAAGACTTAGAGAAAAGGCAAAAAAGGAGAAAAATTTTGAATTGGCAGATAAAATAAGGGATGAGCTTGAAAGAAAGGGATTTTTTGTTTTTGATTTTCCTTCACAAACTGTTGTAATGGAACTTAAAGAGGAGGTATGAAAAACACCTCTCAACTTTTACAAGAAATTTACGAAAGGCTTTATTCTTTTTTTGGTCCTCAGAATTGGTGGCCTGCAGATACTCCTTTTGAGGTTTGTGTGGGAGCAATACTTACTCAAAATGCAAGCTGGAAAAACGTAAAAAAGGCTATAGAAAACTTAAAAAAAGAGAATCTTTTAGATCCTTTTAGAATTTATAATTTATCCGTAGAAGAGCTTTCTCAGCTTATAAAACCTTCTGGATTTTACAATATTAAAGCCAGAAGGCTTAAAAATTTTGTTAAATTTCTGGTAGAAAAATACAATGGAAACTTAGAAAATTTATTTTCTAAAGGACTTCATGAAGCAAGGGAAGAATTGCTCAATATAAAAGGGCTTGGTAAAGAAACTGTTGATAGTATTTTACTTTATGCTGGAAATTTACCCATATTTGTGGTAGATGCTTATACTTATAGAATTCTTAACAGACATTACCTTGTTCCTGAGGAGACAACCTATGATGAAATTCAGTCTCTATTTATGGAAAATTTACCCCACGATCCCAAACTTTTTAATGAGTTTCATGCACTTTTAGTTGCTTGCGGAAAGACTTTTTGTAAGAAAAAAGAACCTCGTTGCAGTTCTTGTCCCTTAAACCATTTTACCACTTACGAAGTGGCATAGTTTAAAATAATTCTAAATTATACCACTTACGAAGTGGAAGAATTATGGTTTGGTGTGTGTTTGCAATTTTGTCTGGGTTTTTTGTTGCTTTAAGTGATGCACTGAACAAAAAATATCTTTCTTCTTTTGGACACCCTTATATGGTTGTTGCAAGAACTCTGGGGAGTTTCCCTTTTCTTTTTCCGATTTTTCTTTTTTTAACTTATCAGTATAACGGATTTAGCTTCTTTTCTTCTCAATTTATTGCCAATGTTTTTGTTCTTCTTGTATTAGAAATAACAGCAACCATTCTTTATATGAAAGGTATAAAGCTTTCTCCTCTTTCTTTAACTATTCCTTTTCTTTCTTTTACTCCTGTTTTTATAATGTTTACAGGATATTTACTTTTGGGAGAAAAAATCTCCTCAACGGGTGCACTTGGAATAATATTGGTATTTTTAGGAAGTTACTGTATTAACCTTCCTTCTATAAGAGAAGGATTTTTTGCACCTGTTAAGGCAATTAAAAAAGAAAAAGGAAGTTTTCTTCTCCTACAAGTTGCTTTTATTTACTCTGTTACTTCAGTCTTAGGCAAAAAGGGACTAATACTTAGTAATCCCCTTTGGTTTGCTGCATTTTATTTTTCTATACTTGGTATAGCCTCAACCTTGGGTATTAAAATTCTTTACCGTATAAAACTTTGGGAATTTGTTAAAACAAATCTTAAACCAATCCTACTTATAGGAATTACTCAAGCACCTATGTGTTATTCTCATATGATAGCCTTAAGCCAGATAGAAACGGCTTATATGATAGCTCTTAAAAGAACAAGCATTCTCTTTGCAGTAATTTTGGGATACTTTCTGTTTAAGGAGTCTCATATTTTGGTAAGACTTTTTTCAGTAATTTTAATGCTTTCAGGAATTTTTATAATAACTTTTTTGAGATAAAATGAAACTGTAAAATGGAAAATTTTAAAGGCTACATTCAGGTTTACACAGGAGATGGTAAGGGGAAAACTACAGCAGCTATTGGTTTAGCTATAAGAGCTCTTGGAGCAGGGCTAAAAGTAGCATTCTTTCAGTTTTTTAAACCAGGCACCTCAAGTGAAGTAAATATATTAAAAAGCTTCTCACCACAACTTTATTACAAAGCCTTCGGTAAAGAAGGTTTTATAGAGAAAAAAGTGGATTCGGAAATAAAAGAGCTTATTCTTAAAGGTTGGGAAGAAGTAAAGAAGTTGGTAAAATCCGGATGCTATAATATAATAGTTCTTGACGAAATTACTTATGCTTTAAATTGGAGATTAATTGATCTGAAGGAATTTTTAGATTTTTTCAAAAATAAACCGAAAAATCTGGAAGTAGTTATAACAGGAAGAAATGTGCCCAAGGAAGTTATAGAGATGGCTGATCTTGTAACAGAGATGAAGGAGATTAAGCACTATTATAAAAAGGGAGAAAAAGCAAGAAAGGGTATAGAGAAATGAAAGAAGAGATTGCTAATAAAATTTTAAAGGGCGAAAGAATAGACGAAAAAGAAGCCTTAAAGCTTTTTGATTACAATCTACAAGAATTGGGCTATTTAGCAAGAACTGTTAGATTTAGACTTAATCCTGAAAGGGTAGTTACTTATGTGGTTGATAGAAATATTAATTATACAAATATTTGTATTTCAGGTTGTAGGTTTTGTGCCTATTATAAATCTCCAGGTTCATCAGGAGGTTATGTTTTAAGTTTTGAAGAGCTGGCAAAAAAAATAGAAGAAACTATAAGTCTTGGAGGTTATCAAATTCTACTTCAGGGAGGACTCCATCCTGATCTTCCTTTCTCTTTTTATGAAGAGATGTTAAAGTTTATAAAAACCAACTTCCCGCAAATCCATTTACATGCCTTTTCTCCTCCGGAAATTATTCATTTTAGTCGAAATTCCGGTTTAAGTGTAAAAGAGGTTTTAGAAAGGCTTATTAAAGCAGGACTTGATTCTATTCCAGGAGGTGGTGCTGAAATTCTTTCAGATAGAGTAAGAAGTTTAATATCTCCTAATAAATGTTCTTCTGAAGAATGGTTGATGGTTATGGAAACAGCCCATAGACTTGGACTTAAAACCACTGCTACCATGATGTTTGGTCATATAGAAACAAGAGAAGAGATAATAGAGCACCTTTCTAAAATTAGAAATTTACAGGATAAAACAGGAGGTTTTACAGCTTTTATACCCTGGACTTTTCAGCCGAAAAATACCCGTTTAAGACATTTGATAAAAGCTGGTTCTGCTGAATATTTAAAAGTGCTTGCCATATCAAGGATTTTTCTTGATAACATTAAAAACATTCAAGTTTCTTGGGTTACTCAGGGACCTCATATAGCCCAAATTGCACTTGAGTTTGGTGGAAACGATTTTGGAAGCACCATGATAGAGGAAAATGTAGTTGCTGCAGCAGGAGTTTCTCATAGACTTAGCGAAGAAGAAATTAGGTATTATATAGAAAGTGCAGGATACATACCTAAAAGAAGAAAAATGGACTACACTCTTTTAGAATGATTTTATGGGAGAATTAAGGCTTCAGCCATATCACCATTACTTAATCAGGGCAAAATGGATAATCCCGGTTCTCTCTTCTCCCATTTTAGATGGGGCAATAGAGGTTAAGAATAAAAAAATAATTAAGGTTGGAAGATTTAAAGAACTTTCAAAAGAGGCTGTTTTTGCTAAATTTATAGATTTTGGTGAAACGGTTATTCTTCCAGTTCTTGTAAATGCCCATACCCATCTTGAACTCTCTGGATTAAGGTTTAAAGTCTCTCCTGCTTCAGGAGATTTTATTTCATGGGTTAAAAATGTTATAAAGCTAAAACAAGAATTGAACCCTATTGACATAAGAGAGTCTGCAAGGCTTGTGCTTTATCATCTATGGAAAGATGGAATAGGAATAATTGGAGATGTGGGGAATACAGCCATAACTCTTGATCTTCTCTGCAATTCTCCCTTTTACGGATATTTTTTTCAAGAGGTTATAAGTTTTAAAGGTGGATATAGTTTAAGGGAAATCCAATTAAAGGCACCTTCTTCAAATTTTAGAATAACCTATTCAGCCCATGCACCTTATAGTGTTTCTCCTCTTTTGCTTCAGGCTATTAAATCTTACAATAAAAGAAGGAAAAAGCTTTTTTGTATTCATTGTGCGGAATCTTCAGAAGAAATAAGATTTTTAAAAGATGGAGAAGGCCCTCTTCAAGAACTTCTTAAAGAAAGAGGGCAATGGGATGAAAATTTTGTTCCTCCAGGGGTAAGTCCTATAAAATACCTTGATAGTCTAAAACTTCTTGATGAGCAGACACTTCTTATTCATACTGTTCACATAGAGGAGGAAGATCTCAAGATACTAAAAAAAACAAAACCAAAAATTTGTGTTTGTTTGAGAAGCAACCTGTTTATAGGGGTTGGAATTCCCAAAATAAAGGATTTCCTTAATGCCGGTCTTGATGTGTGTATAGGTACAGATAGTTTGGCAAGTAATGACAAAATTTCTGTATGGGAAGAAATGAAAACCATTTATACTTATTGTCCCGATATCCCCCCTGAAGAAATTTTAAAAATGGCAACCTTAAATGGTGCAAAAGCCTTAGGATTTGATAAAATGGGAGCAATTTCTCCAGGATATTATCCCAATATGCTTGTTGTGGAAATAAGGGATTATTTAAATGAGAAGCCTGAAGAGATACTCAGGACTTTAATTAATTCTGAAAAGGAGGTAAAGTTCAGATTTTATGTCTAAGTTAAAAATGGGAAGCCCCCTTTATATAAATACTTTGCCATTGCTTTTTTTCCTTCCCCAAAATAGTTCTGTTTTTGAGATTATTCTTGAAGTTCCCAAAAAACTTAATCAAAGATTGGCTAAAGGGGAAATACAGGCAAGCCTAAGTTCAAGTGTTTTTTATGCAAAAAATTTTAAAGATTACTTCATACTTCCTGATATATCAATTAGTGCAGTAGGAGAAGTAAAGAGTGTAATACTTTACCATAAAGAACCTCTGGAAGACCTTAACGGAAAAAAAATAGGAATTACTCCTGAAACAGAAAGTGCCTATAACTTGCTTAGAGTATTATTGGAAGATTTTATAAATATTAAACCTAAATATGTGGAACTTTCCAGAAATTGGAAGCATTTAACAGATGATGAAAAAAAAGAACTTTCTGGATATTTAGCCATAGGAGATGAGGCTTTAACCCTTCAGTTTAACAGTATCAATAACAGAAAAGAAGCAAATATTACAGATCTTGCAAAACTATGGTTAAAGTATACTCATCTTCCTTTTGTTTTTGCGTTATTTATTGTGAGAAAAGAAGTTGTAGAGAGCTA
>DAIQAS010000022.1:0-17410 GCA_036781525.1 Thermodesulfobacterium sp. | reverse complement strand
TATATCTAAAACCTTTCCGAATTTAATCTTCCTATTACACCAGGCGCAGGGATTCGGGGTTATGCCTCTGGCATAAGAATTTACAAAATATTCAATGATCTCATTTTTAAAAAGGTCTTTTAGATCTAAGATATAATGTGGAATTTTTAATAACTCGGCAATATTTTTGGCTCTCTCAAGGGTTTCTTTTTGAGATTCAAATAATTCAAAGGTAATTCCCAAAAGTTCATATCCCTTTTGTTTTAAAATGTAAGCTGCTACTGCACTATCAATTCCACCGCTTAAAGCAATAGCTGTTTTCATTTTCAATTTTAGAGATATAATATTTTAGAAAATTAATTTAAAATTATACTATACATCCCTTTAATTAAAATCCTTGGAGAGGTGAATATGGGAGAATTAATAAAAAAATTTCTTTCAAATTCAAAAAAAGTTATAGCAGATAAAGCTAAATTTCCAGAAGAAACAGTAAAGGATGTGGAAGATAGACTTAAATCAACAGGAATTAAGATTTATAAAGGGCTTAAAAGAATTGATAAAGGAAGGCTCGGGATCCCTGTATATTTGAGCCTTTATGATGTGGATGGACAGAAAATTACAGGTAATTTTAAACAAATGGGTAAAGGAAGTACAGAAATTCTTTCTCAGGCAAGCGCACTTATGGAATTAGTGGAAAGGTTTTCGCTTTTTTCTTTTTATAGAGAAGCTGAAAAGAAAGGTATCTTAAGCACATTTGAAGATCTTGGAGAAAAGGCCATTCCTTTTGAAATATTTTTAAAATCTGTAGAGGATGACGAAGAAGAAAAAGTAAGAAAACTTGCAATAAAATATTTGAAAAAAGTTCCCTTTTACTTTGTTAAAGCTTTTGAGGTAAGAACAAAAGAGGAAAAATTCATTCCTTTTCACTGGTTTTGGTTAATTTACGAATATAACGGTTCTGCAGGTGGAAATACCTATCCGGAGGCTTCTGTTCAGGCAATATGTGAATTAATAGAACGGCATACCAATGCATTGTCAGTTAGAAAAAATTCTCCTATGCCTGCAATAAGAAGGGATTCAATTGATGGAGAGGGGGAGAAATTGCTTAATTGTTATGAAAAATTAAACATAAAGGTATGGATAAGAGATATGACTTTTGGCATGCCAGTTCCCACAGTAGCGGTGATGGCAATGGACCCTTCTACATATCCTGAAAGAAGTGAAATAGTATATGCAGCTGGAACTGCGACCTCTCCTGAAAGGGCTTTAATAAGGGCATTAACAGAGGTTGCCCAACTTGCAGGAGATTTTGATACAGAAGGAAAGTATGTTGAGAGTGGTCTTCCCAAATTCAGAACCTTGGAAGAAGCAAAAAATGTTGTTGAATTTTCAAAAGAAGTATCTCTTAAAGATCTTCCTAATTTATACTCTGAAGATCATGTAGAAGAATTACTTACTTTGTCTGAAAAAATGAAAGAGCTTGGTTATGAAATATACCTAATAGATATAATTCATTCTCAACTTAATATCCCTGCCGTTTATGCTATTATTCCTGGGATTCTTTTTAGAGAAAGAACTCGCATTTCCTATTTATATCAGATGGTAAGATCTTTAAGCCTCTTTCTTCCCAGAGACAAAATGAAGAATGTTCTGGAAGACATAATAAAAGAAATTAAAGATAAATACTATCTTTGGGCTTATTTAGGAAACTTATATAAAGAAATGGCGAAAGAAAACGAAGCTATAGAATGTTATGAAAAAGCTTTAGAACTTTCCCCGCCTCCAGAAGATAAAGTAGCTATAATTTCTCATCTTGCAGATACTTATTTGAGAAAAGGAGAATACGATAAGACTTTAAATATTATTGAGATGGCTTTAGAAATAGATGAAGTTCCAGAACTTTATAATATTTTAGGTAGAGCATATTATAAGCTCGGAGATTATATGAAAGCTATGGAGGCATTTTCAAGAGCAATAGACCTTAACCCTGCTTCAGCTATTGATTATGCCAATATAGGATACTGCCTAAAAGCTATAAATTATTTACCTGTTGCACAAATTTACTTCAAAAAAGCTTTAGAGATAGACCCAGAATTGACTATGGCTAAAAGAGGGTTAGAATATTGTGAGTCCATACTTAATTCCAAAAATTAGAGGAGGTTAAAAATAAAATGAAATATAAAAAGGGTTTGTATTTAAAGTTTCCTCCAGAAATAGTTGATAGACCTATAGTTTATAAACTGGTTAAGGAATATGATCTTGTATTTAACATTTTAAAGGCAACTATTACTCCTGGAAAAGAAGGAATTATGATTATGGAACTTGAGGGAACACCAGAAAAAATTAATAAAGGTTTAGAATATCTAAAAAGTATAGGTGTTGAGGTAAGTCCTTTAGAACAACAAATAGTTAAAAATGAAGAACTTTGCATTCACTGTGGTAATTGCACAGCTGTTTGTCCTACACAGGCTCTTTTTGTAGATAAGGAATCTTTTAAAATTATCTTTAATCCTCAAAAATGTACAGCTTGTGAATTTTGTGTAGCTGTCTGCATTACAAAGGCAATGGAAGTTCATGTAGAAAGTGGCATTGAGAAGACTTTATAAAAGTAAAATTGAGAAAGCTTTTTAGTATTGACTTTTATGGTATCTCAAGTATAAATCAATAAATATGGCAAAGCTTGATCCCTTTTTCAGATTGATGGTGGATACTCAAGCTTCGGATTTACATCTATCAACAGGGAATCCTCCTCTTCTCAGAGTTCATGGAGAACTTCAGAGGGTAAAATATAAAGTGTTGGAAGAAGATGAATTAAGAGAAATGCTTTATGAAATCGCTCCAGAAGAAATTATAAAAAAATTTGAGGAAGAGGGAGAAGTTGATTTTGGATATGAAGTTCCTGGTTTTGCCAGATTTAGAGTTAACTATTTTCGCCAGAGAAGAGGCATTGCAGCAGCATTTAGACTTATTCCAAACAAGATAAAGACTGTAGAAGAATTGGGACTTCCTCTGCTTTTAAATAAATTGGCTCTTTTGCCCAGAGGGCTTGTATTGGTAACCGGTCCTACAGGTTCTGGAAAATCTACTACTCTTGCAGCAATTATAGATTATGCAAACAGAATGCGTTATGATCATATTATAACCATTGAAGATCCTATAGAGTTTGTTCATGAACCAAAGAACTGTTTGGTCAATCAAAGAGAACTCGGAACACATACAAAAAGTTTTGCTAATGCTCTAAGAGCGGCTTTGAGAGAAGATCCCGATATAATTCTTGTGGGAGAAATGAGAGATTTGGAAACTATAGCACTCGCTATAGAAGCTGCACTTACCGGACATTTGGTATTTTCCACTTTACATACCATTGGTGCTGCTCAGACAGTTGCCAGAATTGTAGATGCTTTTCCACCTGAAGAAAGGGATCAAATAAGAGTATCCCTATCAGAATGCTTAAGAGCTGTTATTTCTCAGACTATGTTTAAAAGAATTGATAAACCAGGAAGAATAATTGCTACAGAGATAATGATAGCAACCCCTGCTATAAGAAACCTTATAAGAGAAAACAAAATACATCAAATTCCATCCCTTATTCAGACAGGTAAAAAGTTTGGTATGATGTCTCTTGATGACTGTATAATGGATTATTTGAATAAAGGTTATATAAGTCCTGAAGAAGCTTTTATAAAAGCTATAGATAAAAGCAGATTTTTACCTTTTATTCAGGATAAAGAGGTTGCCGATTTTACCGAAATGCCTGGTTAAATATGCTTAGAGAAACTGAAATAAAAGATTTAATCTATCGACTTGCCTATTTAGAAGAAGGTATTTCTGATATTTTTATTCTCGCAGGATATCCTCTACAAATAGTGGTCTATGGAAGAGTAAAATCTGTTTTTTTTGAAGACTTTCCTGTAGAGAGACTTTCTCCTTTTCAAACAGAAACAATAGCTTTTAATATTCTAAAAGAGAGACCCAGGCTTTATAAAAAACTTCTTACAGATGGATATGTAGATCTTTCATATTTTCTGGATGACGAAACAAGATTTAGAGTTAATATTTTTTCTCGTCAGAGAACCTATAATATTATAATGAGAAAACTTGAAAGCAGAGTTAGATCTATTGAAGAGCTTAAATTGCCGAAAGTATTTTATAGAATTGCTCAGGAAAAATATGGAATTGTTCTTGTTACTGGTGCTACAGGACAGGGTAAAACCACATCCCTTGCAGCAATTCTTAATGAAATTAATAAAAATGAAAATGTTCACATAATAACCTTGGAAGATCCTATTGAATATATTCATAAACCTATAAAAGCAACTATTAACCAGAGGGAACTCGGAACAGATTTTAGCTCCTATGCAGAGGGATTAAGAGCTGCTTTGAGAGAAGCTCCAAATGTGATTTTGGTGGGTGAAATTCGTGATAGAGAGACTATGGATATAGCCCTTACTGCTGCAGAAACCGGTCATTTAGTATTTTCTACCCTTCATACCATAGGGGCTTCTCACACAATTCATAGAATTTTGGGCTTTTATCTTCCAGAAGAAGAACATACTATAAGATATAGGCTGGCAGGTGCCTTAAGATGGATTGTGGGACAGAAACTACTTCCCAAGGTTGGAGGAGGAAGAGTACCTGTTTTTGATATTTTATATAATAGCTTGAGAACAAAAGAGATAATTATGACCGGAGAAAAAGAAGGAAGGACATTTTATGATGTAATGACCCAAGGCGGTGCTTTTGGTATGAGAACCTTTGATCAAGATTTGGTAAATCTTTATGAAAAAGGACTAATTGAAGAAGATGTTGCTATCATACATGCTATAAGAAGAGATAGAGTAAGTAGAGAGATAGACTTAATAAAGAAAAAAAGAAGTGTAGAGGGATTGGTAACACCTCTTGAACTTGGTGAAAAGGGAGTCAAATGAAGGAAATGGAATATCTGGAATATCGTGATTATCTTATAGAAAAACCTTTATGTTTGATTTATTGGAATTTAGAAACCTCCTTTGATCCCTTTAAAGCTTATTTTTCTGAAAATTTTGAGATTAAAGTAATCAAAAGTTTTGAAGATTTGATGTACTGGTGCAAAATGTCTCCTGTAAAGGTAGTTGTTCTTGGAGTTAAAGATTTAAAAGAAACAAAGGAAATTTCAGATTTTATAAATGAAAAAATACCCATAAGTAAAAGAAGAGAAGTTTTTTTAATTTATGTGCTACCAAAGGCAAAAACTTTAGATCCTAAAGAAACTTTTTTATTAAGTGCAAATCTGGTTGTTTCAGAGGAACATCTTTCTGATTTTGAAAGAATATATCAAAAGGCGTTCAATTATTGGTCTCAACTTTATAA
This sequence comes from Thermodesulfobacterium sp., assembly GCA_036781525.1. Taxonomy (GTDB): domain Bacteria; phylum Desulfobacterota; class Thermodesulfobacteria; order Thermodesulfobacteriales; family Thermodesulfobacteriaceae; genus Thermodesulfobacterium. The sequence continues at coordinate 12,082 of DAIQAS010000022.1, read as the reverse complement.
AGATTTCAAATTTACCTACGAAAGATTAAAAGAAGAAATTTAAATTCCTAAAAAAAAGGAGGATTCATGATAAGGAAAGCGGTTATACCTGTTGCCGGGCTTGGTACGAGAATGCTTCCTATTACAAAAGTAGTTCCCAAAGAGCTTTTAAATATAATTGATAGACCCACAATTGAATATGTAGTTGATGAAATTATAGCCTCAGAAATTACTACACTCATATTTATTATTTCTCAAGGAAAGGGAGGAATTATTGATTACTTTGATACAAATTTAAATCTGAGAAGCTTTCTAAAGGAAAGAGGAAAGGTAGACCTTCTCAAAAAAGTTGAAGAGGTTGAAGAGAAAATAAAACATTTAATAGAAGTGAGGCAGAAAGTTCCTGAGGGGCTTGGTCATGCTGTTCTTATGGCTGAAAGAGCTGTAGAAAATGAACCTTTTGCTGTTGTATTGGGTGATGACCTTGTTGATGCAGAAATTCCCTGCCTAAAGCAGATGATAGAGGTTTATAACAGACTTTCTGGAAAAACTAAAAATCATAGCATAATTGCTGTTGAGGAAGTACCAAGAGAAGATATTCACAGATATGGGGTTATTGAGGGAGAAAAGTTAGAAGAAAAATTAATAAAAATAAAAAGGGTAGTTGAAAAACCCTCTCCAGATGAAGCACCTTCAAATTTAGCCATTATAGGAAGATATATTTTTGATCCGGCAATTTTTGGATTTTTAAAAAAAATTCCTAAGGTTAAAGGAGAATATCAGCTTACTGATGCTATTCAATTGATGTGTGATAATGGATACGAAGTTTATGCTTATCTTTTTGAAGGAAAGAGATTTGATACGGGAAATAAAGAAGGATTTTTTAAAACAGTTCTTCATTATGCTACAAAAAATCCCAAATTAAAAGAGGTTTTAAAAAGATTTGTTAATGAGAATAACATCTAATTAATGTATTTAGTTGACGTAGTTTTACCTCTTCCACTTTATCAAAGTTTTTTCTATTTAAGTGAAAAATTTATCATTCCCGGAATAAGAGTTCTTGTTCCATTCAAAAATTACCGTCTTATAGGGATAGTAAAAGACTGCTTTGAAGTAGAAGAAAATGATTTATCTTCAGAAATAGAATATAAGTGGGTAGAAGAAATATTAGATACAGAGCCTTTGCTCTCTCCTAATCTTTTTCCATTCTTAGAATGGGTATCTCAATACTATCTTTCTCCTATTGGATTAGTATATAAGATAGCCCTGCCACCTGGTGTTTTTTCTTTACCCAAAAAGAGAATTTATCTTACTGAAAAAGGAAAAGAAGCTATAAAAAAGGGGATGCTTCCTGAAAAATTTTCTTTAGTAAAAAAGAAAGGATACAGTTTAAAACATTTTGTGAAAAAAACAGGGTTTACTATAAAACAAATTAACGAGTTTAAAAATAAAGAATGGGTTTCTATAAAAACTGAATTCCCTCAAGCTAAAATTCCCACAGAAGTTTTTATAAGACTTAAAGAAACAGAGTTTGATAAAAATTACGAAGAAAATGAAATTATTCATTATCTTAGAGAAAAAATAGAAGTGCCTGAAAAAATTTTAAAAAAGAGATATTCTCAAAAGGAGATAAGAAGGCTTTTAGAAAAAGGAATATTGGAGAAGGTTGAATATCCCAGAATAAGAAAAATATTACTTTCTTTGGAGGTCCCTAAAGATTATGAACTTACTATTTCTCAGAAAGAGGTTTTTGAAGGTATTATGCATTTGATTAATAAAGGAGGTTTTTCTCCGATTCTCCTTTACGGAGTGACAGGAAGCGGAAAATCTTTTGTGTATATAGAAGTTGTTAAAGAGATTTTAAAAAGAAAAAAAAGGGTTTTAGTTCTTGTGCCCGAAATAGCTTTAACAACCTATATGGAAATGCTACTTTTGAGTTATTTTAAAAATAGAATCGCACTTCTTCACAGTGGCCTTTCTCCTTCTGAGAGATTTGGAGAATGGATAAGAATATTAAGGGATGAAGTTGAAATAGTAATAGGCACAAGATCAGCTATTTTTGCACCTATAAAGGATATAGGGCTTATTATAGTTGATGAAGAACATGACCCTTCTTACAAGGAAGAAAATCTCACATGTAAATATCACGCCAGAGATCTTGCCCTTATTAGAGGAAAAATGGAAAATGTTCCTGTAATTCTTGGTTCAGCAACTCCAGCTGTTAAAAGTTTTTATTTTGCTAAAAAAGGTAGATATCATCTTTTTATGCTGAAAGAACGCCCTTTTGTAAGTATGCCAGATGTAAGGTTTATTGAGAACAAAACTTTTAAACTAATTTCTGACGAACTTAAGAAGGAAATAGATGAAGTTTTGAAAAAGGGAAAATCGGTTTTCCTTTATTTAAACAGAAGGGGTTATGCTCCTCTTGTTGAGTGCGCAGAATGTCATTATATATGGAGTTGTCCTAATTGTGGAATTCCCCTTACTTATCATAAAGAAGAAAAAGCTCTTATATGCCATTATTGCAATTTTGAAGTAAGTTCTCTTACTTTGTGTCCCTCTTGTAAAGGCTTTAAGATGAAGTTTAAAAAGGCAGGCACTGAAAGGATAGAAGAGGAGATTAAGAAGATTTTCCCAAATATAGAAGTTATAAGGCTTGATAGAGATGCGGTAAATACTGAAAGAAAGTTATTACAGGTTTTGGGAAGACTTTACCAGTCTGAACCTAAAATTATAGTGGGAACTCAAATGGGGGTTCACGGGCATAATTTTCCGGAAGTAGACCTTGTAAGTATTTTAAGAGCAGAAGAAGGTTTATTTCTTCCACATTATAAAGCTGCTGAAAGGACTTTTCAGCTTTTGATACAGGCAGCAGGTAGAGCTGGTAGAAGGAAGGAAAAGGGAAAAGTTTTCTTTCAGAGTTCTATAAAAGAGCATTATGCTATAGAGTGCGCACTTGAGCAAAATTATGAAAAATTTTATGAAGAGGAAATAAGGCTTAGAAAAAAATTTCTCTTTCCCCCCTTTGTAAGGCTTGCAGTAATAAGAATTGAGGGAATAAAGGAAGATAAGGTAAAAGAAAAATGTATAGAAGCTAAAGCACTTCTGGAAAAAATTTTTTTAGAAATGAATATAGAAAATATAGAAATATTAGGACCTTCCCCCTGTCCTTTCAGAAAACTGAGAAGTTTTTATAGATGGCATATAATTTTAAAAACCAAGGATTATAAAAGGCTTAATACGGCACTTTTCAAATTTATAACAAAATTTAAAGTAGCAGGGCTTAAATTCATTATTGATATTGATCCAGAAGATTTACTTTAAAATATTTACTTTTTTTAAAAAATGACGTATATTAATTTTTGTTATGCTTAAGACGCCAAAATATAGAATAGAAAAAGTTGACACTCCAAAAAGCTATGAAGCTTTTTATAAATTCAATCTTAAACCTGCAGAACTCGAAGCTTATTTAGATGAATATATCGTAGGGCAAAGGGAAGCTAAGGCTATTATAGCAACAAAGATATGTACCCATTTTCATAAAATTAAAAATTTTCTTTTAAAAGAGAGTAGGGAAGATAAAACTGAGTTTATTAAAAATAACATATTTATTATAGGTCCTACTGGTGTTGGGAAAACATATATGATAAAGCTTATTGCTAAAAAGATTGGAGTTCCCTTTGTAAAAGGGGATGCTACCAAGTTTAGCGAAACAGGATATGTGGGAGGAGATATAGAAGATTTAATTAGAGAATTATATTGGGAAGCAAATGGAGATCTTGAAAAAGCCAGATTCGGAATGGTTTTTCTTGACGAAATTGACAAAATTGCTTCCCCAGGAGAAACTATTGGTCCTGATATTTCAAGAACAGGTGTTCAAAGAGCTTTATTAAAACCTCTGGAAGAAACCGAAGTTGAGATTAAACTTCCTCAGGAGGGTTATAACATATTTGAAGTTTCAGAAGCTCAGGGAAGAGCAAAGAGAAAGAAAATTACTATTAATACAAAGTATGTGCTTTTTATTGTAAGTGGCGCCTTTCAAGGTTTAGAAGATCTTATCAAAAAAAGAATAAAAAAACAGGGTTTGGGTTTTATTTCTGAAATAGAAAGCAAAGAAGAGGTTAAGATTAATTATTTAAAATTTGTAATTCCGGAAGATCTTGTAAATTATGGATTTGAGAGGGAATTTGTAGGGAGATTTCCTGTTATTGCAGTTTTTGAACCTTTAACCGAAGAGGAATTATATGAGATTCTTGCAAATCCAAATGATCCTATAGTTATAAATAAAAAGAGGGATTTTAAAGTTTATGATATAGATCTTGCTTTTACTGATGAAGCCTTAAGAGAAATAGCCAGATTGGCTTATAAAGAGAATACGGGTGCAAGGGCTCTGGCAAGAATTTTAGAAAGAATTCTTATTCCATTTGAAAGAACTCTTCCATCTTTATCTCTTAATTTTTTAGGAGTAACCAAAGAAATTGTTGAAAATCCACATGGTATTCTATCAGAAATGAGTAAAATACCTTATAGTCCCAGGTGGAAAGAAAATTACTTTAAAGCATTAGAAGATGAGAAGAAAAGAGTGGAAAACTATTTGATGAGTAGGCAAAAATTTCAGCAAGAGAATAAATTAGAAATTACACCAAAGAGACTGGAGTTGATTTTCAAACTCTATAAAGAAAAAGATGTAGAAGTAAATCAAGCCATAGATGAAATTTTGTCTATATGGAGACAGATAAAAAGTTATGAATTAGCTTTTGAGAGAAAAAACTTTGTCAAAATAGCTTTTACTGAAGATGCAATAGATAATATATTAGAAGTAACCATAAAAAAGAATTGGGGAGTTTTTACTTACTGTGAAAAGGCACTTTCAAAAATAGAATATACTTTAAATTATTTTAAGGGAGAAAAAGGAAAGGATGTAGTTTATATTAACTCCTTAGCTTTTAAGGATCCGGAAAGATTTATTAAAGAACAACTTTTAATTTAGAAAACTTTTAGTTTAAAATATGATATATTTAGCTCTTTCAGAGACTCTTTTTAATAAAATAGCTAAAATTTTGGAAAAATATAAAGTTAAATACAAAAACATAGAGGATGGAGAAACGCTGTTAGAACTTGCAAAAAAGGATAAACCCAAGCTTATTATATTAGAAAAGGATCTTCCTCTTCTTGATGGATTTGCAGTAACTTTACTTTTAAAATCTAATGAGAAAACAAAGGATATTCCCATTTTGGCTGTTTGTAAATGTAATTATAAAGAGGAAGAAATAAAGGCTAAGGATTGTGGAGTAGATGATATAATTGTATGTCCCTTTGAGGAAAAAGAAATAAGTGAGAAATTAGAAAAATGGTTAAAAAAGTGAGGTTAAAATGATAAGTATATCCAAACTTTACTGTGGTGCAGTAGAAGCCCTTGATCACATACGTTATGGAAAAATTTCACCCAAGGATAAAAGACCTGTTGTTGTATGGAATACAACCAGAGCCTGTAATTTAAGGTGTATTCACTGTTATGCAAAGGCTGATAACACACCAGCACCTGATGAATTGACAACCGAGGAAGGGTTTAAACTTCTTGAAGATCTCTCCCAATTTGGCTGTCCTGTTATTCTTTTTTCTGGTGGAGAACCTCTGGTGAGACCCGATATCCTTGATCTTATTCATAAAGCAGTAAGTCTTGGATTGAGAACTGTGATTTCCACAAATGGCGTTCTTATTGATGAGACCCTTGCTAAGGAATTAAAAAAACTTGGTGTTTCTTATGTTGGTATAAGCCTTGATGGATGGAAAGAAGTTCATGATAAATTCAGAGGAGTTAAAGGGTCATTCGAAAAAGTGGTGTCAGCTATAGAATCTTGTAAAAAAGAAAACCTTAAAGTGGGTTTGAGATTTACTATGAGTAAACTTAATGCTAAGGAAATACCAAAGGTTTTTGATCTGGTTGAAGAGCTGGAAATTCCGAGAATATGTTTTTATCACCTTGTCTATTCAGGAAGGGGTTCAAAACTTATTGAACAAGATTTAAGTCACGAGGAAACACGTTATTGGGTTGATTATATAATTGACAAAACAAAAGAACTTTACAATAAAGGACTAAAGGTAGAGGTTCTGACAGTTGATAATCATGCCGATGGTCCATATCTTTACTTAAGAATGAAAAGGGAAAGACATCCAAAGGCAGAAGAAGTTTATGAACTTCTTAAAATAAACGGGGGAAATAACAGCGGAGTTGGAATAGGATGTATTTCATGGGATGGAACAGTTTATGCAGATCAATTCTGGCGCACTGTTAATTTTGGAAATGTAAGGGAAAGATTTTTTAGCGAAATATGGATGGATACTTCTAATCCTCTTATGGCAAAGCTTAAAGAAAAGAAAAGGTATGTTAAAGGTAGATGTGCTGAATGTAGATTTTTAGATCTTTGTGCAGGTAATTTCAGAGCAAGGGCTGAGGCTGTAACAGGAGATATATGGGCTCCTGACCCGGCCTGTTATTTAACAGATGAAGAAATTGGAATCTCAAATGGAGGAAAAGTTGAATAGAATAGAAAGAGCTTTGATAAGTGTTACTGATAAAACAGGAATTGTTGAATTTGCTAAAGAGCTTGAAAACTTAGGTATAGAAATTATTTCAACAGGTGGAACAGCAAAGGTTTTAAGAGAGGGAGGAGTTAGAGTTATTGATATTTCAGATTTAACCGGATTTCCAGAAATACTTGAAGGAAGGGTAAAAACACTTCATCCTAAAGTGCATGGAGGGATCTTATTTAAAAGATATAAAGAGGATCATGTGAAGACAATTAAAGAACATAATATAAAGCCTATTGATCTTATTGTGGTTAATCTTTATGCCTTTGAAAGGGTGGTTGAGAAAGGAGCAGATCTTGATACAGCTATAGAAAATATTGATATTGGAGGGTCTACTTTAATAAGAGCAGGAGCTAAAAATTTTAAATATGTTACCGTAGTTGTTGATCCACAAGACTATTCTAAAATTCTTGAAGAAATAAAGCAATACGGAAATACAACTTTAAAAACAAGATTTGAGCTTGCTAAAAAGGTTTTTAAATTAACAAGTAAGTATGATCAAATGATTTACGACTACTTCTCCAAGATCAGTATTTAATGTTCTGTCTTACCTTATCAGAAAAAGACTATAAAAGTCTTTTTAAAAAGATAGAAGATGGTTCCAAATATACCGATCTTTTTGAAATAAGGGCAGATTATCTGGGAGAAATAGATCCTTTTGAACTGGAAAAGCTTCTTAAACTTCCCTATAGATTTTTATTTACTTTTAGAAGTTACGAAGAGGGTGGATATAAAAAATTTGCTGATGAATATAGGTTAAAATGGATACTCTGGGCTCTTGAAAAAAATTTTTATCTTGTTGATATAGAATGGAAATTTTTTAAAAAATTTTTTTCCGAATTTCAAGAATTGAAATTTGAAAGAGTTTTAATCTCCTATCACAATTTTAAAAAACTACCTTCAGAGAGATTTTTGCTTAAATTATTATCAGAGATGGAGGAAAAAGGGGTTAAAAAGGCTAAAATAGTCTGTATGAGTAAAAATTTAGAAGAATCTTTTAGGCTCTTAAATCTTATTTTTAAAGCTAAAGAAAAAGGAATAAAATTAATAAGTTTTGGTATGGGAGAAAAAGGAAGATTAAGCAGGATTTTATCTTTATTTTGCGGAGCACCTTTTACTTATGTTGTTTTATCTAAGAAAGAGACTGTTGCACCTGGGCAATTAGATATAAAATCCGCAGTTAAACTCTATAATATTCTTAAAAAGATAACGGGATAAAAAGTTATGTATGAAGTTTATGGAATTATTGGGGATCCAGTGGATCACTCCCTTTCTCCTATAATGCATAATCTTGCATTTAAAGAGAAAAATATAAATGCAGTGTATGGAGCTTTTAGGGTAAAAGCCTCTCATCTTTCTAAAGCTGTTGAAGGTATAAAGGCTTTAAACATTAAAGGGCTTTCTGTAACTATTCCGCATAAAGAAAAAATTATGGATTATCTGGATGAGATAGATGAGGTTGCCAAAGAGATAGAAGCAGTAAATACTATTTTAAACAAAGATGGTATTTTAAAAGGGTATAATACCGACTGGATAGGGGTTTTAAAGGCTTTTGAAGAAAATGGGGTAGAGATCAAAAATAAGGAAGTTGTCGTAATAGGAGCAGGAGGAGCTTCCAAGGCTGTTATTTATGCACTTATTAAAGGTGGAGCAAGAAAAATTTTTGTTTATAACCGTACATTTGATAAAGCTAAAAGTTTGGAAAAAACATTTGGAATTATTGCAAAGCCTTGGGAGGAATTAAAGAATGCTTCTGGAGATATAATAATTCAGACAACAAGTGTGGGATTAAAATCTTGGGAAACCCCTGTTGAAGAAGAAATTATTTCTCGATTTAGGGTGGCAATGGATATAGTATATTTACCTTTAAAAACAAAATTTCTATCTATTGCGGAAAAATATGGTAAGATAATTGATGGGCTTCAGATGCTTCTTTATCAAGGGGTTGAACAGTTTAAACTCTGGACAGGCATTGAGCCTCCTGTAGAAATGATGAAAGAAGCAATTTATAAAAAGGTTAAAGATTTGGAAAAAGAGCTTTTAAAATGAAATTAAAAGAAATAAAGCCGCTTAAAAATTTTAAAAAAGTTTGTCTTACCCTTCCTACTTCTAAAAGTTTAACTCAGAGAGCTTTGATATGCAGTGCTCTTGCAGAAGGAGTGTCTCAGATTGTTAATCCGCTAAAAAGCGAGGATACTCTTTTATTAAAAAAAGCCTTAGAGGATGTGGGAGTAAATATAAAAGAAAAAGAAAATATTTGGGAGATAAAAGGAAAATTTCCTCCCTTACTTTCAGAAGAGAGGGTTTATCTGGGGAATAACGGAACGGGTACAAGGTTTTTTATTGCTTTAGCATCCCTTGGTAAAGGTTCTTATATAGAAATTTACGGAAAAGCCAGACTTCATGAAAGACCTATGGGGCCTTTAATTGATAGTTTAAAAAAACTTTCTGCAAATATAGAATGTCTTGAAAGAGAGGGTTTTTTACCTGTAAGAATAAAGGAATCAAATCTTATTTCAAAAGAGATTGGTCTTCCAGGTAATATAAGCAGTCAATTTATTTCTGCTTTGCTTCTAATAGGCCCTTATTTGCCAGAGGGGCTAAAACTTATTATTGAGGGGGAACTTGTTTCAAAGGCTTATATAGATCTTACTCTTGATGTAATGAAAAGCTTCGGAGTAGAGGTCAAATATTTTGAAAATTTATTTGAAGTTCCTAAATCTAAGTATATAGCTACAAAATATGAAGTTGAAGCTGATGCGTCAACTGCATCTTATTTTTTAGCCCTTCCTTTAATTTGGGGAACAGGTGAAATAATCATAGAAAATTATAATCCCTTTTCCAAACAAGGAGATGTAAAATTTCTGGAATATATAAAAAAAATGGGAGCAGAGATAGAAATTTTAAAACCTCTTGGAGTAAAGGTAAAGTTTGAAGGCGTTCCCAAAGGGGTAGAGATTGATCTTAGTGATACTCCGGACTTATTTCCTACCATGTGTGTTTTGGGAGCTGTTGCTGAAGGAAAAACTGTTCTTAGAGGAGCTCCTCATCTTCGTTATAAAGAAACAGATCGTATAAAAGCAATGGTTACAGAACTTAAAAAACTCGGAGTCATGGCTGAAGAGTTACCAGATGGTGCTGTTATTGAAGGAAACAAGGAGATTTGCCCAGCTGTTATTAATACTTATGATGACCATCGTATTGCTATGTCTTTTGCTATACTTGGTTTGAAAAAAGGAGGTGTAAAAATAGAAAATCCAGATTGTGTGAGCAAATCATTTCCGGATTTCTGGGAATACCTTGAAGGGATTTATGAATAAAGTTATTTTGATAGGATTTAGATGTGTTGGTAAAACAACTATAGGGAAAAAGCTTTCAGAGGCACTTAATTGGGATTTTCTTGATCTGGATGAGGAAATTCAGAAAAAAACAGGAAAATCAATAAAAGAATTGGTAGAAGAAAAGGGATGGGAATACTTTAGAACATTGGAAAAAGATGAGATGAAAAAGCTTAAGAAACTTAAAAATGTTGTTATTGCTCTTGGAGGGGGAAGTGTAATTCATGAAAAGGAAATGAAAAATTTGTTTAAGGAAAGTTTTGTTGTATGGCTCTGGGCAAATCCTGATGTTATCTTAGATAGAATTAAGGAAGACGAAAAGACAGCTTCTCAGAGACCGTCTTTAAAAAATTTAGATTTAAAAAGTGAAATAGAGGAGGTTTTGAAAGAAAGATATCCCCTTTATGAAAAATTTTCTCATTTGAGAATAGATACTGATAAGTTTTCTGTAAAAGAGGCAGTTAAAAAAATTTTAGAAAAAATGCAGGAGGCTTGAGGAAAATGAAAATAGAGAACTTAATAGTAGGGCCTTTTGAAGTTTGTTGCTATATAGTTTATTGTCCTGAAACTAAAGAAGGGGTGGTTATTGATCCAGGAGATGAAGATTTAAGAATTATTGAAAAAATAAAAAAACTTGGTTTAAAGATAGTTTCTATTTTAGCAACTCATGCTCATGCTGATCATGTTGCTGGTGTGGAATATTTAAGAAAAGAACTTAAAGTCCCCTATCTTGTTCATAGACTTGATGAAGAGTTTTTTAAAGATCCTGCTAATTTTTCCATGTTCAAGTCATGGGGATTTTCTGAAAATCCTAAAGCAGACGAAGTTTTTGAAGAGGGAGATGTAATTAAATTTGGAAAGGAGTATTTAAAAGTTATCCACACACCTGGGCATTCTCCTGGCTCAAGCTGTTTTTATAATGAAAAACATAAAGTGCTTTTTACAGGTGATACACTTTTTGTAGAAGCTGTGGGTAGGGCAGATCTTACAGGAGGGAATTATTTTCAGATGATGGACTCAATTCAAAGAAAACTTTTAATTCTTCCTGATGATACCAAGATTTATCCAGGACATGATTATGGACCAAAACCAACTTCAACTATAGGGGAAGAAAAGAAAAACAATCCTTTTTTGCAAGAATTTTAAGTCCTTCCTATGCCTGAATAGCTGAATCCAAGTTTTTTTACTATGGAAGGTTCATAAATATTTCTCATATCTATAAGAACAGGTTTTTTCATAACTTTTTTAATTTGAGATAGATCAAGAAAGCGAAATTCATTCCATTCTGTAAGAATTACTATAGCGTCTGAATCCTTTGCGCACTCTAAGGGTGTAGAAGAATATTCTATTTCTAAATTTCCTATAGTTCTTTTAAATTCATCCATAGCTACAGGATCATAAACCTTTACCTTTGCCCCTCTTTTTATTAATTCTGGGACTATAACAAGTGCTGGACTTTCTCTTACATCACTTGTGTTCGGTTTAAAAGAAAGACCAAAAATTGCTATTATTTTTCCAGATAGATCTTCCAGAAAGTTTTCCAGTTTTTCTATTGCTCTAAGTTTTTGCTTTTCGTTAACTTCAAGAACAGCCTCTAAGATTTTAAAAGGAGAGCTTACAGATCTTCCATGGTGAACCAGAGCTTTTACATCTTTTGGAAAACAGGATCCACCAAAACCAGGTCCGGGATTTAAAAATTTTACTCCAATTCTTGGATCAAGCCCCATACCCTGGGCAACTACAGTAACATCAGCTCCAACCTTCTCACAGAAGTTAGCTATCTCATTTATAAAAGAGATCTTCGTTGCTAAGAAGGCATTAGAAGCATATTTAATAAGTTCTGCTGTTTCAAGGTTGGTAACAATAAAAGGAGTTTCAGCAAGATAAAGAGGGCGGTATATGTCTTTAATAATAGCAATTGCATAAGCACTTTCTCCACCTATTATTACCCTATCAGGATGCATAAAATCTTCAACTGCAGCCCCTTCTCTTAAAAATTCAGGATTAGAAATAACATCAACTGCTATATCATGTTTTTTATTGGCATCAATAAGGGACTTTATCCAGCGATTAGTGCCAACCGGAACAGTGCTTTTAGTAACAATTACTTTATATTCATCAATTACCTCTGCCAAGGAAAGAGCAACTTCTTTGATCTGAGTTAAATCAGCAGA
>DAIQAS010000021.1:0-17699 GCA_036781525.1 Thermodesulfobacterium sp. | reverse complement strand
TGCAGAGGGTTATATGAAACTTGCTTTAGATGCAGATGTTAATATGTTTATTTAAGGCTTAAAACGCTTAAAAGTTGAAAAACTCTTAGTTTAGATTAAATTTTTATTTGTACCTGCGGGAGTGGCGGAACGGTAGACGCTCCGGACTTAGGATCCGGTGGGGATTATCCCCGTGAGGGTTCAAATCCCTCCTCCCGCATTTTTTTATTTTCTGAAAATTCTTGTTTTGACAAGATCAAGTTGATACCCATAAATATGAGCCCCTGCTGAATAGGCATATATAGGACCGTTTTCAAGATCTGCCTCCATAGCCACATACTGCTTAAGCAACTCTATCCCCCCAAGATTTGTAGGAAAACCAGCCCACAAATCCCAGCTTCTAAAATAAACAGAAACTGTTAAAGTTAGCTTTTCTTCAATGGGTATTGCTTTAAAATCAATTACTCTCAAACAGGGAGGATCAAGTTTACCGTCTTTACCATAACAGATATCATGATCTTCCGGGGTTCCTATCTCAATAACCGCCTGATTGGTAAGGGGTGTTTCTTTTAACATCTGAATAACTCTTTCAAGTTGGGTTCCTCCTTTTGGCATAGGATATTGTATTCTTGAAGAATAGCGATATGTCTCATTAGGTGCTAATTCTGGATTCATAAGATACTCGGCAAAATATTCCTCTATATATTCCATATTTGTCGGGGAAGGTATCCCCAGATGAGGAGGTATTTCAGGCACCATATCCTCCCAAGGTCTTTCTATAAAAACAGCAAGTCCTGGAAGTTGATACCTTATCTGTTCCTTCTCAAAAGATCCCTTTTGAATATGCTGAATGTAAGCTTTATCAAGGATGTTATAGATTATCTGAAACCAGGCATCAGAAATGGTTTTGGCATAAATTACAAGGGGATGTAAATTTATCTGCATGTTCAAATACCCTTAGCCTTAAAATTCTAAAACAAATTTTTTAAAAATAAAGAAACTTTTTAAATTAGGTTATGTTGACATAAAATTGCATTGTGCTATTATTTGAGTTTAAATTTTAAGTAAGTACTTACATATTACTAACTATGCTTCGAAATAAGAAAAAAGTCGGATTTTTTGTTCTTATTGTTCTGGCTTCATTTTTTCTTGGTTGGCTTCTCTATTTCCTCTGGCACAGATATCACTATGCAGTAACAGATGCTGTTTTTGTTCAGGCTGACAATTTAATATATGTAAGTTTTCCCAAAGTAAATGGAAAGCTTAAAAAGCTTTATAAAAATGAGGGAGATAGAGTAAAAACAGGGGAGCTGCTTGCTGAGATTGAAGATGTTGACTATGCTTTAAAAGTTTCCCAGTTAGAAAAGGCTTTAAAGGAAATAGAAAATCAGCAAAAAGCATTGAGTTTCAATATTGAAAAACTTAAAAGAGAAATTCCTTTAAAGGTAGAACAGCTCAATAAAGAAAAAGAAAGACTTAAAAATGAAGAAAAAGCCCAACTCTATACTATAGAAAAACTTAAAGTCCGTTGGGAGCAGCTAAAGAAAGATAAAAAAAGGTATGAAAAACTCTATCAAGATGGACTTATTTCTGCTCGTGATTTAGAAGAAATTCAAACTCAGGAAAAAGAACTGGAAAATCAAATTTCATCAGCAGAAGCCAAACTTTTAGCCATAAGAAAGCAACAGGAGGAGGTTGAAAAGAACATAGCTATTGCCTTAAATGAAAGAAATACAGTTATGGCTTACAGCTCTTTCTTACTTTCCTTAGAAGCAAAAAAGAAAAATATAGAGAAACAGAAGGAAGAAGCTGAGGTATATTTTTCTTATACAAAACTTTACAGTCCTGTTGATGGAATTATTGCCAAAAAATTTCACTCAGAAGGAGATGTTTTAGCACCCGGGGAACCGGTTTATGCCATAGTTGATCCTAATTCTTTTTATGTTCTTGTTTTGTTAGAAGAAACAAAACTGAAAGGGGTTAAAAAGGGATGTCCTGCTAAGATTAAACTTGATGCCTATCCTGATGAGGAATTTGAAGGGATAGTAGATGAAGTCCTGCCAGCTTCAGCTGCAACTTTTGCCCTTGTCCCAAGAGATATATCAGCTGGAGAATTCACAAAACTTGCTCAAAGAATCTATGTAAAAATAAAAATCACTAAGGGAAATAGAAATCTCTTAAAAGTGGGGCTTGGTGGAGAAGTGGAAATTGAAAGAATTTTTTAAATTTTAAAATATGTCCTCACTTAAGGAAGACTCAATTCAAGTTTCTTCCGAAGAAATCCATAAATTAATCTCAACTAAAGAACGAATTCTTATTACTGTCTCTGTAATGATAGGAACATTTATGGCTATTCTTGATACCACCATCGTAGATGTAACCCTTCCTAAGATGATGGGGCCTTTATCAACAGATCTCTATGGAATTCAATGGGTTATCACAAGTTATATGATTGCTGCTGCAACAACTCTTCTTTTTGTCGAGAATTTTTCTAAATATATCGGTTATTCTTATACTTTCGTTGCAGGAATGGCTATTTTTACAATTGCAAGTTTTTTCTGTGCCAGTTCTACTTCTCTTGCTCAGATGATTATTTTTAGAAGTGTTCAAGGAATAGGAGAAGCCTTTATTATGGCTTGTGCTCAAACTATTCTTATGCTTATATTTCCGCCTGAAAAAAAGGGAACGGCTCTCGGGATATACGGCTTAGGAGTTAGCTTTGCTCCTGCCCTTGGTCCTACGGTGGGAGGTTTCATTACTGAATATTTAAACTGGCGGTGGATTTTTTATATTAATGTTCCCATAGGAGTCTTAAACATCCTTTCTTCTTTACTTGTGCTCCCCAAATTTCTCGGAAAAACAAAAACAAAAACTTTTCAGTTTAATTTCATAAGCTATTTTCTTATTGCCGGAGCAACTATTTTCCTTCTTATAATGCTTTCTAAAGGACAACAATATGGCTGGTTTCAATCAATCTTTATTATCAAGTGTTTTTTTATAAGTCTGATTTCCTTTTCTCTCTTTTTTGCAAACGAAATTTATGCTTCCCTTCATTCTAAAAATACTTTAATAAACTGGAAGCTTTTTAAATTTCCGGAGTATAGCTGGAGCATGGGGTTTTACTTCTTTATTCTCGGTTTCGGTCTATATCAAATTTTTTATCTCCTCCCGCTTTATTATGAAAATCTGAAAGGTTTAACTACCTTCCAAACAGGACTCCATATGCTTCCTCCTACAATGTTAATAGGTATTTTTAGCATTGTTTCAGGAATACTCTCTGACAGAATTTCACCACTCATCATTTTAGTTTTAAACTGGATTTTCTTTTTAATATATAGTTTTTTTATACTGCCGAATCTCAACTACTACACTCCTGCAACAAAAGCCATTTTAATTACTCTACCCTTAGGGATTTGCATAGGCACCTTTTTTGCTCCTTTAACTGCACTTGCGATGAGAAATTTAGGAGAACTAACCGGTCTTGGTGTGGCTTTAATGCATTACATAAGATTTCTCGGAGGTTCCTTTGGAACAGCCATTGCAACCAATCACTTGGAAAGAAATACCAATGAAGGCTTTTTAAGAATTACGGAACTTCAAAACTGGTATTATGTAAAGCACTTTATTTACTCAAAACTTCCTCTTATAGAAAAATTTTTTTCTTCAGACCTTGCAGAAAAAAAGGCAAAAGCTCTTTTATATCACGCTCAATATATACAAGCTTTAAGCTGGAGCTTTCAAGAAACCTTCAGAGCAGTTGGATTTTGGGCACTTGTAGGAGGGATTTTTTTAATAGTTTTAGTATTTTTTCATATTAAGAAAGAATTAACTACTCACAAGGTTTTTCTATAGTGCAAGCTTCACCTTCTTTTCCTATATCAGAAGTTGCATTAAAGGCACCTGGTATAAAGGGACTCAAATCTTTTTTGGTAGATTCTCCTTTTTCTTCTATCTTATAAACTTTTTCTAATTTTTTTTCTACTTCTCTTTTGTTCTTTATAAATTCTTCTTTTTTTACTCCGTATTTTTCTTCAAACCAATTTATTATTTCATCTTTTCCTTCTATTACAACAACCTTATTTCTCTCATTATTAATCAAAAGAGGAACACTATTTAAATTTAAAGTTTCCATAAAAGGAATAACATCTTTGGCTTTATACAGTTTAATCTTTATATTTTTTGTCTTAGTATAAGAAATAACATCTTCGCAATAAGGACAATCCTCTTTATATATTAAAACAGGGCTGCTAAATTCTAATGTTTTTAGCGGAAAATTAACAAGATAAGTTGCAAAGAAAATTGAAAAAAATCCAAGAAGGCTCATCTTATAAATATAAACTCTTTTTCCTTTTCTTAGAGAAAAAAGTTCTATCTCCTTTTCAGGATAGAGAAAATCCAATAATAGGGCTAAAAAAAGAAGACTTGCAATAATTAAACAATATTGGCAATAGGTTTTTAAAAACCATGTCTGAAATCCTATAAAATATCCCTCTACAATAATAGAAAGAGCAAGAAGGTAGGTTCTTAGTCTGAGAAAAAAACCAAGATAAAAGTTTAAAAGATCAAGAAGGGCTGTAATAAAGATAAATGCAAATATGGCAAGTCCTATGTAGTTTAAAATACCGTAGGTATCGAAAATGTGAACAAGAAAGCAACCTTCGGTTTTACACAAAGATGCATTTTTTGAATTTAGATAAATCTCAAATCCTATTAAACTTACTCCAAGCAGGCCTATTAGGAGATAGAAAAATTTTATACGATTACTTTGTGGATTGCGAGGTGTCATTTTTGGTTTTGAGCTTTTCCTTTTAAAACTTTATAGGCAGAATCAAATATTTTTATTGCACAATATGGTCCGCACATGGTGCAGGCTTTGCTTTGAGATATTCCTCCTTCAATTCTATATTTTCTTGCCTTTTCAGGATCAATGGAGAGCTCTATTTGAGCCTCCCAGTCAAGCCTTGCCCTTGCCTTTGCCATCTCTAAATCCCATTCCCATGCTCCTTTAACACCCTTTACCAGATCTGCTACATGAGCAGCTATTTTGGAAGCAATAAGACCCTCTTTAACATCCTCAATGGTTGGAAGCCTCAAATGCTCAGCTGGAGTAAGATAGCATAGGAAATCTGCTCCAGCTGCTCCTGCAATAGCCCCTCCTATTGCTCCTACCAGATGATCATAACCAGGAGCAATATCTGTGGGTAGAGGACCTAAAACATAAAAAGGAGCCTCATGGCAGAGTTTTTTCTCAAGTTTAACATTAGCCTCAATCTGATCCAAAGGCACATGTCCTGGTCCCTCAATCATTACCTGAACTCCCTTTTCCCATGCTCTTAAAGTAAGTTCTCCGAGTATAATCAGTTCGTGTATTTGTCCTCCGTCTGTAGCGTCAGCAATACAACCGGGTCTTATTCCATCTCCTAAGGAAAGGGTAATATCATAATTATATGCAATTTCAAGAAGTTCGTCAAAGTATTCATAAAGAGGATTTTCCCTATTATTGTAAACCATCCATTCTGCAATAAATGAACCTCCACGGGAGACAATTCCAAGTATTCTTTCTTTATTTTTCAATCTCTCAAGTCCTTCCCTTGTTATTCCACAGTGAACCGTCATAAAATCAACGCCATCTTCAGCTTGCTTTTCTATTACTTTAAAAATTTCAGAAACTGTCATTTCAACAATAGATTTATGATGTTTTTCTACTGCCTCAATTGCTGCCTGATAAATGGGAACGGTCCCAAGTGGGACAGGACAATTTTCTCTTATAATTTTCCTTATCTCATCAAGATCTCCACCGGTTGAAAGGTCCATAACTGTATCAGTTCCATATTTCAAGGCTATTTCAAGTTTTTTTAATTCTTCCTCTACAGAAAGCCTATCCTTTGATGTTCCTATATTCACATTTACCTTTGTTTTCAATCCTTTCCCGATGGCACAGGGTTTTGTAACTTTGTTTTTCTTATTTTTACATATAACTATATAGCCTTTAGCAAGACCATCTCTTATATACTCTGGATCTACTCCCTCAGCCTCTGCACAGATTTTCATTTCTTCTGTAATCTCGCCTTTTTCCGCAAGTTTTTTCAAAGTGCTCATAATTAAAAATGCCTCCCTTCTTGCAAAATTTTTCACAAGTGATTTGTTTAAATTTTTAATTATACACTAAAATTTAAAAAATCTTAGAAGAAAAGAAAAATTTCACTATTGGAGAAATTATTGATAGATTTCCAGGCAAATTCGATCTTTTTTATGAAGTTCTTCAAAATAAACAGAAACATATTCATTAAAGTTAATATTCCTAACTTTAAGCCCTACATAATTGGGTTCAATTGGAAACTCTCTGCCACCCCTATCAACAAGAACTGCAAGTTCTATTTTTTTTGGGCGTCCCATATCTATAAGCGCATCCATAGCTGCTCTTACAGTTCTTCCAGTATATATCACATCATCAACTAAAATAATATTTAAATTTTCTATGGAAAAAGGTATCTCCGTTCTTTTTACTCTCGGATAATTGGTAATTCTTGTCCAGTCATCTCTATAAAGGGTTATATCAAGATATCCTATGGGGATTTCAATCCCTGTTTTCTGATAAAGGACTTCTTTAAGTCTATTAGCAAATGGAGCCCCTCCGGTCTGAATACCTATTAAAGCTACCTTTTCCAGAATAGGGTGATTTTTTAAAATTTGTTCTGCAACCTTTTCAATAAGTTTTTTAATTCTCTTAGGTCCTGCTATTACCTTTTTAACTTTTTGGGTTAAAATTTGATTATCCATAAATTGCATATTAAACACAGTTTCCAAATTTTGCAAGGTTAAAAATGATAAAGGAAGTAAAATACAGAGTTATCTACGGAGATACTGACTGTGGCGGAGTAATGTATTACGGAAACTATTTTCGCCTATTTGAAATAGGAAGAACCGAATTAATACGCTCCGCAGGACTGGATTACAAATATATTGAAGAAAAACTGGGAATTATTCTACCTGTAATAGAAGCTTTTGCTAAATACAAATTTCCAGCTAAATATGATGATCTTTTAATTATAAAAACTTCTTTAAAAGAATTAAAACCCCGAAAAGTTGTCTTTGAATATAAAATCTTTAAGGATGATATTCTAATAGCGGAAGGATACACCATTCATGTGCCAATCAGTAAAGAAGGAAAAATTGTTAAGTTTCCTCAAAATATATACGATACATTAAATTCCCTTTTAAAAAAGTAATTTTATGGAAATAGGTATTGTTGGTCTCCCGAATGTAGGAAAATCAACCATTTTTAATGCTTTAATTCAGGCTAACAAAGCTGAAGTGGCTAACTATCCTTTTTGCACCATAGAACCAAATGTAGGGGTGGTAAATGTTCCTGATGAAAGGGTATATAAAATAGCAGAACTTGAAAAAAGTAAAAAAGCAACCCCTGCTACTATAAAGTTCATTGATATAGCCGGACTTGTTAAAGGTGCAAGTAAAGGCGAAGGTCTCGGAAATCAATTTCTTTCTCATATAAGGCAGGTTTCAGCCATTGCCCATGTAATAAGATGCTTTGAAGATTCTAATATTTCTCATGTAGAAGGTTCTATAGATCCTGTAAGAGATGCTGAAATAGTTGAGCTTGAGCTTATAATGGCTGATCTTAAAACCATAGAAAAAAGGCTTGAAAAGACTCAAAAACTTGCAAAGTCGGATAAAAATGCTCGGGCTGAACTCGAAACTTTACTTAAAGCAAAAGAACTTCTTGAAAATTTAAAACCCTTAAGGAAACATTTAACAGATTTTAATGAGTCTGAAATTGTTTTTTTAAAAAAGGAACTTTTTTTACTAACCATAAAGCCCATGATGTATATTGCCAATATTTCTGAAAAAGACCTTCCTGAAGGTGAAAATAATCCTCTTATTAAAAAACTTAAAAATTTTGCTTTAGAAAATAAAAATCCCGTAGTCACTCTTTGTGGGAAAATTGAACAGGAGTTAATTGAACTTTCAGAAGAGGAAAGAAAAGAATTTATGGAAGTAATGAATTTAAAAGAGTCAGGACTTGATAAAATGATAAAAGTGGGATATAGATTACTAAATCTTATCACCTTTTTCACCACCAATCCCAAAGAAACAAAAGCCTGGACTCTCAAGAGAGGAACTAAGGCTTTAAAAGCTGCCGGAAAAATTCATTCTGATATGGAAAAAGGATTTATTGCAGCTGAAGTAATTAATTACAAAGATTACATTCAAATCGGCTCTCTTCAAAAAGCAAAAGAATCAGGATTGGTTAAAATTGAAGGAAAGGACTATGAAATAAAAGAGGGAGATATCGTTTATTTCAGATTTAATGTGTAAAATTCTAAAAAATTCTTAAAAATTTTCTTGAAATTTAGTTAATCATATTTTAAAATCTTTAATAAGATTAAATGGATTATTTTTTATGCTTAAAGAACTTTTTAATATTTTTACTCCTTATGAATGGGTTATTACCAATAGACTCGGAGGATATGCTTCAGGAAATGCCTTCTTAGCTAACTCAAGGAAATACCACGGATTGCTTATTGCTGGGAAAGAAAAAGGAGAAAGAATTCATTTAGTAAGTTCTATAGAAGAAAAGGTAACCTTTCTTTCAGGATTAAACTATTTTCTTGATACAAATTTTTACAAAGATACTACCTATCCAGAAGGTTATAAATTAATAAAAGAATATTTCTATCTTCCCTATCCATCTTTCTATTTTGCCTGTCTCCAGAGTAAAGAATTTTTCTTAAAAAAATCTATTAAAATGCACAAAGAAAAAAATACAAGTTTAATTGTTTATCAAAATATAAGTACCTATCCCTTTAAGCTTGAAATAAGACCAAAATTTTCTTTCAGAAATCATCATACTGTTCAATTTGAAAGAAACTGGCAAGAAGCTGATGTGGAAATTGAAATTTTTGAAAATGGAACTTTTGTTTCCAAAAATGAAATTGGTCTTTTTACCTACATTTCAAAGGGGAAAATTACAAAGGAGCCCATTTTTTATTATCAGGTCTATTATCCTATAGAGGAAATAAGAGGTTATCCCGCAATAGAAGATCTATTTTCTCCTTTTAAAATAGAGGTTGATCTTAATCCAAAAGAAAGTTTTTATTTAATCTTTAGCGAAACACCTATAGAAAACATAATCAAAGAAATAGAGCTTATAGAAAACTATTATAAAAATTATCCAACTCTTGATCTGAATAAAAATTCTTTTTCCTATGAAGAATATCCTAAAATTTTAGAACTTATGGTGGAAAGCTTTTTACTAAAAGATGATATTATTGCAGGATTTCCCTGGTTTTATTGCTGGGGAAGAGACACCTTTATAGGACTTCCAGCGGTCTTTTATTTAGAGGATGGTTTTGAGAAGGCTTATTCCATATTTTTAAAATATAAAAATCAAATGAAAAATGGGCTTATTCCCAATGTGGTAGGAAGTCCCACAGAAACAAATTATAATTCTATTGATGGAACTTTATGGTTTGCTTTGCGTATCTTTCAGTTTATAGAATTTTTTAAAGATAAAATCTCAAGGAAACAGGAAGAAGAACTGTTATCAGCTGTAAAGGAAACTATATCACAGTTTTTAACTAATTCATCTTTACCCTTTAGGGTTGATCCTGAGGACGGATTTATTGAAATACCAGATAGTCTTAATCTGGCTTTAACCTGGATGGATGCAGTAATTGACGGGATTCCTGTTACTCCAAGATATGGCAAACCGATTGAAATCTCAGCTCTCTGGTACAATTTACTTAAGTTTGCCTCTAAATATCTGGAAGATTCTTTTATAAAGGAATTTAAAATAAATTCTTTAATAAAAAAACAAAAGAAAAATTTTACCAGATATTTTAATGGAGAACTCTGGGCTGACAGAATTTATAAAAACGAGCCCATTTTTGAAATTCGTCCAAATTACATTATAGCTTTAAGCCTTCCTTTTGATATATGTGAGAAAGCATCCATGCTAAGAGGTTTAGAACTTGCAGAAAAAGAGCTTCTTACTTCTTACGGGTTAAGAAGCCTCTCCCCAAGGCATCCCAATTTTAGAAAATTTTATTTCGGAAGCCAGTATTTGAGAGATCTTGCTTATCACAATGGAACAGTTTGGGGATGGCTTTTTTATCCTTATGCTGAAGTATTAAAAAAGGTCTACAAAAATAAGAGAAAAATCCTTAAAGAAAAGCTGAATGAGCTGGTGAAACCATTTAGAGAAAAAATTGTATCCGGAAAAGTAGCAAGCATTCCCGAAGTTTATGACGGAGAGAATCCTTATTATCCCAAAGGTGCCCATGCTCAGTTCTGGTCTGTTGCCGCAGTTTTTCTTATAGAAAGAGAAATAAAAAACCTGGGAGTAACATAAATATGAAAGTATTAATGCTTACCTGGGAATATCCCCCTTTTATAGTGGGAGGACTTGGAGTTGCATGCCACGGGCTTTTTAAAGCCCTTGCTGAAAAGGGGATTAAAATATATATGATTTTGCCTACCCAGGAAAAGGTCTTTTTTGAAATTTCTTCACCCTGGGAAGCAGATTATCCAACTGCAAAAAAATGGGACAAAAAGCACTTTGAGCCTGTTCCTTTGAGTTTTTATGAATTTCATTACTTAGAACCCGGTAGAGCTTATTTCTCTACTTATTTAACCTCTATTGTTAAAAAGTGGAAACCTCCCAAATTAAAAACAAAAATATTTTATGAAGTTCCGAATGAGGTTTTGGAAAGAATTAATACTCTTTTATCACGGAATAACTCTTTAATTTCAAAAACGAGCCTTTATACAAAAAATGCAATAGAAATTAGCAAAAATCTTGACTTTGATATTATTCATGCACACGACTGGCTCACCTATCCTGCGGGACTTTATTTAAAAAAACTTCAAAATGTTCCCTTAGTAACTCATATTCATGCAACTGAATTTGACAGAGCATTGGGTTTTGGGCATCCTGTAATTCATGAAATAGAATATTTAGGGCTGAATTTTTCAGATAAAGTTATCGCAGTTTCAAAATATACCTCAAATATTATAAAAGAACATTATAAGGTCCCTGAAGAAAAATTAAGGGTTATCTATAATGCCTTTTTATCCCCTTCAGAAGAACCAAAGAAAATTAAAAAGTTTAAAGAACCAGTTATTTTATTTTTGGGAAGGCTTACCATCCAAAAAGGTCCCAAAATTTTTTTAGATTTTGCAAAAAAATTAATAGAGACTTATGGAAAAAATGTAAGATTTTTAATAGCAGGTGCTGGAGAGCTGGAAAGAGAGCTTATGCTTGAAGCAGCTTCTCTCGGGATAGGAACTAAAATTATGTTTACAGGCTTTCTAACAAGAAGTGAAGTAGAAAATGCCTTGAGTATGAGCGATATTGTAGTTATGCCCTCTCCATCTGAACCCTTTGGACTTGTAGCTTTAGAAGCTATGTCTTTTGGATGCGCCCTTATAGTTTCCAAACAATCTGGTGTTTCAGAAATAATAGAAAATGCTTATAAAGTTGATTTCTGGGATGTAGATAAAATGGTAGCTATAGTAAAAGGTTTGCTTGAAAATCCTGAAAAATTAAAAAATATTCAAAAGGAAGCAAAGGCTGAGGTCCAAAAATTTAAATGGTCAGATAGAGCTGAAGAATTAATAAATATTTATAAAGAATTGATTAACAATTCTTAAAAATGCTTTACATAATTTTTTATTTTCAGGTTCATCAACCTTTCAGAATAAGAAAATATAAAATTTTTGATATTAAAAACTCAGCAGATTACTTTGATGAAGAATTAAATAAATACATATTCAACAAAGTTTCAGAAAGATGTTATCTTCCTGCGAATACCCTTTTTAAGGACTTAATCGAACGCTCAGACGGCCGATTTAAAATTTCTTTCAGTATTACCGGAATTTTTATAGAACAGGCAAAAAAATATCGTCCCGATGTTTATAAATCCTTTCTTGAGCTCATAAAAACTGGTGGTGTAGAATTAATAAATGAAACTTATTACCACTCTCTTGCTTCAATCTTTGACCTTGACGAATTTTTGGACCAAGTAAAAGAACATGCAGAAATTATAGAGAAAGAATTCGGATTCATTCCTACAGTTTTTAGAAATACAGAACTTATTTATTTTGATAAACTTTCGGATGTTCTTTTAAGTTTACCCAATATAAAAACTATTTTAATTGAGGGGGCTGACAAAATATTAAAGGGTGAATCTCCTTTATATCCGAGAATTTCTTATAATCACGGGCATCTTCTTCTCTTAAAACACTATAGACTTTCTGATGATATTGCCTTTAGATTTAGCGATAAAGCCTGGAGCGAATATCCCTTAACCGCTGAGAAATATGTCTCCTGGATAAAAGATCTTTCTTTTATTGAGAGAGAAGGAAAAAATCTTTATTTAAACCTTTTTATGGACTATGAAACCTTTGGAGAACATCAGTGGAAAGAAAGCGGAATTTTTGAGTTTATTAAAAAAGTGATAGAATTATTATTAAAAGAAAAAAATATCAAATTTCTTTTGCCATCTGAAGTACATTACACTTTAAACTATAAACCTAAAACCATATCTGTTCCTGAGCCAACATCCTGGGCTGATACAGAGAGAGACCTCTCTGCCTGGCTTTCAAATTCTCTGCAATGGAATGCTATGAAAACCTGCTATGAAGTTTTAAAAATTGCTAAAGAAAAAGGGAAAAAAGAGTTAATTAAAGTCCTTAAAAAACTCACCACATCTGATCATTTTTATTACATGTGTATCAAATACTTCCAAGACGGAGATGTTCACAAATATTTTTCTCCATACTCTTCACCTGAAGAAGTTTATAGGTATTATATGAATATATTAAGTGATATAGAAGAAAGATTGGAGGAGAAAAATGAATTTTAAAAAGTTTTTTGTCTACCCAAGAATTCCAGAAAACTTGCAAAAACTTTTAGCTCTTTCCAATAATTTATGGTTTACCTGGAACTATGATGCTCTTTCTCTTTTCTATAAGATAGATGCAGAAACCTTCAGAAGATTTAAATACAATGCAAAAAAATTTTTCTACCATCTTCCTAAAACAAAACTTCAAAAACTTGAAAAGGAAGAAAGATTTTTGATGGATCTGGAAGATATTTGGGAAGCCTTTGAGGAGTATAAGGAATACAAACATCCTTTGATTGAAAATATGGATATTAAAAAAGAAGATATTATTGCTTATTTCAGCACTGAATTTGGCTTTCATCCGGTTCTTCCTATCTATGCTGGAGGACTTGGAGTATTGGCTGGAGATATGATAATAGGTGCTTCAGATCTTGGACTACCTCTTATTGGAATAGGACTGCTTTATAAAAATGGATATTTTAGACAAAAAATTGATCCAGCGATTAAAACACAAGTTGAAGAACCTGATGAAGTAGATGTATTCTTAAACTTTTTGCAAGAAGTAAAAAACGAAAAAGGAGAATCTTTAGTTATAAATTTAGAAATCCTTGATGTTCCTGTTAAAATAAAGGTATGGAAATTAGATGTTGGGAGAACATTTTGCTATTTCTTAGACACCGATATCTTTGAAAATCCTCCAGAGATAAGGGATATTTTAAGATATCTTTATCCAGGAGAACCAGAAAGAAGAATTCAACAGGAAATCATATTGGGTCTGGGAGGTTATTATGCTTTAAAAGCAATGGGAATAAAACCTAAACTCTATCACCTTAATGAAGGACATTCTGCTTTTGTAATTTTTGCAAGACTTAAAGACTTAATAAAAGAAGAGGGATTATCCTTAGATGAAGCTAAAATGTTTATTAAGGAAACAACAATATTTACAACCCATACTCCAGTAATTTCTGGAAATGAACACTTTCCTCACGAACTTGTTAAAAAGTATCTATTTGATCTTCTTGAAGATGTTCTTGATCTAAAAACAAGAGAAAAACTTTTTGAAGAAGGCTTTATCGGAAAAGATAAAACTGTATTCTGGCTTCCTGCTTTAGCTATAAGAAATGCTTCCTATGTAAATGCAGTTTCAAAACTTCATCAGAATACTACTAAACGTATGTGGAACCCCCTCTTTGAAAAACATATTTCAGAAGAAGTTCCCATTGATTATGTTACTAATGGAGTTCACTGGAGGTGGCTAAGTGAGCCTTTTTATAATTTATTAAAAAAATACCTCGGACCTCATTTTATATATATGTCTCCAGATGATTCAGGATGGGAAGAAATATTAAAAATTCCAGATGAAGAAGTATGGGATGCTCATAAAAGAAATAAATACAGGTTAGTGGGTTACTTAAAAAAGCTTTTAGAAGAGGAATACTTAAAACTAAACCTTCCACTAAAAGAAACCAGAGCTTTTAAATTCCCCAAAGCTGACAATCTAATTATTACATGTGCAAGAAGAATAACAGGATATAAAAGAAATACTCTTATTCTTTATGATAAAGAAAAAATTGCTGAAATATTAAAAAATACAGATACAATTTTACTTTTTGCTGGAAAGGCACATCCAAAAGATGAAGATGGAAAAAAAATGATAAGAGAAATCTTGGAATTCAGAGAACAATATGGACTTTATGATAAAGTTATTTTCCTTGAAAACTATGATATACATCTTGCAAGATATTTAGTCTGGGGATCTGATGTATGGTTAAATACTCCTTTTAGACCTTTTGAAGCATCTGGAACCTCCGGAATTAAAGCATCTATGAACGGAGTTTTACATTTAAGTGTGCTTGACGGATGGTGGCCGGAGGGATATACGGGAAATAACGGATGGGCTATATATCCCAAAGAGGGACTTCCACCTTATAACTCCTTTGAAGCTAATCAAATCTATAATATCTTAGAAAATGAAATTCAACCCTTATATTATGAAAGAGATGAAGAGGGTATTCCGAGAAACTGGATAAAAATGATGAAACAGGCAATCTATACAGCTTGCAAAGATTTTTCTATAAACAGAGCTCTTATTGAATATACGAAAAAATTTTATATACCTGCGCTGGATAACTTTAAAATTCTTACAGAAAATAATTACGCTTTCTTACATGAAATAATAAATAAGAAAAACACTATCTTAGAAAAGTGGGATGAGTTAAAAATTCTTAATGTATACGATAATATTTTTCGTAGAGATCTTTTTGAAGATGATAAATTTGAAATCACAGTTGAAGTTGAACTTGCAGGTCTTTCTCCAGACTTAATAGATGTGCAAATAGTTTTTTTAAGTGAAATTTATTGTGTTTTAGCCCCTGGTGTAGAGGAAGAGATTAAAAGAATTTTAGAAGTTATCTCTATTCCTTTTAAGGAATATAAAGATAATAAAGCTATTTTTCATGGTATTTATCCTTTGTATGGACATGGTTTAAAACAATACAGCTTAAGAATTGTTCCTAAAAATGCTTTTATTAGGAGATCTCATCCTGAGCTTATAAAGTGGAAAAATTAAAATCATGTCTTATATTATTTCAGTGAGCTTTAATAAACTTCATTAAGGAGTCAAAAGATGGAGGTCTTAATATATATTCTTTTAGTTTTATCTATTGCATTGGTTAGTATCTCTATTTTTATCTTCGTTAAAATAAATAGAACTGTTAACCATTTAAATAAAAATTTAGAAGACCTCAATCCATTTTTGGAAAATCTTAAAAAATCTTCCGAAAGTTTAAACATTGCTTTAGAGTCTGTTAATAATACTGTAAACAATTTAAACGAACTTATTACTAATTTAAAAATTGTTCCTGACATAATAAAGGAGCTTGGTGATACTGTAAAGGATTTTGAAAGCTATTTAAAAGGCAGGGTAGAAATAGTAACAGATGAAATAAAAGATATATCAGAAGAAACAAAAGAAAGCATAAAGAATGTCAAATTAGCAACAGAAAAAATAAAAAATACCGTAAACTCTTTTGATCCTCTCATGAATTCTGTTGCAGATTTTGGAAATACAGTGAAATTTTTGGTTGATAGTCTTAATGATCAGGTTAAAAATCTATATATTGAAGTCAGTTCTTTAATTACTGGTGCTAAAGAAGTAAGCAGCAATTTAAAGAAAATCCTTTCTTTTTCTTCTTTTAAAGAAAGGAAATAACAAAATTTTATAAGGAGGTGGAGTATGGGAGATAGAAAAACAGTATTTTGGGCATTTTTAGCAGGTCTCGCAATAGGGGGACTGGCTGCACTTTTACTTGCTCCTGCAAGTGGAGAAGAAGTAAGAAGAAAAATTAAAGAAGAAGCTGATAAAACTGCTGAAAAATTAAAAAAAGAAGCCGAAGCTTTGAAAGAAAAAGCAGAGGAACTTTCAGCTAAAGCTAAAGAAATTCTTCAAGCTAAAAAAGAAGAAGTAAAAGAAGCCCTTGAAAAAGGAAAAGAAGCTATTAAGGAAAAAAAAGAAGAGCTTGCTTCTAAACTTCTTAAAAAAGAAGAGGAAGCCTAATTTTTACCACTGAAATTTATCTTTTAAAATTTGAAAATAATTTCTTTTCAAAGAAGGAATTAATTTAAGTGTCTTTTCTGCCTTTTTAAATATTATGTTTTCATCTTTTTTGATATTTAAATTTATTTGACCGTCTATTAATAAATGTATTTCTTCATCTGTTTTACTTACCGAAACTTCTACTAAGGAATCATCAGGAATTATAAGCGGTCTTATATTTATTTTAAAAGCACATATAGGAGTAAGAATAAAAACTTTAGCCTTGGGGTGAACTATAGGACCGCCTGCAGAAAGATTATAAGCAGTAGAACCTGTGGGCGTTGCAATAATTAAACCGTCTCCGTAAATAGTGGTTACTTCATTATTATTTATTTTTAAGTCAAGATAAATAATTTTCCCGGCAGGACCTTTCATTATAGCTCCTTCGTTTAATCCTACATACTCTTTATCTTGATAAATAACCTTTATAAGTGTCCTTTCTTCAAAAAAATTAAAACCCTTTTCCAAAGCAAGAATTGTTTGAGGTAATTCTTCTATATAGGTCTCGGTAAGAAAACCAAATTTACCCATATTGACCCCGAGAATGGGTAAATCATACTTATAAGCAAAGGGAACTGCCTTCAAAAATGTCCCATCTCCTCCAAGAACAAGAATGGCTTTAAAATCTCTTATTTCTTCCTGAGAGAGATTTGGCAATTGCTCGGCAGAAAATAAAATAAGTTTTTTTTCTTTTTGTAAATTCACTAAGACATCTGGTAGAACTGTTTTTTCCTTTTTTATAAGCAAAAATTTAAGCATAGTTAAATTTTAAATTTTCTAAACAAAATATCAAGTTTTTGATATGTATAATACAATATAGACATACTTTATTTTTGTGATATAATACAAGTTTTGTAATTCTTAATACTTCTTTTACTATCAAATACCTTGTTAAGGTTAAACCGATTTAAACTACAAAAAGAAACTTATAAAAACTTTACAAAAGCTAAAAATCTTTTTTCTCTTCACAGAACTGTTCTTTTTAGAAGAAATTATATTCTTCTTTCTCTTATAACTGGTGCTGTAGCTGGAATATTTGCAATACTTTTCATGTATACTTTAGACTTTATTACTCACTTAGTTCTTGAAAATTTTGTAGGGTATATTCAACCAAGACCTGCCGGAGAAGGAGGAATAAGTGAAACCTATACCTTGGTTTTCAATAAGCCCTATTTACTTCCTTTCACTGTAGCCTTGGGAGGGCTTCTTTCCGGAATTTTAACTTATCTTTTTTCTCCTGAATCTGCAGGTATAGGAAC
>DAIQAS010000020.1:0-18134 GCA_036781525.1 Thermodesulfobacterium sp. | reverse complement strand
GGATATACAGATACCTTTTTTTCTTTTAATTCTGAGATTTCCCAATGTCCAGAATGTAAAGGACTTGGTTTTGAAGTAGTTGAAATGCAGTTTCTCTCAGACCTCGTTCTTCCCTGTGAAGTTTGTAAAGGAAAAAGATTTAAAGATGAGGTTCTTCAGATAAAATGGAAGAATAAAAATATAGCTGAAATCCTTGAACTCACTGTTGATTCAGCAATTGATTTTTTTGGTAGTCATCCTCTTATAAATAAACCCCTTAAAATCCTTCAAAATCTTGGTCTTGGATACTTAAAATTAGGTCAACCTCTTTCAACTCTTTCAGGAGGAGAAGCTCAGAGACTTAAAATTGCAGAAATTTTATCGCAAATCAAAAAAGAAAAAGCTCTAATTCTTCTTGATGAGCCTACAGTTGGTCTTCACTTAAAAGACATAGATAAACTTATTTCCTCTTTAAAGTATTTAAAAGAGGAAGGACACACTATTGTTGTGGTGGAACATAACCCAGAGATCATACTCTCCTCAGACTGGATAATTGAGCTCGGACCAGAAGGAGGAGAAAAAGGAGGGTATCTTCTTTTCGAAGGTCCTATAACGGATTTTCTGGGTTTAAAAAATCAGAAAAGTCCAACTTCTTATTATTTAAAAGAATATTTAAAAGGGCTTAAACTTAAAGAAAAAGCCATAGAAAAAAAAGAATATTCTTACGAAGATAAATACATAAAGCTAAGAGGTATAAGACATCACAATCTTAAAAATATAGATGTAGATTTACCAAGAGGCAATTTTATTGTAGTTACTGGAGTTTCTGGTTCTGGAAAATCAACCCTTGCCTTTGATGTGATTTTTACAGAGGGACAAAGGAGATTTTTAGAAACCCTTCCAGCTTATTTGAGGCAATTTTTAAAACTCTATGAAGAGATAGATTATGATCTTATTTCTGGAATACCACCTACTGTAGCTTTGGAACAAAGGTCAGGAGAGCTATCCCCCCGCTCAACCGTGGGAACTCTAACAGAGATACTTCCCTACTTGAGGCTTCTTTATTCAAAAATAGCCAAAACTTACTGTCCGAAGTGTAACTCTGAGCTAACTCCTCATTCTGAAGATGAGCTTCTTGAAATTGCCCAAAAATTTTTTAAAGAAAAAAGGCTTGAAAATAAAGAAATTACTTTTCTTGCTCCTTTAGTAAAACATCGTAAAGGTATTTACAGAAACCTATTTGAGAAAATTTTAAATTCCGGCTATCATGAAGTAAGAATTGACTCAACCTTTTATAAACTTCCTCCCATTCCCTCACTTTCAAGGTATAAAGAACACACTATAGAAGTAGTAATAGGTAGAAGCTCTTTCAAAAAAATGAAAGTTTTTGAAGATTTATTTTTAAAAACTCTGAAAGAAGGAAATGGAGAGGCGTTGCTTATCGTAAATTCTCGGGAATTTCTTTTTAGTAAAAAAAGAGCCTGTATAAACTGCGGAATAAGCCTTCCTGAACCAGATCCTCTTTTATTTGCTTTTAATTCAAAAATAGGAGCCTGTACTTATTGTCAGGGAATGGGAAAAATAGAGGATAAAGAATGTCCTTTGTGTAAAGGAAGCAGATATAGAAAGGAAGTATTTTATTATAAAGTAAATGGACTTTCTCTTCCTGAGTTGTGCAATCTTAGCATATATAAAGTTAAAGAATTTTTTGAGAAGCTTAAACTTAAAGGAAAAGAAAAAATCCTTGCTGAAGGACTTGTCTCCGAAATTAAATCAAGGCTTGATTGTCTAATTCAACTCGGTGTGGGATATTTAACCCTTGGAAGATCGGCTGACACTTTGTCTTCGGGTGAAGCAAAAAGAGTAAGAATCTCTGCTGAAATAGGAAGCAATCTTACAGGAGTTGCCTATATTCTTGATGAACCCACAATAGGACTTCATCCCAAGGATAACGAAAAACTTATAAAGGTTTTAAAAACCTTAAGAGATAAAGGTAATACCGTTATAGTGGTTGAGCATGATGAAGAGACCATACTTTCTGCTGATTGTATTTTAGACCTCGGTCCAGGAGGGGGTAAAAAAGGGGGAGAGATTGTTTTTATAGGAACTCCTTCAGAACTTCTAAGGAATGAAAATTCAGAAACTGCAAAAGCTCTTAAAGACAAAAAAAGAAAAGAATTAAAAAGTTTTAGAAGAAAGCCTACGAAATTTATTACTTTAAAAAATGCTCACTTAAGAAATCTTAAAAATATAAATGTGTCCATACCTTTAAATGCTTTGACAGTGGTTGTGGGAGTTTCTGGTTCTGGAAAATCAACCCTTATATGCGATCTCCTTTATGAAAACTTAAAAAAGCTATTAGGAGAAACCCTTGATTCTAAAGTAGAGTTATGGGGTGTGGGTAAAATAAAGGGATTTGAAAATATAAAAAGGGTTTATTTAGTTGACCATTCTCCTATCGGAAATACTCCCAGATCAACCCCTGCAACTTATATAAATGTTTTTACTGAGATAAGAAAGGTTTTTGCAAATACTCAACTTGCAAGACAAAGAGGTTATAAAGAAGGAAGATTTTCTTTTAATACTCAAGAAGGGCAATGTCCCTACTGTAAAGGTCAGGGATATATTAAAGTTGAGATTAAATTTTTGCCAGAGGTATATCAATTATGTGAGTATTGTGAGGGAAAAAGATACAATCCAGAAACCCTTGAAGTTTTCTTTAAAGGGAAAAACATCTCTGAGGTTTTAAATATGGATTTTTCTGAGGCAAAAGAATTTTTTAAAAATTTTCCCTCTATTTATCAAAAATTAGATACTGTTTGCAGAATCGGGCTTGATTATCTAACACTTGGACAACCAAGTCCTTCCCTTTCGGGAGGAGAAGCTCAGAGAATAAAACTTGCAAAAGAATTTGTTAAAATCTCAAAAGGAGGTGCTCTTTTTATTCTTGACGAACCCACAACAGGTCTTCATATAAAAGATGTGGAAAAGTTGGTAGATGTGCTTCAAGGACTTATTGAAAAAGGGCACACAGTTATTGTAATAGAACATAATCCCGAACTAATCAAATGGGCAGACTGGATAATTGAACTTGGACCAGAAGGAGGAGAAAAAGGAGGGTATCTTCTTTTCGAAGGCCCTATAGAGGATTTTTTGAAGGCTGATACTCCTACCTCAAATATTCTGAAAAATTATCTTAATTCTAATTAATTCTTTTTAATTTGTTGCTATCTTTATTTTTCTCTTTGCGTTTTAAATTTTTGTGGTATAGTTTTTTTAAAGACTTTCTGGACGAGGGATAGATTCTATGAAAGTTAGGAGCTGGATGGTAACAGAGGTAATTACAGCTTCTCCAGAAGACACAGTAGAAGAAGCAATACAGATGATGAGGCGTTTTTCCATAAGACACATTCCGGTTATAGAAAATGGGAAACTTGTAGGGCTTGTTACCGAAAGTAATTTGAGAGCTTATCTCTCCTCTGAAAAGTTACAACTTCCTTTAAAAGAGGTTATGATTTTAAATCCCATTACAGTTGATCCTGAAACTTCAATTGATGAGGCAGCAAGAATTATTTATAAATATAAAATCGGAGGATTACCTGTAGTTTCCAAGGGTAAACTTGTTGGAATTATTACTATTACAGATATTTTAGAAGCCTTCATTGAGCTTATGGGGATTCTAAAATCTTCTTCCCGTCTTGATGTGATTCCTAAAAAAGACAATTTAGACGAGGTTCTTGAAATAATCAGAAAGGGAGGAGGAAAAATAATTTCCATAGGAATGGATGTAAATCTTAATGGAGAGAAGGTTTATTTCATAAGACTTGAAAAAATAGCCCTTGATAAAATAGCTTCAGATTTAGAAGCTTC
Source organism: Thermodesulfobacterium sp. (assembly GCA_036781525.1). GTDB lineage: Bacteria > Desulfobacterota > Thermodesulfobacteria > Thermodesulfobacteriales > Thermodesulfobacteriaceae > Thermodesulfobacterium. The sequence continues at coordinate 14,285 of DAIQAS010000020.1, read as the reverse complement.
TGGACATAAAGTAGTTTCATTATTAGAGTAAAAGAGGTTAGAAAATGAAAAATGAGTTCAAGGTAAAAAGAACTATTGAAGAGATAAATAAAAAAATTGAAAAGGGAGAAGTTGTAGTATTAACTGCTGAAGAGTTTTCAAAACTTGTAAAAGAAGTCGGACCGGTTCAGGCAGCAAAGGAAGTTGATGTAGTTACAACTGGCACTTTCTCACCCATGTGTTCTTCTGGTGCCTTTATTAATTTTGGACATACTGTACCAACCATTAAAGCTTACAGGGTCTGGTTAAATGATGTTCCTGCTTATGGAGGACTTGCTGCTGTAGATTTATATATAGGTGCAACTGAAACAAGGGAAGATGATCCTCTTAATAAAGTATTTCCCGGACAATTTCTTTATGGTGGTGGTCATGTAATCCATGACCTTGTTGCAGGGAAAAAAATACATCTCAGAGCCATGGGATACGGAACTCATTGCTATCCAAGAAGAACTTATGAGGCAGAAATAACTATACATGACTTAAAAGATGCTGTATTATGCAATCCGAGAAATGCTTATCAAAATTATAACTGTGCTATTAATCTTTCTGACAAGATTTTATATACTTATATGGGGGTATTAAAGCCAAATCTGGGGAATGCAAATTATGCCACCGCTGGATGTCTTTCTCCTTTACTTAAAGATCCTTATTTAAAGACCATAGGTATTGGAACACGAATATTTCTTGGAGGAACAAAAGGATATGTCGTGTGGTGCGGCACTCAGCATAATATGGAGGTAAAAAGGACTCCCAAAGGTGCTCCTATTCAACCTGCAGCAACCCTCATGGTATTAGGAAATTTAAAAGAAATGAGTCCGAGATGGCTTGTGGGAACGAGTCATATAGGATATGGATGCTCCTTGGCTGTAGGTCTTGGAATACCTATACCTATTTTAAATGAACAGGTTGCTGAATGGGCTGGACTTTCTGATGAAGACCTTTTTACTCAGGTGGTAGATTATTCTTATGATTATCCAAACGGCATAAAAAGAAACTATGGTATTGTAAGTTATGCAGAACTAAAGAGCGGAAAGATAAATATTCTTGGAAAAGAGGTTCCTACTTATCCTATATCAAGCTTTTCAAGAGCAAGGGAAATTGCAGAAATTCTTAAAACCTGGATAAAAAATGGAGAAATGCTTTTAACCGAACCCGTAGATAGTTTGCCTGGTGCTAAACTTTTTCCTATGAGATAAATCTTGGGGGAAGAAAATGGAAACTTTTTTGATAGTTTTTCAGATAATTCTTGCAATCTTAATAATTCTTATAGTTCTTGTGAATGTAACCAAAGGTTCTGAATACGGTGCAGTTTTTAGGGGGGCAGAAGCAATTTTTGGTGGTGCAGGCCCTACTCATTTTTTAAACAAAGTTACTATGATTCTTGTTTTGCTTTTTTTCTTAAATTCTATTCTTCTTACCAAAGTCTTTACGGAAAAACACAAACCAACTGTATTAAAAACTGAAATTCCAGCTACTTCCTCAGCTGAAAATAAAACCCTACCCTCAATTCCCACTCCTATACCTACTCCACCAAAGGAGCCTCTTTCCATACCTGAGAGCAGTAAATAGATCTTTTTCAAAATGAAAACTCTGGCTATCTTCGGAGCTACGGGATCTATTGGAAAATCAACCATAGATTATATAACAGCAAATCCTCATAGATTCAGAATTATAGGGCTTACAGCAAAATCAAGAATTAAAGAGTTAAAAGCTCTCTGCGAAAAATTTAAGGTTCCCTATGTAGTGGTTGAAAAAGAAGAAGATGCTAAAGCCTTAAAGACATCCTTAAGCTACAAAACTGAAGTTCTCTGGGGAGACGAAGGTTTAAAAGAGCTTGCTTCTTTAAATCAGGTAGATATAGCAGTTATTGGAATTTCAGGAATAAAAGCCCTCATTCCCACTTATTACGCACTTAAAACGGGGAAAAGAGTCGCTATAGCAAATAAAGAATGTATTATATCTGCAGGAAAGCTTCTAAAAGAAGTTGCTAAAACCGGTAAAGCTGAACTTCTTCCTGTTGATAGTGAACATTCTGCCTTTTTTCAGCTATTACAAAAGGAAAAAAGAACTTCTGTAGAAAAATTGATTCTTACTGCTTCAGGAGGTCCCTTTTATAAAACTCCATTAAGGGAATTCCCCAAAATAACACCTGAAAAGGCTATTTCTCATCCTACTTGGAAAATGGGTAAAAAAATCTCTGTTGATTCTGCAACTCTTATGAATAAAGGTTTTGAGGTTCTTGAAGCTATGGTGCTTTTTGATTTTCCTCTTGATAAAATCGAGGTAGTTATTCATCCTCAAAGTCTGGTACACGGAATTATAAAACTTATAGACGGAAGCTACTTAATGCATCTTAGCCCCCCTGATATGAAAATTGCTATTGCCTATGCTCTTAATTATCCAGAAAGGGCAGAAATTTCTGTAAAAAATCTTGATCTCACAGAAGTTAAAAAACTTATTTTCAAAAAACCAAGCTTTAGAAAATTTCCCTGTCTGAAACTTGCTTATAAAGCAGGAAGGCTTGGCGGAATTTATCCTCTTATCTTGGAAGCCGCAGATGAGGTGGTGGTGGATGCCTTCCTTAACCGCAAAATAAGTTTTGATAAAATTCCATATTTTCTTGAAAAAACTCTAAATGAATTTAAAATACCCTCTATTAATTTTAAAAATATTTATGAAGTCTTAGAGATTCACAGAGAAGTTTGTATTTTTACAGAAAATCTTATTAAGAGTATTTAAAAATGATTACAACCATAACTGTTGCCATTTTAGTAATAGGAATCCTTATCTTTGTTCATGAGTTTGGGCATTTTTTAGCTGCTAAACTTATGGGTGTAAGAGTTGAGATTTTTTCCTTGGGCTTTGGACCCCGTCTTATAGGATTCAAAGCAGGAGAGACAGAATATAGGCTTTCCCTTATTCCCTTAGGAGGCTATGTAAAACTTTATGGAGAGCATCCAGAAATGAATTCTCTTTTGGAATATCCTGAGAAAGCTTTTGCCTATAAAAAGCCCTGGCAAAAAGCAATTATAGTTTTTGCAGGACCTTTGGCTAATTTTCTTTTAGCTATTTTTATCTTTTGGCTTCTTTTTGCCACTGTAGGAAGTTATACATTACCAGCAAAAGTAGGAGAGATAATACCAGGCTCTCCTGCCGAAAAAGCAGGACTTAAACCCGGAGATGAAATTCTTGAGGTAAACGGTAAAAAAGTTAGCTCTTTTCAGGAGCTGGTAATTTTTCTAAGGTCAAAAACAGTTCAAGAAATAGTAACCTTAAAAATAAAAAGAAATGACAAAATTTTTGAAATAAAATTAAAACCCGAGCTTCAAGAAGGTTATAATATTTTTGGTAAAAAGACAAAAATTCCTATAATAGGAATTAAATCAACTCAGGAAATTATTCATCATAAGCACGATATTTTTACCGCTTTTTATATGGCTGTTGAAAAAGTAATACAACTGACAGGTCTTATATTTATGGCCATTTATAAACTTTTTACAGGTGAGATGCCCTTTTCCACTCTTGGAGGCCCTATTACCATCGGAAAAATGGCAGGAGAGACTGCAAAAATGGGAATATCCTATCTTTTTTCTTTCACGGCTATTCTTTCGGTTAACCTTGGTGTTATAAACATCCTTCCTCTTCCCATGCTTGACGGAGGACATCTTGTGCTTTTTGGAATAGAAGCTATAAGAAGAAAACCTCTCTCTTTAAAAACTCAAGAATTAATTTTCAAAATTGGTCTGGTAATTATAATTGCACTCAGCATAGCAGTTTTTTATAATGATATTTTAAAACTTTTTAAAGGATGGAATATCCCTTAATTCTTGCTATTGAAACCTCTGGAAAAATCGGAGGAATTGCCCTTTTTAAAAAGTCTCTTCTGGGAGAAGTGTCCTTAATTTCTAAGGAATCTTATTCAACTACGGTTTTCCGAATTCTGCCTTTTCTTGAAAAAAATTTAAACTTCTTTTTGGAAGAAATAGATTATTACGCTATAGATATTGGACCAGGAAGTTTTACAGGATTAAGAATCGGACTATCCATTCTGAAAGGATTGAGCTTAGTTTATCCAAGACCAGTAATTCCTGTGTCAAGCCTTGAGGTTCTGGCAGCTAACTTCATAAATTATCCTGGAAATATAATAAGCCTTGTTGACGCATACAGTAAAGAAATATTTTTAGCTTCTTACAGATGGGAAAATTTCAGTCTAAAAACTCTGGTCTCCCCCTTTTGTATTCCTTTAAAGGACTTGCCCAATTATATTGATAGCCCTGCATTATTTGTTAGTGAGACCCTTGAGAAGTGGGAAGATTTCTTAAAAAATAAATTAGAAAACCTTTTCATTAAGCCGCCTTTTTCTCCTAATTTAAGTGCAGGACTTGTAGCTAAAATGGCTTATGTAAAATTACTTAACGGGGATGCAGAATTAAAAGATGCAGAGACTCTCTTGCCTTTATATTTAAAACCTTCTGAAGCAGAGAGAAAAAGCGGTTTAAAAATAACATGATATCCTTTCTTTTAAAAAGATTTTTAACCTTAATCATTACTCTTTTTGGAATAACCATTATCAGCTTTTCCATAATTCATCTTGCACCAGGAGGACCCTTAAGTCCAATTACAGAGTTCAATCCTAAAATTACTCCAGAATACAGAGAGAAATTAGTAAAGATGTATGGACTTGATAAACCTCTTTATGTGCAATATTTGCTGTGGTTAAAAGGTGTTATTAAACTTGACTTTGGAAAGTCCTTTTCCTTAGATCAAAGACCTGTATGGGATAAAATAAAGGAAAGACTTCCTATAACTGTTTTTATAAATGCTATTTCTCTTTTTCTTATTCTTCTTTTTAGCATACCCTTAGGTGTTTATTCGGCAGTAAAGGCTGGAAGTACTTTTGACAGAATAACAACTGTTATTACCTTTATTGGCTATGCCATGCCGAGTTTCTGGTTAGCTATAATACTGATGATGATTTTTGGAGTAAAACTGCAGTGGCTTCCCATTTCAGGACTTCATTCAACCATAGGTTATGATGAAATGAATTTACTGGAAAAGGTCTGGGACTGGACTAAACACCTTATCTGTCCCTTATTTGTAGCTACCTTTGGAGGAATGGCGGGTGTTTTAAGATATGTAAGAAATTCCATGTATGAGGTCTTAAAAGCAGACTTTATACTTTTTGCAAGAGCTAAAGGTCTTCCGGAAAAAGTAATAATTTATAAACATGCATTAAGAAATGCCCTTTTACCTCTTATAACCATTTTAGGACTTTCTATTCCTGGATTGATAGGAGGTAGTGTAATTTTTGAGACTATTTTTGGAATCCCTGGAGTAGGACAGCTTATGTGGCAGGCTGTAATGGCAAGAGATTATCCCGTAATAATGGCAAATCTCTTCTTAATATCCCTTCTCACACTTCTCGGAAATTTTCTTGCAGATATAGGCTATGCCCTTGCTGATCCAAGAATAAGGTTAGAAGAAAGATGAAAGAAGTTTTAAGAGAGCTAATAAAAAACAAAATCGGCTTTACTTGTTTAGTTATTATCTCTGTACTTATTTTTCTTGCACTTTTTGCTCCTTACATTTCTCCTTATGATCCTTTTGAAATAAATGTAAATGAAATTCTTCTTCCCCCTTCTTTTAAACATCCTCTCGGAACGGACCTCCTTGGAAGAGATGTCTTAAGTAGAATGATTTATGCTTCGAGAATTTCCTTAGAGGTAAGCCTTGTTGCAGTAGGCATATCTATAGGAATAGGGGTCTTTTTAGGCTCTCTTGCTGGTTATTTTGGGGGAGTAGTTGATCTGATTATTTCCCGTTTTATAGACATAATGCTGTGTTTCCCTACTATTTTTCTTATTCTGGCAGTGATTGCCTACTTAGAACCTTCCATTTTGAACATAATGATTGTAATTGGTGCAACAAGCTGGATGGGGGTAGCAAGACTTGTAAGGGCTGAAATAATGTCTTTAAAAGAAAGAGATTTTGTTTTAATAGCCAAAGTTTACGGAGCAGGGACTTTAAGAATCATTTTTAAACACCTCCTTCCTAATGCTTTGCCACCGATTTTAGTTTCAGCTTCCTTGGGACTGGGACAGGCAATCCTTATTGAATCCGCACTATCCTTTCTTGGAATAGGAGTTCAGCCTCCCATTCCCTCATGGGGAAATATTTTAATAGAAGGTAAAGAAACCTTAGAGGTTGCCTGGTGGTTATCTGTTTTCCCAGGACTTGCAATCTTGATAACTGTGCTTGCCTTTACTCTGCTTGGTGAAACTTTACAGGAGATTTTAAATCCAAAGAGAGATTTAAAATAATCTGTGGTGCCGGGGGCGGGACTTGAACCCGCACGGACTTACGTCCACTAGCCCCTCAAGCCAGCGCGTCTTCCAATTCCGCCACCCCGGCGTCAAGATTTAATATATTCTCAAATTTTTCTTTGTCAAGACAAATTTCAATTTTCGATAACTATCTCAAATTGTTTAATTACCTAATCTTTACAAGAGATCATATTCCACTTATAATCAATAAAAATTCTGGTTAAAAGAACCTATGAAAAAATTCTTTAATATAGAAAATCTGACTCTTATAGGTATTTTTCTTGGTTTTATAACAGGATTTTATTTGCCAGATATTTCTTCAAAAATAAAAATTTTAGGAGATATATTTCTTACTCTCTTAAAACTAATTATTGTCCCTCTTATTTTCACTTCGGTGCTTGTAGCCATAATTTCTCTGGGAAGTATGGAAAAATTCAAAAACTTAGGGATAAAAACTCTTCTTTACTATCTCATCACCACAGCACTTTCCATACTTTTAGGTCTTATTCTGGTAAATGTTTTAGAACCTGGGAAAAATTTTCATATACCTTCAGCAGCGGAATATATATCTAAAATCGAAAAACTTACCTTTAAAGATCTTGTATGGAATATAGTTCCTTCAAATCCCTTTGAAAGTTTTACTAAGGGAAAAATTCTTCAAATAATTTTCTTTTCTATCATCTTTGGACTTTCTATTCTATCCTTAGAAAAAGATAAAATATCTTCCCTATTTAACTTTTTTGATGCTCTAAATTCTGCTCTTATAAATCTTACCAAATGGATTATAAAACTTACTCCTGTAGGAGTTTTTTCTTTAGTAAGCTATACTGTAGCAGAAACAGGAATAAAAATTATTTTTCCTTTGGGAAAATATGTTATAACAGTAGTTTTAGGACTTCTTATCCATGCACTTTTTACTTTGGCTATTCTTGGATTTCTCTTAGGAAAATATAATCCCTATGCTTATTTGGTTCGGGTAAGAGAGGCTCTTTTTCTTGCCTTTTCAACTGCTTCAAGTGCAGCAACTCTACCTGTTTCCTTAAAGATAGCAGAAGAAAAAGAAAAAATCAAAAAAGAGGTTGCCGGATTTATTCTTCCTCTTGGTGCAACTATAAATATGGATGGAACAGCCCTTTATGAAGCTGTAGCAGCTGTTTTTATTGCAAATATTTATGGAATTTCTCTGAGTTTTTATCAACTTTTTATCATTTTTATAACCGCAACACTTGCTTCGATCGGAGCTGCTGCAATTCCTGGAGCAGGACTTATAATGTTAACACTTGTCCTCAGCTCCGCAGGAATTCCTTTAGAAGGTATTGGTATAATTTTGGCTGTGGATAGATTTTTAGATATGCTTAGAACTGCCGTTAATGTTTGGGGAGATTTAAACGGTGCAAAGATAATTGACAGATTTATAAACTAATTTTTATCATTAAAATATCTTCTTTTACTTTCAATCGCTATCAAAGCAATCAATAAAAGGGTTGCAACTATAAATCCCCTTGCAATTATTAAATTCCAAGAAAGCTCTCCGAGATAATCGGGAAGTTTGGTCGTAGTCCAGAAGTAAAAGAGTAAACCTATGAATATAACTGAAGTTCCGTAAAAGAAGTAAACAAGTGTCTTAGGAATCTTTAAAAATACATCTCTTGTAAGTTCTTTATAAAAATTTTCAATTCCAAAAAACCAGACAAAAGCCAGGATCTCTATAAATCCAAAAATTATTAAAAATAAAGTTCCAGCCCAAAAATCAAGTTCATCAAGAAATTCAGGAACAAAAGCAGAAAGAAAGGCACCAATGGATACCATAATCATAGAGATATTTACAGCTTTTGAGTGAGAAAATCTAAGTTCATCTTCAAAAAGGGCAACGAGAGGTTGAGTTAGTGCAAGAGAAGAAGTAAGAGCAGCTATAAAGAGGAGAAAAAACCATAAAAAGGAAAGATAATAACCAAAGGGAAGTGCTGTCAAAATTGCTGGCATACTCATAAAACCAATTCTAAAGGTTCCTTCTTCAGCCAGCTCAGGAATTGAAGAAGCTCCAAACATGGCAAAAGCGGCAGGAATAGCAATAGATGCTCCTATAACTACTTCTACAAATTCGTTTAAACCCGCTGTATAAAGCCCTGTTTTTAAAACATCTTCATTCTTTTTTACATAACTTGCGTATGTAGCAATAGCACCCATAGCTAATGAGAGGGTAAAAAATATTTGACCTGAGGCTTCTACCCATACTTGAGGATCAAGAAGCTTTGAAAAATCTGGCTTAAAAATAAAATAAAGCCCTTCCAGTCCCTTCCAATTATTCATAGAAAGAGAAGTTATTGAAAGAAAAATACCCATCAAAAGAAGAGCTGGAATTCCAATTTTGGCTGTAAACTCTATACCCTTTATTATACCTCTTTTAAGTATATACCAGTTAATGGCAAGTGTTACTGTTAAAAAAATGACAGCAGAAAGGGAAGGCTTTGTATAGCTTCTATAAAAATTTAAAAAAGGCATCATTACTGCTTTGGGATCTTCAGATACTACTGGTTGCGGCAATTTTTTGAACAATGAAAGAAAGGCAAAACCAAGTGTCCATGATTCAATATATACATAGTAACAAACAATAAGAAAGGGAATAACAACTCCGAGACTTCCTACAACTCTTGACAGATATGAATGATTAAAAAATTCACCCATAATTCCTACCATAGAACCATGTCCCTTTGAACCTGCATATCTTCCTATAATCCATTCCAGAATCATAAGAGGTATTCCAAGAAGGATAAAAGAAATAAAATAGGGAATAATAAATGCTCCACCACCATAGAGTGCAACCTTAGAGGGAAATCTTAACAGATTCCCCAATCCTATAGCATTTCCTGCAGCCGCAAAGATCAATCCAATTTTTGTTGCCCAGGTTTCTCTTTTTTGCATAGTTTTATTTTTATAGCTTTTTTAGCATTTCTTGTCAAGTAAAAGATATTTAAAATCTTTATAGCAAAATTTTTAAACTGGGATATACTAAATTATTATGGAAAGTATTGTAATAGATGGTGTAACTTTATATCTCTCTCACCCTGATGAATTAAATATTCCTTTGTATCCCAGAGAAGAAATAATTGACCAGATACTCGCCTGCTGGCTTGTTCTTGATGAAAAGGATCTTCCCTTAACTCCTCGTCTCGTTGGGAAACCAGGTGTTGGTAAAACAACCCTTGCTTATGCAGCCGCTAAAAAATTAAACAAAGAAGTTTATATCTTTCAGGCAACTGTTGATACCCGTCCAGAAGATTTGATAATTACTCCTGTTATTTCAGAAGACAAAAAAATAAGATATGTGGCAAGTCCAATAGTTACCGCTATGATAAAAGGTGGTGTTGCCATAATTGATGAGGCAAACAGAATGAGTGAAAAATCTTGGGCATCTCTTGCTCCTCTTCTTGATGCCAGAAGATATGTGGAATCAATAATTGCAGGAATTAAAATAAAGGCACATCCAGATTTTAGACTTTGTGTAACTATGAATGAAGATGCATCAACTTTTGAACTTCCTGAGTATATTCAATCCAGACTTCAGCCCCAGATTTTTATTGACTTTCCCTCTTATGAAGAAGAAAAAGCTATTTTAAAAACAAATCTTCCATGGGCTGATGAGGGATTACTCGATTATATAGTAAGATTTTTACAAATGGCTCACGAATATGGAGAACTTTACAGTGTAAGAGATGGAGTAAGTATAGGTCGCTATGTCCTTAAAAAATTAAAATATTTAAATAAAACCCCCGAAACCTCTGCAGATATTTTACCGCTTCTTAAAGAAGCAATCTCAGTAATACTTGGTTCTCAAGCTCTCATTTATTTAAAAGAACTCTTAGATAATAAAAAGGTCTCTAAACCCCTTCTTCGTCCCTTAGATTAATAAATTGCCATGCTTAAAATTGAAAAAACTTTTCAAAATAAAAAATCAAATTTGTACTTTTTGCCTTTTTTCCCAGGAAATCTTGAAATTACTCAAAGTATTGCAAAAATTCTAACAGAAATCAAACCCTCAGCTGTAGCTCTTTCTCTACCATTTTTTGTAAAGGATAAATGGCTAACTGCCATAAAATATCTCCCTAATATTTCTGTAATTTCTCTTTTTTACAAAACTAAGGAAACGGAATATCTGATTGTAGAACCTCTTTGTGCTTTAGTTGAAGCAACAAGATATGCTCTATTTTCAAACACTCCCATTTTTTTTATTGATCTCCCTAAGGAATCTTCTCAAGAAGAAGTCTCCCACACTTTTCCTCTTCCTACCTATCTTATTAAAAATCTCGGATATTATAAGTATGTAAATTCTGCTCTCTCCTTTTTTAAAGAAAATGTCACAGAAAAAGAACTGTATATTGCAGAAAAGATTGCTGAAATTTCTCAAAAGCATGATTCTATAGCAATTTTATTGCCCTTTTCTCAAGTAAAAGGAGTCGTGAAAGCCTTAGAAAATGTATCAGGACTGCTTTATCTTCCCAAAAACATCCCTAAGGAAATTGAAATATTTTCTCTTCATCCCAAAAGTATTAGAGAAATACTTGCAGAACCGGGTTATTTCCAGAGTTCTTACGAAAAAAACAGAAATAAGATTATAGAGGATAAAACTTTTTTCCTTGATAGACTCTCTCTTTTTGAGGAAATTTTTGATAGAGCAAAACAAAAATATTATAAAGAAACTGGAACAGAACTTTCTCCGAGAGATATTCAAGTGTTTGGACAATTTTTGAGAAATCTTCTTTTAATTAGAGGGCAATATATCCCAGATCTTTACACAACCATTCTTGCGGTAAGAGGAATCGGGGGTGATGAATTGTCTTTCTGGTTCTGGGAAATAGCCACTTTTTATGAATTTCAAAAAGAAAATTTTTCACCTTTCTCTCTAATAAGTCTTACACCTGAGGATCTGAAATATTCTTCCAAAAGACTTAGACTTTCAAGAAAAATAAGAAGTATAAGAAGCAGTTTAAGATTTTTAAAAAAATTTACAACAAGAGAAGAAAGAAAATTTTTTAAAAAGGGTTTTTCTGGAAGGGTTATATGTTCTTTTCCTCCTGAAGATGTTATAGTTGAGACCTTTGGGAAAAAGGTTATGGAGAAGGGATTAAAAGTAATTACAGAAAATCTTAGAAGAATCGAGCCCTTCACTGCTTCTTTAAAAGACGGTCTGGATTTAAGAGAGACTATAAGAAAATGGATCTTTGAGGAAACTCCTTATGTAAAAGATGAACCTCAAGCTCGTGCCAAAGCAGGTTCTGTGGTTATAATTTTTGAAGAAGACCCAGATCCTCTTACAGGAAAAGAAAAATATCCCTGGAATTTTACCTGGCACGGAGAACATCACCAGGAATCGGATATGGCTTTTTACGCAACAGATCCCAAGGAAAATGTTGTTGGCCCTGGTATTGCCAAGGCTAAATATGGAGGATTTATGCTTACATACCCTCCTATGAGGGTTTACGATATATGGGAAGATCCCTATTTTGATATAGCAAAAAACAAAGCCGAAAGACTACTTCTTGCCGGAATAGATTATAGTGTGGAAAAATACATAATCTATGTAGCTAAAACCCCTCCTAGAAGACTTGCTAAAGACTTTGCCTCTCTTCAAGGGAAAAAAATAGTGTTTTTACCTCTCGGTTCCTTTTCTAAAAACTTTCTTGAAAAAATACGCATATTTCATGTGCTTGAAGGACATCATGTAAGAAAATACGCTCATAAATACATAAATAAATAATCAAAAATTTGACATACATGTCAAAATTATGATATAATTGGAATATGTATCTTTTAGAAACCCACAATCCCAAAATGAAAAATATTTATCAGCTGGTAAAGAAAGTAGCACCCTCTTCAAGCACAGTTCTTATTCTCGGAGAATCAGGAACAGGGAAAGAAGTCCTGGCAAAATATATACATTTTTGCAGTAAAAGGAAAGGCCCTTTTATCCCCATAAACTGTGCTGCTATACCTGAGGAACTTTTAGAGGCTGAACTTTTCGGTTATGAAAAAGGAGCTTTTACAGGGGCTATAAAAAGTAAGCCTGGAAAGTTTGAAATGGCAAATGGAGGAACAATTTTTCTTGACGAAATAGGAGAATTAAGTCCTAAACTACAAGCCAAACTTTTAAGAGTAATACAGGAAAAGCAGGTAGAAAGACTGGGAGGAGATCGTTCCATAAAAGTTGAAGTAAGAATACTTGCTGCTACAAATAAGGATTTAGAAAAAGAGGTCAAAGAAGGAAGATTTAGAGAAGATCTTTTCTTCAGACTAAATGTCATTCCTATAAAGCTCCCACCTTTAAGAGAAAGAAAAGAAGATATACCTCTTCTTGCAAAATTCTTTTTAAAAAAAATATGTGAAAGAGAAGGAATTGAAGAAAAAAAACTTGCTCCCGAAGTTATGGAAAAATTAGTTAATTATCCCTGGCCTGGAAATATAAGAGAACTTGAAAATTTAATAGAAAGGCTCGTTATCCTTTCAGAAAATAATACCATTGGAGTGGAAGATCTTTCTTTATCCTTTTTAGACACAAAAATAAAACCAAAGGAAAGTTTAATCGAAGAAAGAGATATACTGCTAAAAACAAATCTTCCCGATATATCAGAAGATGGAATAGAATTAAATAAACTATTAAAAGAGATAGAAATATATTATCTTAAAAAGGCACTTAAACTTTCAAAAGGAGTAAAAACAAAAGCTGCTAAATTATTGGGACTTAATCGCACAACCTTCATAGAAAAACTTAAAAAATACAATCTGGTATAATTTTTGATATCTTGTTAACTAAATGAAAATTTTAAAGTCTTTCACCATAGGCTTTATATTTTTATTGTCATTTCTTTGCATTTTTATTACTTTTTCTGTCTCAAAATCTGAATAAAAAAAATATTTCAATATATTTCTGTTTATCTCCAATAAAACGAAAATAAAAGAAGCTGAAATAAAAAAAGCTGAAGAAACAGTAAAAAAAATCAAAGAAGCTTATAATAAAAAACTTTATGAAAAAGTAGAAACTCTTTTAAAGGAGTTGCCTCCGGATTTTTCTTTAACCCCTGAAGAAAATCTTATAGTTTCTGAAAGTTTTCTCAACTCAGGGCTTCCTGAAAAGGCTATTGAATTCTCCGAAAAGGTAATCTCAGTAAAAAAAGGAACAAAGGAAGCATGTATAGCAAATATGATAAAAATAAAAGCCCTTATAATAAAAGGAGAATATAAAGAAGCTAAAACTGAGATAAAGGACTTTTTAGATTCCTACTGCGAAGAATCTCTCAAAAAGGAAGCCAATGTTTTGCTTTATTTTTTAAAGGAACTCCCCTCAAAGGAGTTTAAAAAAATAGAAAAAAATCTCATTAAAAAGGTTTTAGGAGAATTATACAAATTAAGAGGAATCTATTTTATTAAAAAAGGAGAATTCAAAAAAGCTGAAGATGATTTTTTTATTTTTATAAATGTTTACGGAACTTACAAGGAAGCTCCTGAGCTTATATATAAATTAGCCGATGCTCTTTTTGAAAAAGGAGAAAAAGAAAAGGCTAAAACCTATTATGAATTAATTATTACCAATTGGGATGGAACTAAGGAGGCTCTTTTTTCTAAATTCAGACTTTATCAACTGGCTTATGAAAAAGTGTTATTAAAAGAGCTCCTTCCTGAAAAAACCATACAGGATTTGATTTCTTTTGCCACACTCATAAAAAGTAAGTATCCCGAGGAAAAAATCGCTGAAGAAGCAAGCTTTATGGTGGTTAAGGTTAATTTTGAAAATAAAAACTTTCTTTCAGCTAAAAAAAGCGCTGAAGATTTTCTAAAAATATATGAGGAAAGTCCACTTGCTAATAAGATTAAAGAATACTATTGTGATAGTTTAAGTTCTCTTTTTAAAGATGCCCTTAAAAAAGGAAA
>DAIQAS010000019.1:0-19468 GCA_036781525.1 Thermodesulfobacterium sp. | reverse complement strand
GTATCATTAATTTTTTTAAAATCGTCTATATCCATAACTATACAAGCTATATTAAGACCATTTCTTTTTGCAACATTCCATAATTTAGGAGCCTCTTCAAAAAAATATCTTCTATTGTGAAGTGTTGTTAATGGATCTCTATATGCATAAAATTCAAGCTCATTAATAATGTCTAACATCTCTATAGTATTATTAATTCTTACCATAAATTCTTCTTTACTAAAGGGTTTTCTGAGAAAATCATTAGCACCCGCCTTTAAAAGGGTAGGTATTTTATCAGTTTTTATCATTCCTGATACTACAATTATACCCACATCTTCCTTTTTAAATTTTTCCCTAATAGTATATATAAGTTCTACGGCATCTTCTTCAGGAAGATAGTAATCTAAAATTATTAATTTAATATCTGGATTTTTTTCAAGAATTTCAAGCGCAGTAGAACCTCTCTCTGCTTCAAATATCTGAAAAAGCATATTTTGTAAAATTTTTTTCATTAAATTTCTGTCAGTTTGAGAATCATCTACAATAAGGACTTTTGTTTTTCTATTTCTCAAAGCTCTTGAGACTACATAAATAATATGCTCCAATATATTTGGTGTACCTTTAACCAAATAATCTATAACTTCTTTTTCAAGAATTTTCTCTCTAATCTTCTCATCATAAGATGCTGTTAAAACTATTGTTGGAATTTTGTTTTCTATCAAAAAATCTATAGCTTCTCCTTCTTCTGCATCAGGAAGGTGATAATCGCAAATACTCAGTAAATATGTATTTTCGTTTAATGCCTTTTTAAGCTCTTCAAAATTAAAAACGCATTCAACAGAAACCTTCAATTTTTCCGTAAGTAGTTTAGAAAGGACCTTTAAAACTAATTTGTCATCATCAACTATAAGAATCTTAGACATGATTTTTATTTAGGTATCTTTTTAAAATCCTAAAAACTTATTTTAAGGATCATTTCATTTTTATCAACAATTTGTTATTTTTATATTCAATATGTTTTATTTTTTGGGAATAGATATTGCTGGAAGTAAAAATACATGGGCTGTTTCTTTAAAATACGAAAAATCTTTTCTTAAGCTTTGTCCTTCCCTCTCTTTAAAATCTCCTTTAGAGCCTTCTTATACAGAAGACTTTTTGCCTATTATAGAGTTTTGTATGAAAGAAAAAGTTTTATCCGTTGCCATAGATGCTCCTTTAAGTTTTTCTTTAGAAGACAAAAAAGGAATAAGGCTCTCCGATAAGGCTCTTAAGAAAATTCTTCCTTCAAAAGCCAGGTCTTGGGTTGTCTCCTATCACGCTCTTGCTGCTATTCCTATAAGAGCATTGCTTTTAAGTGAAGCCTTATCTCCTTTTTGTGGAACCATAATTGAAACCCATCCGCGCGCAAGTCTTTACTTCTGCCTTCCGCAAGACAAAAAGGAAATATCTTTTAGATATAAAAAAAATCTTTCTGCAGCAGATAAAAAATTTTTAATTGCTTGGTTAAAGAAAAAATTTCAACTTAGTATAGATTTTGACTTCAATCTTACAGAAGGGATTTTAGATGCCATAATGTGCGCACTTGCTGGATATTTTTATCACAGAGCACCAGAAAAACTTATTTTTTTACCTTCTGAAAAGAATTTTAAAGGCTTTGGTCCCTTTGTGATTATATCTTTTTGAAATTCTTTTAAAATTTTAAAAACAATTTAAAATTATGTTAAGGAAATAAAAAAATTTTAAAGGAGCTTAAAATTATGTTATCCAGATTTTTTAATTGGTTTTCTAAGGATTTAGCTATAGATCTTGGCACTGCAAATACTTTAATATACTTGAGAGGCAAAGGAATAATCCTCACAGAGCCATCTGTGGTTGCAGTAAAAGAAGATGGCAGATATAAAAAGGTTCTTGCTGTAGGGGAAGAAGCAAAAAGAATGCTTGGGAAAACACCAGGCAATATTAAAGCCATAAGACCACTCAGAGAGGGAGTGATTGCAGATTTTGAAGTTACTGAAGCCATGATTAAATATTTTATACAAAAAGTTTATAACAGAGGATATTTTCTTAAACCAAGGGTTATAATAAGTGTACCCTCAGGAACAACTCAGGTAGAAAGAAGAGCAGTTAAAGAAAGTGCTGAAGGAGCAGGAGCAAGAGAGGTTTATTTAATTGAAGAACCCATGGCTGCTGCAATAGGAGCAGGGCTTCCCATTACAGAACCTGTAGCCAATATGATTGTGGATATTGGAGGTGGAACAACCGAAGTCGCTATTATTTCTCTCGGAGGAATAGTTATAAGCCATTCTGTTAAAGTTGCAGGAGACAAAATTGATGAGGCTATAGCCCAATATATTAAAAGAAAGTATAATCTTCTTATAGGAGAAGCAACAGCCGAGTATATAAAAATTAAAATAGGAAATGTCTTACCTGAAGAACCTTATGAAACAATAGAAATAAAAGGAAGGGATCTTGTTACAGGAATTCCTAAAACTATTACTATTTCCTCAAAAGAAGTTCAAGAAGCTATAAAAGAACCTATAGAATTAATTTTGCAGGCAATAAAACAAGTTTTAGAAGAAACTCCACCAGAGCTTGCTGCAGATATCGTTGATAGAGGAATTATTCTTTCAGGTGGAGGAGCGCTTTTAAGAAATCTTGATAAATTAATTGCCAGAGAAACAGGTTTAGAAGTTAAAGTAACAGAAAATCCTCTTTTCTGTGTAGCAATAGGGGCAGGAAAGGCCCTTGATGAAATTGATAGACTAAAAGAGGTTATGATTGAAGTTTAGGATTTTTCTGTAAAAACTCTTCCAAACATTTCTTTGAACAAAAATAATGAGTTTTCCCCTCAACCTCAACCTTTATAGCTTCATCTTTTCTAATATAAGTTTGACAGCTTTCATCAAAAACAAATTCTTCTGCAAGTTCTTTATATTTTTCAGAAGATAGTTTTCTTTTTCTCTTTATAAAATACCAGTAAGCAACTGCTAAAAAAATTAAAAGAATTAAATATTTCATGCTTTAAACTCTATTTAGTTTCTTTCAAAATTTTCTCTATAGATTTCCTGAATCGACTTTTTCAGTAAAGGGTGTACCCATTGAGGAATCAATTCTAAAGAAGGCAATATAACAAAATCTCTTTTATGCATATATGGATGAGGAATAGTTAAACTTTTAGATTCTATTATCAAGTTTTCGTAAAAAATAATATCTATATCAATAACTCTATCCTCATATTTTTCTTTTCTCTTTACTTTTCTTCCCATTTTAGCTTCTATTTTTTTAATCTCAAAAATTAAAGCCCAAGGAGAAAGAGATGTTTCTCCAAGTAGAACCATATTTAGAAATAAATTGGAACTTTTAAATCCCCATGGTTTAGTTTCATAAAGTTTAGAACATCTTATTATTCTAATCGGAAGCCTCTCAAGATATTTTAAAGCTAATTTTAAATTATTTTCTCTATCTCCTAAATTAGTACCTAAGCTTAAGACAACTTTATTTAAAACTGCAGGGTAGAAAGTCTCTGCACCGCTTCTCTTAATCTTTCTTCTCCTACTGTCAAGGCGATTCTGAAATACCCCTCTCCAGAATTTCCAAAACCTACACCTGGTGTTACAACAACACCTGCCTCTTGAATAACCTTTTTACAAAACTCCTGAGAAGACATTCCATTAGGAGTCTTTACCCAGAGATAAAAAGTAGCAATGGGTTTTATAAACTGATAACCGAGTCTTGTTAATTCTTCTGCTAAAAGGTCTCTTCTTTTTCTAAATACATTTACCAGAGGAGGAACAATTTTTTCTAAGTTATTTAATGCATAAGCTCCTGCTTCCTGAATGGCGGTAAAAACACCAGAATCAATGTTGCTCTTTACTTTAGCAAGGGCTGAAACCAGAAATTCATTTCCAATAGCAAAACCTATTCTCCATCCCGTCATACAAAAAGTTTTTGAAAGGCTGTGAAATTCTATAGCTACATCCTTAGCTCCGTCCACCTCAAAAATGCTTATAGGAGGCTCTTCAAAATATATCTCCACATAGGCTGCATCATGAGCTATTATGATGTTATGCTTTTTAGCAAGTTTCACAACGTCCTTAAAAAATTCTTTAGTTGCAGTTGCTCCTGTGGGATTGTTGGGATAGTTTAACCACATAATTTTTGCTTTTTCCAATACTTCCTGTGGAATTTTACCAAGATCAGGTAGAAAGCTATTCTCCCAGGTTAAAGGCATGTAATAGGGAACTCCGTCAGTAAAAATAGCTCCTAAATGATAGACAGGATAAGCAGGCTCGGGGCATAAGACTACATCTCCTGGATTTATAAAAGCTATAGGGAAATGGGCTATACCCTCTTTTGAACCTATAAGAGCTAATATTTCTCTTTCAGGATTAAACTCAACCCCAAATCTTCTTTTCATATAATCTGCACAGGCTTTTCTAAAAAATAAACTACCCCAATTAGAGGGGTATCTATGATATTCTGATTTTTCTAAAGCCTTTTTAGCTACTTCTACTATTTCAGAAGGTGTTGGAATATCAGGATCACCTACTCCAAGATCTATAACATCAACACCTTGCTCTTTTTTTTCATTTTTTAGACGATCAAGCTCTACAAAAAGATAGGGAGGAACTTTCTGAAGCCTTTTAGAAATTTCCATTCTTACCTCCTATCTTTCCCTTTTTCCCTCAATAAATTCTAAAACCATTTCTCTGGCTACATGATCAGGAAACTGTTTGGGAGGATGTTTCATAGTATAGGCTGATATTGAAATTAAAGGTCCTCCTATTTTTCTATCCTTAGCAAGTTTTGCACATCTTATAGCATCTATTGCTGAACCTGCGGAATTAGGAGAATCTTCAACTTCAAGTTTTACCTCTACAGACATGGGGACTCCGCCGAAATGTTCTCCCTCAATTCTTATGTAAGCAATTTTTTTATCTTTAAGCCAAGGAACCCAGTCAGAAGGACCAATGTGGATATTTTCCCATCCTATATCATAGGGAAGTAAACTTGTTACAGCCTCTGTTTTAGATACTTTTTTAGTTTTAAGTCTCTCTCTTTCAAGCATATTTAAAAAATCTGTATTTCCTCCGAAGTTAAGCTGATAACTTCTTTTAACAGGAATACCTCTGTCTACAAAAAGCTGAACAAGTGTTCTGTGTAAAATTGTTGCTCCAAGCTGAGATTTTATATCATCTCCAACTGCAGGAATGCCTTCTTTTTCAAACCTTTCTCCCCATTGAGGATCCGAAACGATGAAAGTAGGCATGGCATTAACAAAAGCAACACCAGCTCTTAAACAGGCTTCAGCATAAAATCTTGCAGCTTCTTCTGAACCTACAGGAACATAATTTATTAAAACATCTGCAGAAACATCCTTAAGAACTGCTACCACATCTTCTAATTCATCTTCTTTTTCAGAAGATAATATAAAGGTTTTTTCCTCAGGAAAATCTTTCATATGTTTGGCAACTCCGTCAAGAACTTTACCCTTTCTGACCTTAACTCCGAGTTTAGGAATGTCTCTGTAAAATATGGTTGTACAATTAGGAGGACTAAAAATTGCCTCAGCCACATCTTTACCTACTTTTCTCTCATCCACATCCCACGCAGCAACAATTTCTATATCAAAGGGTTTATATCCTCCAATATCTGAAAACATTATACCTTCAATATTTTCTATTCCTTTTTCTTTATAATAGTAAATACCCTGTACCAGAGAACTGGCACAATTACCCACTCCTACAATAGCTAAACGCACCTTTTTAGACATAAGCACCTCCTGAAATTTTTCAGCAGATAAACATTTAATTCCCTTAAAATTTTTAACAAAATAACATAAAACCTAATTATATCAATTTATTTTTTTCTTTGAATAATAGAAATACCTGTTACATACTCCCCTGGTAAAAGAGAAATTAATCTTACACCTTTGGTAGCTCTTTTTTGTTCAGGAATTTCTTTATCCTCTATTCTTATAGCTTTTCCTGAGCTTGAAAAAATTATTATATCTTCTTCACCCATTATACACTTTGCACCAGCTAATTTTCCCGTTTTTTCGTCAGTATTATGTCCTATTATACCTTTACCTCCTCTTCCCTGAATTCTAAATTCTTTAACTGATGTCTTCTTACCAAAGCCCTTTTCAGTAATGGTAAATAGATATCCTTTTTCATAAGTTTTTGTTATATCCAAAACTTCGTCATTTTCCTCCATTCTTATTCCTATAACTCCTTCTGCTTGTTTTTTAGTCACTCCCAGATCGCTTTCGTAAAAATGAATGGTTAATCCGTTCTTAGTAGCAATAAGTAAATTGTCATTCCCATTCGTAATAACCCCGCTTTGTAAGGTGTCACCTTTTTTTAGTTTTATTACTATTGCTCCGCTTTTTCTTAAATTTTTTATTTCTGAAATTTCAAATTTTTTGATAATCCCTTTAGAAGTAACAAGAACCACAAATCCCTCTTCTTCATAAGGTAGCACAAAAGAGACCTCTCCGTCTAAATAAGGAATTAAGTTCTTGATATGCGTTCCTTTAGCTGTTCTATTAGAAAAACTTATTTCGCTTAAATTAAGAGGATATACCTTCCCTTTTTTTGTAAAAACCCATAGCTGAGATTCAGAACCAACTTGTAAGGCTATTTTTAGTTTTTCATCAGAAGCAAAAGCAAGTGAGCCCTTACCTCCTCTTCTCTGGGAAGAAAAATTTTCCAGACTGAGTTTTCTTATATATCCTTCTTCACTAATTAAAACGAGAGCCATCTCCGTCGGAGTTTCCTCTTTTAAGCTTAAAACCTCCTCTTTATCTTCTTCAACAATTTGTGTCTTTCTTTCATCTCCGTATTTTTCTTTTATCTCTTTCAATTCTTCTTCAATTACTGTTAAAAGCGTAGGTTCATGAGTAAGTATTTTTTTATAATAACTTATAGCTCTTTTTAGCTCCTCATATTCAAGCATTATCTTTTCTCTCTCTAAAGCAGTAAGTCTCTGAAGTCTTAGATTTAAGATTTCCTGAGCCTGTATATGGGTAAATCCAAATCTTTTAATGAGTTTTTCTCTTGCTTCCTGAGGTGTTTCAGACTTTTTAATAAGCTCTATTATTTCATCTATATGTGATAAGGCCTTTAAAAATCCCTCTAATATATGAGCCCTTTCTTCAGCTTTTCTCAAATCATATTGAGTTCTTCTAACAACAACAGTTTTTCTCCAGTTAAGAAAGTTCTGAAGAATTTCTTTTAGAGTTAAAATCTCCGGCTTACCATTAACAAGAGCAAGCATGATAATTCCGAAGGTAGTCTGAAGGGGTGTCATCTCATAAAGTTTTTTAATTATAGTATGAGGTGCGTCCTTCCATTCTTTTTTCAATTCAACTACAATTCTTATACCTTCTCTATCAGATTCGTCTCTTACTTCGGAAATTCCTTCTATCTTTTTATCTTTTACAAGTTGAGCTATCTTTTCCACAATTTTTGCTTTACTTGTTTGATAGGGTATTTCAGTAAAAACAATTTTTAATTTATCTTTTTCCTTTTCAAATTTATACTTTGCTTTAAGCCTGATTATACCCTTTCCTGTAGTATAGGCAGACTTAATACCTTCTTTTCCTACAATAAAAGCTCCTGTAGGAAAATCTGGTCCTTTAACATATTTCATAAGTTCTTCAACATTTAGATCTGGATTTTTAAGCAGTGCAAGAAGTCCGTCTATCACCTCAGAAAGATTGTGAGGAGGAATGTTTGTTGCCATACCAACTGCTATTCCAGAAGAACCATTTATTAAAAGATTGGGTATTTTTGAAGGTAAAACCACAGGTTCCTTAAGAGTATTATCATAGTTAGGCACAAACTCTACAGTCTCTTTTTCTATATCCGCAAGAAGTTCATGAGCAATACGGGAGAGCCTTACTTCTGTATTATGATTAATAAATCCATTTGCTACAAAAGAGTGACAATTTGTATTTACTCTTATAGAATAAACTCTTTCAGGCTGGGGTAGCTTTTCTTTTATTTCTACTTTATCAAAAAAATAAGTTTGTTTGAGAAGTAACTCTATAAGTTCTTTATCTTCCTTTGTTATAAAGTCTGCAATAAGTGAGAAATTTTTGGCTAACTTATTGTATCTATCAAAATTATACTTCTGAAAAGTTTCTCCCTTGTATTTGGTTCTCAAATATTCGCTTAAGAAAGGAATAAAATCTGTTTGGCTTGTACCATTGGGACTAATCTCATCAATTTTGGAAAGAATTTCTCTTTTTCTTTCTGAAAAAAAGTCTATTTTTTCCTTAAAAAGTTTAATATTTTGCCATTCGCTAACAAAAAGTTTATAACAACCGTTTCTTTTATCTTTAAAGGGAAATGTGGTAACTATCCCCAGATTTAACAAAAGT
Source organism: Thermodesulfobacterium sp. (assembly GCA_036781525.1). Taxonomy (GTDB): domain Bacteria; phylum Desulfobacterota; class Thermodesulfobacteria; order Thermodesulfobacteriales; family Thermodesulfobacteriaceae; genus Thermodesulfobacterium. The sequence continues at coordinate 11,100 of DAIQAS010000019.1, read as the reverse complement.
ATTTTTAGTTGCTTTATAAGTTTTTCGCTTTTTGAATTGTAAACAAGTTCTATAGATTTTCTCTGGTGCCTTTTATCTTCATGAAAAATAACGCTCCCATCTCCCTCAAAAAGTCCCTGTAAAAAGGACTTAACTGCTTCTTCAGGAGATCTGAAAATAATAAATGGAATTTCCTTTTCTTCAGACTTGACAGGCTTTAATCCGAGATTTATCAAAAATTGAACCACCTTTTGATGATAAATGGAGAGTTCAAAACAACCGTCTTTGATTTCTCTTTCGTAAAATTCAATTCCAGGGAAAAGTTTTTGTATAATTTCTTTAACTTTATTATAAAATGCAAGATCTTTATTGTTAAAAACTATTTGATTCTGGTGAAAAGAACCCCCTGAAGTAAGAACTCCAAGTAAAAAGGCAAGTTCAGTATTCATTCTTTCTGGAAGTTCTATATTTTTATAAGAGGGATTATCGGGAAAATAAGGTTTCAAATCGGGATACTCTTTAGCAAAAAGACCACCTTTACGCATCAAAAGAACATAATCTCCTGGTTTGATATCCTTAAGCAGTTTCCACTTAATAGCAGGTCTGCCGTTAGAATCTTTTACCCAGCATAGAAGTGGATGATTAAAAGTTCCTTTAATTTCGTAGCCGCAAGAAGTGACCACATGAAAGATTTCATGTTCTCCTGAATCAAAAAATTTACTTGCTTTAACAATCTTTCCTTCATAATTAAGCACTTCAAGGTCAATATCAACTTCCTCTCCTTCTGCAATCTCTTTTATAGGAATGAGTCCTATGCTTGTTACAACAAGAGTATCACCTGTTACACAATATCTCATCGCTGCCGGGGAGTCCCCATCAATGGAGCCGAAATTTCCCTGACCATCAATAAGAGGATATCTCATGGAAAAATCCTGAGCCATTCTCACAATGGCTTCATAAACGGGTATATCTCCGTGGGGATGATACTTACCTATGACCTCTCCTACAATCCTTGCACTTTTCTTGTAAGGTTTATTCCAGTCACTTCCTGTCTCATACATAGCATAGAGTATTCTTCTCTGAACAGGTTTAAGTCCGTCTCTAACATCAGGAAGTGCTCTTCCTACTATAACACTCATAGCATAGTCTAAATAAGATTCTTTTAACTCCTCTTCTAAGGGGACTACTACAATTTCTCCCATATTTATTTAACCCCCCTTTCTTTTTTAAGTATTTCAAGTGCTTTTAAAATTCTTTCTCTTACTAATTGAGCCAATTTTTCTTTATCTCTCCCGCTAAAATCTTTTATTTCTATAGGTTCATCTATGTAAACCTTAATCTTGCTGTTTGCTGAAACTTTAAACCACAATGAGCCTTTTGGCAAAATTTCTCTTGTCCCCAAGATTGTTACAGGAACAACTGAAATTTTACTTCTCAGAGGAATTAAAAATCCTCCAAGTTTAAAAGGTAAAAGCTCTCCTGTAGCACTCCTTGTCCCTTCTGGGAAAATAACAAGTGAGACCCCCTTTTTGACTCTTTCTATACAGGCTAAAACACTTTTCAGCCCTTCTCGGGGATCTTCTCTCTCTACAGGAACATATCCGAGCGCTTTTATTCCCCATCCAAAAAAGGGAATTTTAAATAGACTTTTTTTTGCCAAAAATCTTATGTTATAAGGCTCAAGAACTTTTTCCAATACAGGAATATCAAGTTGACTCTGATGATTGCTCATAAAAATATAAATACCCTTAGGGAGTTCCTTCTTTTTAAAAACCTCTATTTTAATTCCCAGAACCTTTAATAATCCTTTACACCAGATACGAGCCCAAAAATGTTTTCTAATTATAAGAGCTAAGGTTCCAAATGTAGGGACCGTTAAAATGAGATAAAACCAAAGTAAAATGTTTCTAAAAACCTCGTAAAATTTTTTAAACATCTTTTTTAATAAATACTCAAAAAATTTCTTAAAAGGATAACCCCTTCAGGTAAAGCATCACTTTTAAAGTCCCAGTCTTTAGGAGGGGCTTTATAAAGTTGCCATCTTTCAAGGGAAGTGCCTATGGATTCTGGATGAAATTGTACTCCCTCTATAGGCAAATCTTTATGTCTAATCCCCATAATTTCCCCATCCTCAGCTCTTGCAGAAATCTCAAAAAATGAAGGAAGAGTTCCAAAATCTACAGCTAAGGAATGGTATCTCATACCTGAAAAAGGATTGGGTAGCCCGGCAAAAACCCCTTTTTCATCATGGTAGATTTGAGAAATCTTTCCGTGCATAAGTCTTTTTGCCTTTACAATTCTTGCTCCGAAAGCTGCACCAATACACTGATGTCCGAGACATACCCCCAGAATAGGAACCTTGCCTTTAGCCTTTTTTATAAGCTCAACCGAAACACCAGCTTCTTTGGGAGTGCAGGGGCCAGGAGAAATAATTATATGAGTTGGTTTGAGTTCTAAAGCCTTTTCAGGTGTTATGGCATCGTTTCTAAAAACTAATACTTCACCTTTCCAAAGTTTAGAAATCATAATACCAATAATTTGAACAAGATTATAGGTAAAGGAATCATAGTTATCTATTACTAAAACCCTTTTCATTTTAAGCAAACTCCTTAACCAATTCTAAAGCTTTAAAAAGGGCTTTAGCTTTATTAATAGTCTCTTCATATTCTTTTTCCGGATCAGAATCCGCAACTATTCCTGCTCCTGCCTGAAGATAAAGTCTGTTATTCTTTTGAAATAGGGTTCTTATAGTTATACAAAAATCCATATTTCCAGAAAATCCAAAATAACCCACTGCTCCTGCATAAGGTCCTCTCACTTTCTTTTCAAGTTCTGTAATTATTTCCATAGCACGGATTTTGGGTGCTCCAGAAACTGTTCCTGCAGGGAAAGTAGCAGAGAAGACATCAAACATATCAATTCCGTCTTTTACCTTTCCCCTCACTCCTGAAACTAAGTGCATCACATGAGAATACCTTTCAACTACCATAAGCTCATAAACCTCAACACTTCCGTATTCACAGACTCTGCCAATGTCATTTCTTCCAAGATCAACAAGCATAATATGTTCTGCAAGCTCCTTTTCATCCTGTTTTAGCTCTTCTTCAAGCTCTTTATCTTCTTTTTCATTCTTACCTCTTCTGCGTGTTCCTGCAATGGGTCTTGTCTCTACAATTCCTTCTTCCATTCTTACTAAAATCTCTGGGGAAGAACCTATTAAAATTTCATCTCCTAACTTAAGATAAAAAAGATAAGGAGAAGGATTTACCTTTCTTAAAGCCCTGTATATAAGAAACGGAGGAATTCTATTTTCAAGGTAAAACCTTTGAGAAAGTACCACCTGAATGACATCTCCGTTTTCAATATACTCTTTGGCTTTTCTTACCATTCCTAAGAATTCTTCTTTGGGAATTTCCGGAGCAAAATGAAAAGAAAAATTCTCAAAACCTTTCTCTTTAGAAATTCTTCCTATGTTAATCCTTTCTTCTATTAATTTCAAATTCTCAGATGCAATTTCATAGAGTTTTGCAGGATCTTCATCATCTTTTTTCCAAACATTATAAATAATTCTTAAACTGTGAGACAGCCTATCATGAACAATTAGAATTTCTGGAAACATAAAATGGAAATCAGAAAAATAAATAGTGTCTTCTCCACAGGGTATATTTTCAAAAAATCTAATACTCTCATAACTAACAAATCCCACTGCTCCACCTGAAAATCTCGGAAGTTCTTTAAAAACTGGTGTATTAAACTGCCTTATCAGACTTCTTAGCTCTAAAAATGCATTCTCAGACTCAAACTCTTCATCAATAAACTCAGAATTTTTCTTTTTTCTTATACTAACATTCTTTCCCTTACTTCTAAAAATTAAAAAAGGATTAATTCCAATAAAACTGTATCTTGCCCATTTTTCAGCTCCCTCAACACTTTCAAGTAAAAATCCGTATCCATCATCAAATATTTTGTAAAAAAGAGAAATAGGAGTATCAAGATCGCAGGGAATTTCTATCCAGACAGGAACTAAATTGTATTTCTCAGTAAGGCTTAAAAATTCATCTTTTGAAGGGCAAATATTATATCTCATTACGTATTTTCTTAAGAATCTTTTCTGAAAGTTCTTCCCAATTATCAAATTTTATATTTTCTTGAATACTGCTTTTCATATTCCTAAGTATAACATATTTATTTTTCAATTCCTCCTCTCCTATAATAAGAGCATATTTTGAAGAATGTTTGTCTGCGCTTTTAAGCTGTGCTTTTAAAGAGCGCTCCTCATAGGTTATCTCACACTTTAAACCTTTTTTTCTCAAAAGATAAGCTACTTTAAATCCATGGATTAAAGGTTCTTTTCCGAGAAGCACAACAAAGATATCCGGGTTAAGTTTTTTCAGAACCTCTTCGGAAGATAAAACTCCCTCCTTTTCTTCATCTCCAAAAAGAGAAATAGCCCATCTTTCAAGTCCTATAGCAAAACCTATGGCAGGAAGATGAGGACCTCCTAATTCCTCTAAAAGATAATCATACCTTCCTCCTGCTGCTACCGTATCCTGAGCTCCAAGTCCTTTAGCCTTAATTTCAAAAATAGTTCTTACATAATAATCAAGTCCTCTAACAAGCCTCGGATTTTCCACATATTTAATTTTTGCAGACTCTAAAATATTCTTAATACTTTCGAAATATTCTTTACATTCCCCACAAAGATATTCTGTAATAACAGGGCTTTTTGAAACCACTTCCTTGCAATTTTCTTCCTTGCAATCAAGTACTCTCAAAGGATTTCTCAAAATCCTTTCCTTACAGGTTTCGCAAAGATTGTCTCTGTTTTTTTCTAAAAACTTTAAAAGTTCTTCTCTATATCTGGGTCTACATTGAGGACATCCTAGAGAATTTAGCTCTAAGGTATAAATTCCTTCTAAATCCTCCTTCAAAGGTAAAGGGGCTTTTAATATTTGCATGGCTAAAAGTATAATTTCAGCTTCTATATAAGGATTTAGCTCAGAAAAAAGCTCTACATCTATTTGAAAAAACTCACGAAGACGCCCTTTTTGAGGTCTTTCGTGTCTGAACATTGGACCGATAGTAAAAAACTTCAAAGGTTTGGGATTAACAAAAAGCCCTTTTTCTATGACCATCCTGCAAATTCCTGCAGTTGCCTCTGGTCTGAGCGTTAGAAATTCTTTATTTCTATCCTGAAATGTATAAGTTTCTTTTTGCACAATATCTGTAAACTCTCCTATGGATCTTACAAAAAGATCTGTTTTCTCAAGAATGGGAATTTTTATCTCTTTATAATTATAGGTTTTTAAAATTTTTTTTGCTAAATCTATAAGATACTCATATTTAGCAAAATCTTCAGGAAGCCAATCTTTAAAACCGCGAACAGCCTGAACTCTCATTAAAATTCCTCTCCCCAGCTTTTTGGTAAAACTATTCCTCCAAAAGCTACATATACATTTTTAAAACCCTCAGCTATTAGCCATCTTGCAACCTCATAAGCCCTTGCTCCAACACTGCAAACTACAACTAAATCCTTATCCTTAGGCAGATCTTTTAATTTAGTTCTTGCTTCCTGATAAGGTATATTTATCCAGTTAACATATTTTTCTGTAAGATCTTTCACTTCATTTGGAGTTCTTACATCAACTATCAACATATTTTCGTCTTTTTTTCTAAGTCTTTCAATGATTTCTTCCCAGCCAATAGGTTTAAACCTCTCATAAATAATATTCTCAGCAATGTGAGCAGTATTGTGAATGGGGTCTAAAGCCGTATTAAAAGGCGGAGAATAAGGAAGTTCTAAAGCGATAATCTCATCCACAGTAGGTTTTAGAGGTAATATACTTGAAATGGCATGAACTCTTGCTAAGGTTCCATCTGTAAAAGGTCCTATGGTTTGGAAACCAAGAACTTTGGTGGTTCTTTTATCAAACACTAAGGAGTAATATGAACAGCCTATGGAGAAGAAGTGAGCCCTTTCATGTTGAATATTTAAAGCATAGGTTGCATCTTCAAAACCTTCTGCCTTGGCAGACTCAACACTTAAACCACATCCACCTATAGCCATATCAAAACACTTTAGAATAAATGCTCCTACTGTTCCTTTAAAAACTGCATTCCCTCCGGCAATGTTTGTAGCAATAACTCTACCCTGCCTGTTAGCAAGAGAACCCATGGGAACAACCACACCCTTACCGGTTATTAAATGTCTTATCTCAACACAATCTCCGCCTGCATAAATATCAGGGTCTGAGGTCTGCATTCTTTCATTTACAACTATTCCACCTGTGGTAGATGAAACGAATAATCCGGCTTTTTGAGCAAGCTCAGTATTCGGTCTTACTCCTGTTGCAAGCAAAACAAGGTCAGCAGGGTAAAATCCATCCTCTGTTCTTACCCCCTTTACTTTGCCATTTTCTCCCACAATCTCTTTTATCCTTGCATTTAAAACTACATTAACACCCTTTTTTCTTAAGTGATTTTCTATTATGCGGGACATAAAAGGATCTATAAGCCTTGGTAAAACCTGAGGAAAGTATTCTAAAAGTGTTACAGGTAACTCCCAGGATTCTCCAAAGGCTTCAACCACTTCAAGCCCTATAAACCCTGCTCCTATTACCAATGGTTTTTCCACCTCTCTGCTAACAAGCCTTTCTTTTATCTTTATAGCATCATGCAGATTTGAAAGGGTAAAAACTCCATCAAGCTCAACACCTGGGATAGGCGGAATTTTGGGAACTGAACCGGTAGCTATAACAAGCTTATCATAAGGAATTTCTTCTGTTTTACCACTTTCGAGATAACGAACTCTTACCACTTTCTTTTTTCTATCTATTTCTTCTGCAAGTGTTTTGGTTAAGGTAGTAATACCTTTTATTTCCTGAAAAAACTTTTCATCTCTTAGAACATAGAAAGTGGTTCTTCTTAACTCATCTATATGAGAAACATCTCCTGTAAGATAATAGGGCATTCCGCATCCACCATAAGAAATAAATTCGTCTTTATCAATAAGAATAACCTCAGCATCGGGTCTTAATCTTTTAAGTCTGCAAGCAGTCTTTGTTCCGCAGGCAACAGCACCAATAATAACTACTCTCATTTCTTAAAAACCTCCTGATTTATTTTAAAAATGAGAAAAATAATTTTCCTGAAATTTTACCACAAAAGATGAAATTAGAAATTTAAAAAAGATTAAAATTTATAAAAGCTGCAACCCAAGCTAAAAGAAAGCTGTATAATAAAAATCCAAGAGAAAAACGCCAGTTTCCTTCCCTTGCCATTACTACAACAGTTGCCAGACACGAGTTGTAAATCAAAACAAATAGAAGAAAGGACAATGCTTGCTTGGGTGTTAAAAGTCCTTTTATTTTTTCTTTTAATCCCGTTGTCTCTTCTTCAACTTCAAGTGTCTTTGGAAGAGGGTAGAATACGGAAATAATAGCTTCTTCAAAAGACTTGCCTAATTTTACAAGTTGATTCTTAAAAGCTGATCCAATTTCGATTTCTGGATAAGTCTCTTCTTGTGTTTCCTGAGCTACAATAATTCCCATATTGCTTATAATAGCTTCTCTTGCAAGGAAGCCTGAAAGTAAAGAAGTAGTAATTCTCCAGTCTCCCAATCCCACAGGTTTAAAAACATAGCTCAAGGTTTTTCCTATTTTCCCTGCAAAAGTATCTTCTATATTTTTTTCTCCGTAAGGAAGATTTAAAAGAAGCCATATAACTACAGAAACCGTAAATATAACCGTTCCTGCACGGTAAATAAAGTTTTTTAAATGCACCTTGGTTATATTAAAAACCATCTTCCAGGAGGGAATTCTGTAAGGCGGAAGATCCATAACAAAGTGAGATAAATCCTTTTTCAAAAAGCTTTTTCTTAAAATAATGCTTGTAAGCACAGAAAAGATAAAACCAGTTAGATAAAGTCCAAAAATTATGAAAGCAGGATTCTTAAAAAAAATTAAAGCGATAAAAGAAAAGACCACAAGTCTTGCCGGACAGGAAATGAAGGGAATCATTGCCATTACAAGTAGCTTATCTTTTGTATCCTGAAAAGTTCTTGTAGCAATAACCGCTGGAACATTGCATCCAAGCCCCAGTATAATGGGAATAACACTCTGACCATGAAGCCCTATTTTATGGGTAAATCTGTCCATAAGAAAGGCAACCCTTGGTAGATAACCTGAGGTTTCAAGCAAGGTTAAGAGAAAGTACATGGTAAAAATAAGAGGAATAAAAGTAAAAACAATTCCCACACCACCTATCAAAGCTCCTGTAACAAAACTAATAAGAAAAGAGGAAGCTCCTGCCTTGCTTAAAAGCATAAAAAGGGTAGGAGCAAGAAATTCCTGCATAAAACTGTCAATCCAATCAATAAAAGGAGTAGAAAAGTCAAAAGAAATTTTAAAGAAAAAATACATTATCAGAAGAAAACAAAGGTTTCCTAAAAAGGGATGTAAAAAAATGCTGTCAAGAATTTCTGTTAGGGTTTTTTTGTTTAAAATTCTTTTACGGGTAATTTCTTTAGCTAAACCTTGCGAAAATCTAAGTCTTTTTTCTTTAATAGCCTCATAAATCTCTGGATTTTCCTCACTTATTTCTTTCAACCCAATCCACTTAGGTTCTTCTATATTTTTAATTCTCCCTTCAATTTCGGAAGAATAAACTATAGAGGTGGGAAGTATCTTCTTTTCATAAACATCTACTATAGCTGGCAGAATCTCTTTTACTCCTTCTCCTGTTCTACCGTTTGTTTTTATAACTTTTGTCTTTAAAAGTTCTGAAAGTCTTTCTGTATCAACTTCAACTCCAAACTCCTCTGCTTCATCTATCATGTTAAGAACCAGTATAAGAGGCTTACCCATATCAAGAAGCTGACAGGTTAAATAAAGATCCCTTTCTATGCGAGGAGTTTCTATAATATTTAAAATAACATCATAATCTCCGTGTAGAAGAAAATCCAAAGTTATTTTTTCATCTTCAGAGACAATCTCTTCTAAGGTATAAACTCCTGGAAGATCAATAAAAGTTATCTGGTAGTCCTGAAAATAGGTATGCCCTTCTTTTTTTTCTACGGTAACTCCTGGCCAGTTCCCAATTTTTAAATTGCCTTTTACCAAATGATTAAGAATACTTGTTTTACCTACATTGGGATCCCCCACAAGGGCTACTTTTATAGGTTTATAAACCTTTTCCATCGTTTTTTTTTACTCCAAAATTTTTAATTCCAAACTTTCTTCAGAATAAATTTCTCCTCTTCCTTTTTCTATAAATACCATGTTTTCAAGTCTTATACCAAATCTATTTGGAAAATAAAGACCTGGCTCAATGGTGAAAACCATACCATCCTCTATAATCTCGTTATTTTTGTTATTTACTTGATAATAAATTCTTGGTGGTTCGTGAATTTCAACTCCTATTCCATGTCCCGTTGCATGAGAAAAAAATTTAGCTACACCCTTACTTTCAAAATACTCTCTTATGGTTCTATCTATTTCAGAAAAAGGAATACCTCTTTTTGCTTTTTCAAAGCCCTTATACCAGGCTGTTTTAACAATTTCATACATCTTTTTAAACTCAGAAGAAGGCCTACCTAAATGCAAAGTTCTCGTAAAATCGGTGCAATAGCCCTTCCAGATAATACCCATATCTATAAGAAGTGGAGCATTTTTCTTTATTTTATTTTTTGAAGTTTCCCAGTGAGGTATAGATGAGTTTTTACCACTTGCTATTATTGCAGGAAAGCTCTCTCCTTCTGCTTCTATTTCAAAAATTTTGGAAACAAGAAAACCTCTTAACCTAAGTTCAGTTAATCTTTCTCTTTCATAGGAATCAAAACCAGCGAGGACATTTATTAAATATCTATAAATTTCATCAGTTTTTTTAACCCCCTCTTTTAAAATTTTTATTTCTTCCTCATCCTTAATCATTCTCAAATCATTTAAAACTCTGCTAAAACCCTTAAACTTAACTCCTTTAATCCTCAATTTTTCCTTCAACTCATAGGTAATACCCTCTTTCTCAAATCCCACAGTATCTGGCTTTAATCCTTTTATAAACTTTTTTAAAAAAGAGTAGGTATTCTCTTTTATAAGCACAACTTTCCAATCTTTTAATTCCTTTTCTGCTCTTTCAAAATATCTTGCATCTGTAATAAAAAAGTTCTCTTCGGGAGTGAAAATAACAAAAGCATTGGAAGACCTGAAGCGAGTTAGGTAAAATATATTGGAAGGGGATGTAAAAAGAAAGGCAGAAAGATTATTCTCAATTATAAAGTTTCTTATCCATTCTAATTTTCTGGCAAAGTTCATATATTTACCTCACAAATAAATTTATTTTAGCAAAAATTTTTTGAATTTCAATCTCAATTTAAATAATTTTCTTGCCTTTATTTTACATTTTATCTAAAATAATTTCTATAATTTTCAAAAAATTGTACTAAAAGGAGGAAGACCATGAATGGAAACTTATCAACTGCTAAACTTCTTGGAGGAATTGGAGCAATACTTCTTGTTTTAACTATAACACCTTATCTTGGGGCTTTAGCAGGACTGGCAGGTATAGTGCTTATGCTTATTTCTTTTAATATGTTTTCAAAAATTTATAATGACCCTCAGGTTTTTAAAAATGCTCTTATCTCTTTTATACTTGCTGTAGTAGGAGGTTTTTTGGCTTTTTTTACTGTAGGAGCAACTCTTTTCTCTATGTTCTCTATGATGGGAACTCATGGGCAGTATTCACATCATGTATTTTCAAATATCGGGCTTGGAACTACTTTTGCTTTTATAATATTATATATACTTTTAATAATTAGTGCCCATTATTTAAAATCTGCCTTTTATCTCCTTTCTTCTTATACAGGAATTAATCTTTTTAGAACAGGGGGATTTTGGTATTTCATTGGTACTATTTTGACCATTGTAATAATTGGAATTCTCATCAATCTGGTTGCCTGGATATTAATTGCGGTAGCCTTTTTTACCACACCTGAAGAAATAAAAAGCGAAGCTTAAGTTATAGAGTTTTTATAATTGACAATCTTTAAGTTTGTGCTATTTACTTAATTCGGGCTGGAGTTGTGGAAGAGGGGTGAAAATCCCCCGCTGCCCCGCAGCCGTGACC
>DAIQAS010000018.1:0-19716 GCA_036781525.1 Thermodesulfobacterium sp. | reverse complement strand
AAGAGTTAGTTCTCCAAACTTTAAAAGAGGCATTGAAAAAAGATAAAGCAAAACATAGTTTTTTACCTATTTCCTCTTTTGGAATACTTCAAATGACAAGAGAAAGAAAGAGAGAATCTCTTTATCAGGTATTTTATGAAACATGTCCCTATTGTTCTGGGGAGGCAAAAATAAAAAGTAAAAGGACCATTTACTATGAGATTTTAAGAAGACTTATGAAAATGGGACCGCATGTTAAAAATAAGGTAGTTGAAATAGAGATAAATCCAGATTTATCTGAAATAATAGGAGAAGAAATTCATTATCTTGAAGAACTTGAAAAAAAATACAACTTTACCTCAGTTTTAAAACCAAATAAAGAATTTCATCTTTGGGAATATAAATTCCATATACTTCAGGATAAACATTAATGAAATATCCAGCAGTATTTTTAGATAGAGACGGCACGATTAATGAAGAGATGGGATATATTAACGATCTTTCTCGTTTAAGACTTTTACCAGGTGTAGCAGAAGCGTTGAAACTTCTTAAAAATTATGGTTTTAAACTTATTGTTGTTACCAATCAAAGCGGACCTGCAAGGGGTTATTTTCCAGAAGAACTTGTTTTTAAAGCAAACGAGCTTTTACAAAAAAGGCTTAAAAAAAGAGGTGTATCTATAGACGATTTTTTTGTCTGTTTGCATCATCCGGAAGAAAATTGTTCTTGTAGAAAACCCAAACCTGGTCTTATAATGCAGGCTTTAGAAAAGTATCCTATAGATCTGAGAAGTTCTTATTTAATAGGAGATAAAATTGTAGATATAGAAACTGCCAAAAATTTAGGAATAAAAAGCATTTTAGTTCTTACTGGATATGGTAAAGGTGAATTAAAATATGTTGCTCCTCAGAAAAAGATATATCCTGATTTTGTAGCCAAAAATCTTAAAGAAGCCTCAGAACTTATTATAAAAGATTATTTTAAAGAAAAGTGAAGATTCTTATAGTTAAACTTTCTGCCTTAGGAGATGTAGTTCAAACTTTACCATCTCTGACTTTATTAAAAAAATCTTTTCCTGATTCTCAGATTGACTGGGTTGTAGATAAAAGAAATGCTGAAATCCTGGAAGGACATCCTTATATAAATAAACTTCTAATTTTTTACAAAAATGACCTTTTTTCTTTTAAAAATTTGAAAAACTTTTTGAAAGAATTAAGAGAAGATGAATACGATGCGGTAATAGATTATCAGGGTCTTTTTAAAAGCGGAATTATAACAGGATTTGCAAAAGCTAAATATAAAATAGGTTTTTCTAACCATAGAGAAGGAAGTCCGTTTTTTTATAATGTAAAACTCCCTCCTTATGATAAAAATTTACATGCGGTAAAAAGATATATTTTTCTTACAAAAAAAACAATAGAAAAGTTAGGTGCGCAAGTATTTAATAACGAAGATATACCAAAACCTATATTTTCTCAGGAAATTTACAACGGAGAACTTAATTTTATCAAAAAACCTTATTTAGTTTTTATTCCTTCTGCTCGCTGGGAAACAAAATGGTGGCTTTATTCTCACTGGGAAAGACTTATAGAACTTTGTAAAGAGTTGGTTAAAGATTTTGATATTTTCATCACGGGAAGTCCTTCAGAATTGAAACTTAAATCCTGGGCAGAAGAAATGGAAAAAAAGTTTTCTTATGTTTATTCTCTTGTTGGTAAACTCTCTTTAAAGGAGCTTGCTATATTAATAAGAAGGTCTAAAGCGGTTGTTAGTGTAGATACAGGTCCCATGCACATAGCTTCTGCTTTTGAAAAACCCACTGTTGCACTTTTTGGTCCCACATCAGAGAAAAGGACAGGCCCCTGGGCAGGGAAATTCAAGATTTTAAGAAGTGCTCTTCCCTGCAGCCCTTGTTTTAAGAAAAAATGTAAAGAATGGAAGTGCATGTCTGAAATCAAACCTGAGGAAGTAAAAGAAGTTTTAGATAAATTGATTTTTTAAAGTTGATTTGTAATAATATTTTAAAAATAATAGGATATAAGGAAAAATTAATTTAAATATATTTAAACATTTCGGATAAAAACGAGTTATGCAAAACGGCGATTAAAAATTGGAGAAAAAGATGATCAAGGAAGGGATTATAATTAAAGGTCCTTTCTGGAAAGAACCTGTTAAGGTTGAGAAAACTGAGGAATTAAGCAATTACATTCGCATTGTAGGATCAACTATTTATTCAAAGGAATATATAGATCAGCTTCTCAAAGTGGAGGATTTAAGCAATTTGGAAGTTGCAGAAACAACAGTTGACCTCTCATCAGATCCCCAGGAGACATTTTTCGTAATTGAAGCAACACGGTTCAAATACGCATCTTTATTTGATCCCCTGCTTGCTATGAATGTTTCAAAAATAGACCCTCTCCCATTCCAGATAGAGGCTGTATATGGCTATGTTTTGAAGCAACCACGTATAAGGTTTCTCATAGCTGATGACCCAGGTGCAGGAAAAACCATAATGGCAGGGCTGATTATAAAGGAATTAAAGTTAAGAAGACTTGCGAATAGAATTTTAATAGTTGTGCCAGGGCATTTAAAAGATCAATGGAGAAGAGAATTGAAGGAGAAATTTGACGAAACTTTTATAGTTCTTGATAGAAATACCTTTAATGCCCACTATGGAGAGAATCCTTGGGAGAAGAATGATCAGGTTATCACTTCTATAGATTTTGCTAAACAAGAAGAAATACTTGCAAGTTTAAGTTCAGTTCACTGGGATCTTGTCATTGTTGACGAAGCTCACAAAATGTCAGCCTATAGATATAGGGAGAAAGTTGAAAAAACTCAGCGCTACAAATTGGGTGAGGCGTTATCCAAAACATCAAATCATCTCATTTTTTTAACAGCCACCCCCCACAAAGGAGACCCGGAAAATTTTAGATTATTTTTAGATCTTCTTATGCCAGGTTTTTTTGCAACCAATGAAATGGTAGAAGAATCTTTAAGGAATAAAGACAATCCCCTGTTCATAAGAAGATTAAAAGAAGATCTTAGAAACTTTGAAGGAGAACCGATTTTCACAAGGAGATTTCCGATAACCATAAAGTTTCGTTTATCCGAGAACGAAAAAGTGCTCTATAACGAAGTTTCAAGATATGTAGTAAATCAATATAATATGGCCTTACAATCAGACAAAAAAAGAAATATAGCTTTTGCTTTAATGATACTTCAAAGAAGGATGGCATCAAGCACTTATGCTCTTTTACAATCTCTTGAAAGAAGAAAAGAGAGACTTGAAAAAATTCTAAAGGGAGATGAAAAATCGAAAGAAGCCTTTTCTTTTATTGATTATGAAGAATTGGAAGATATTGAAGAAATTGAAAGATGGAAAAAAGAGGAAGAGTGGGAGGCTATAACTGTTGCCAAGGATCCAGTGGAATTGAAACATGAGATTGAAACACTTACAAAACTCATTGATATGGCAAAGGCAATTATAGCTAAAGAAGAGGAGGTTAAACTCAAAGAATTAAAAAAGGCGATTGAAGAAGGTTTTCAGAAAATTAGAGAAATGAACGGCAATCCAAAAATTCTGATATTTACAGAATCTAAGGATACTCTTAAATACCTTGTAGAAAAGATCAAATCCTGGGGATATAGAGTTAATTATATTCATGGTGGAATGAGCATAGATGAGAGAATAAAGGCAGAAAAGATTTTTAGGGACGAAACGGAAATTATGGTTGCCACTGAAGCAGCAGGAGAAGGTATTAATCTTCAGTTTTGTCATATCATGATTAACTACGATATCCCCTGGAATCCTAACAGGCTTGAGCAAAGAATGGGAAGAATTCATAGATACGGGCAGCAGAAAGATGTTTATATTTTTAATCTTGTGACAGAAGACACACGGGAAGGTAGAGTCCTTTCCAAACTTTTAGATAAGCTTGAAGAGATAAAAAATAAACTTGGAAGTGACAGAGTCTTTGATGTTATCGGAGAAGTCTTTGAAGGTAAAAATCTCTATCAGTTGATAATTGATGCAGTAACCAATGCAAAAAGTATAGATGAAATTTTGGAAGAACTGGATATAGAGCCCAATGAAGAATATCTTTCAAAAATAAAAGAAGCACTTGGCGAAAGTCTTGCAACGAGGTTTATAGACTATACAAGAATAAAAGAAATGGCAGAACGAGCAAGAGAATATCGTTTAATTCCTGAATATGTTGAGGAATTTTTTAAAAAGGCTTTTCAGAAAGCTGGTGGAAAAATAAGGGAACTCAGGGGAGGATTCGTCGCCATAGATTCTGTTCCGTATGAAATAAGGAAAATTGCAGAAAGCGTTGAATTCAAAAACAGGTATGGTGTACTGATGAAGAGGTATCCAAAGGCGACTTTTGACAAAGAGGTTGCCTTTAAGAATCCTGATGCGGAGTTTATATCCTTCGGACATCCGCTGTTTGAGGCACTACTTACATGGATAAAAGAAAATTGGGGAGAAGAGGCAAAAAGGGGGACTATATTTAAAGATCCTTCTGGAATTCTTGATGGTTTTATCTGGTTTTATATAGGTGAAATAAAAGATGGAAAGGGAGAGGTAGCGGGAAGAAAAATTCTTGCAATATATGATGATGGAAAAGATTTGAAAGAGATTAACCCTGCAATTTTGTGGGATCTATCTCCATACGATCAAAGAGGGAATGTCGAGATTCCTGATAAGGAAAAGCCCGTACATGTAGCTATTGAGCTTGTTGAAAAATACAAGAATGAAATTTTAGAGGAGAGAAAAAGACAGGCAGAGATTAAGAGAAAATACGGTTTGAAATCCCTTGATTACATTATCGGGAAACTGGATGAGGAACTTGTGGAACTTTACGAGAGACAAGCTAGAGGGGAAAAAGTAGATTTACCCATAAGAAACAAAGAGGAGCAGAAGAAGAGATACGAAGAAGCCAAAAAGGACCTTGAGAAAGAGATAGAACAGGAACAGAGTCTTGCCATAACCATGCCTGAACTTTTTACCGTCATCCGCGTAATTCCTGAGAAAACTGATATGGTTGAAAGCGAAGAAATTGAAAGAATCGGCATGGAAATAGCGATGGAGTATGAAAGACAACACGGAAGAGAGCCCGAAGATGTTTCCAAAGAAAATTTAGGGTTTGATATTCGTTCAAAAGGGGAAAACGAAATAAGATATATAGAAGTAAAGGCGAGAGCAAAAGGAGGGGATATAGCTTTAACTCCAAATGAATGGTTTAAGGCAAGAAGATTTAAAGATCAGTATTATCTCTATATTGTAGCAGAGGCTACAACCAATCCGACCTTGTATATTATACAGAATCCTGTCGAAAATTTAAAACCAAAAGAAAAAGTTGAAGTTGTAAGATTTATTGTGCCTATGGATGAGTGGAAAAGAAAGAAATTGGAGGAGTGGAGAAGGTGAAAGAAAGCCAGAATGTTGAATTTAAAGAATCTTGGAGAGATGAATATCTTAAAATTCTCTGCGCATTTGCCAATACCAATGGCGGGATTTTATATCTTGGCGTATCAGATAACGGCAAAGCCCTTGGATTGAATAACCTAAAACAATTACTTGAAGTTCTGCCTAACAAGATCAGAAGCTCTTTGAATATAATTCCTTCAGTGAAGGTGGAAAGCATTGAGGGTAAAGAGATCATAAAAATTGAAGTGCCTCCCTCTGAAGTTCCAGTGTCGTATAACGGAAAATTTTACGTTAGAGCGGGCTCAACGACGCAAGAAGTAAGCGGAACTGAATTGATAAAATTCCTTATGAAGAGGCAAAGGCTATCCTGGGACGCCCTTTTGTCCGATGCGGGTATTGAGGAGATAGACGAGGAAACCGTTTCGAAGTTCAAAGAGATGGCAAAAGATAGGTTGGCAATATCGCGAAGCGATTCCGTTGAAAAGATACTTGAGAATTTGGAGTTGATAAAAGATGGAAAGCTTACCAACGCGGCAGTACTATTGTTTGGAAAGAACCCCCAGAAATATTTCTTAAACGCCATCTCAAGAGTTGGTAGGTTTAAGACTCCAACGGAAATTTTTGATACAGTTGAAATAAGAGGTAACCTCTTTTCGCAGGTTGAAAAGCTTGTTGAAGCTATTAAAAAACATCTCAACGTTAGGTATGTGATAGAAGGGATAGAAAGGAAAGATGTGTGGGATTATCCTATTCCCGCCATAAGAGAAGCGTGCATTAATGCCCTAATTCACAGAGATTACATGGACCAGGCGGATATTCAGATTAAAATCTACGATGACCACATCTGGTTCTGGAATCCCGGCGGCTTGCCGGAAGGTATTACCGTTGAGATGCTAAAGGACGAGCATCCTTCAAAACCAAGAAATAAACTGATCGCAATGACTTTTTACTACGCAGGGTTGATTGAAAAGTGGGGAACCGGGACGAAAAGAATGGTGGAGCTTTGCAGGGAGCACGGACTTCCGGAGCCGGGGTTCAAGGAATTTGGAGATGGTTTTTCGGTTACATTCTACAAAGACATTTACAATGAAGAATATTTAAAGAAATTGGGATTGAACGATAGGCAGATAAAAGCAGTGATTTATGTGAAAGAAAGGGGTAAAATTACCAATAGAGAATATCAGGAGATAACAGGTGTAAAAAAGAGACAAGCAACTGATGATCTCAGAGAACTTGAGGAGATAGGTGTTTTTCAGAGAATTGGGACAACGGGCAAGGGTGTTTATTACACGCTTAAGGGGCATCAAAGGGGCGAAACGGGCATTAAAGGGGCATCAAAGGGGCACTATGGATGAATGGTGAAGAAAAAATAAAAGAAATTTTAGGTGATTCAAATGACTGATAAAAGATACATTGAGGAAAGTTTTGCGGTTAAGGAAGTTAGCGAGATCTCAGCAAAGGAGAAAAACATAAGACACGGACATGTCTCAACGCTTCATATATGGTGGGCTCGCCGTCCACTTGCATCATCAAGAGCAACAAGTTATGCTGCTTTAATTCCAGTGCCGGAAACGCCGGAGGAATGGGAAAAGATCAGGCAGTTTATTATTGAACTTTCAAAATGGGAAAATTCTCTCAATCACCGTATAATTGAAAAGGCAAGGAAGGATATTTTAGAGGCAAACGGCGGAAAGCCACCGAGAGTTCTTGACCCCTTCTCAGGCGGAGGCTCAATACCTCTTGAAGCCCTGCGTCTTGGGTGTGAGGCTCATGCCGTTGAGTATAACCCTGTTGCCACTCTGATTTTGAAATGCACTCTTGAATATCCACAGAAGTATAGACGGCCAAAGGAGGTTAAAAACGAATGGGGATTGTTTGAAAGTCACTCAAAGAATCCCCTGCTTGAGGATGTGAGGAAGTGGGGAGAATGGGTTCTGAAAGAGGCAAAGAAGGAGATCGGTAAATTTTATCCGAAAGATGAAGATGGCTCAATCCCTGTTGGCTACCTGTGGGCAAGAACAATCCCATGCCAGAATCCTGCATGCGGGGCGGAGATTCCTTTAATGCGACAGTTCTGGCTTGCGAAGAAGGCAAACAAAAAGGTTGCCCTATACCCATATACAGAAGAAAAAGAGGTTAAATTCAAGATTGTTGGCGATGGATATGAGAAAATGCCCGCGGGTTTTGATCCGTCAAAGGGCACGGTTTCAAGGGCTGTAGCAGTCTGTCCTGTGTGTGGTTCGGTTGTTGATGACAAAACAACAAGAAAGCTCTTTCAGGAAGGAAAAGCAGGAGAAAGAATGGTTGCTGTGGTTTTACACAAACCAGGAACACCTGGAAAGAGATACAGGCTTGCAACAGAAAAGGATGTTGAGATTTTCAAAGAGGCAGAGAAGTATCTTGAAGAAAAAAGAGCAAAACTTATGGAAGAATGGGGAATTGACCCCGTGCCGGATGAACCCACGCCAGAAGGAAAAGGAAGAGGCGCAGAAAGGGCTTTTTCTGTAAGAAATTATGGACTCAATACTTATGGTGATCTCTTCAACTCCCGCCAGAAACTTGCCCTGATTACCTTTACAGAAAAAGTAAGGCGGGCTTATCAGAAGATGATCGAGGAAGGATATGAGGAGGAGTATGCAAAGGCGGTGGTGAGTTATTTGGGGCTGGGTCTAAGTAGGATGGTTGATTACTTTAACGCTTTATGTGTTTGGGATAATGGACAAGAAAGAACTGTTCATGTTTTTGGAAGGCAAGCATTACCAATGGTGTGGGATTATTCAGAATTAAATCCAATCTCCTCTACTGTTGGAAGTTGGGAAAGCATGGTTTTCAGAAGAATTTTGAGGGTTATTGAATTTCTCTCCCAGATTCCATCTGTTGAAAACAACGGTAATACAATAATACCAACAGTAAAGCAAGCCTCTGCCACAGAACTCCCCTATCCGGATAACTTTTTTGATGCCGTATTTACAGATCCACCTTATTATGACAATGTGCCTTATTCATATCTTTCCGACTTCTTCTATGTCTGGCTCAAAAGGAGCATTGGAGATTTATATCCTGAACTTTTCATGACCCCGCTAACTCCTAAGTCAAAAGAAATCGTTGCCTACTCCCATCAGGAGGGTGGTTTTGAGGCGGGCAAAAAATACTTTGAAGAAATGCTCAAAAAGGCATTCAAGGAGATGGCGAGGGTTTTAAAACCAGATGGCATTGCAACAATTGTCTATACCCACAAATCAACCTCTGGCTGGGAAACTTTGATAAATTCCCTTCTTGAATCAGGGCTTGTTCCAACCGCTTCATGGCCCATAGATACAGAGATGAAGGCAAGGCTCAGGGCAAAGGAGTCTGCTGCCCTTGCCTCTTCTATATACTTTGTGTGCCGCAAAATGGAAAGAAAGGAGACAGGCTGGCTGAACGAGGTAAAAGAGGAGATAAAGAACCATATCACGAAGAAACTTGAGGCATTGTGGGAAGAAGGGGTAAGCGGAGCAGATTATTTCATTGCCGCAATTGGTTCTGCCATTGAGATATTCGGGAAATACAAAAAAGTCATGGACTACGAGGGAAATGAGGTAGGTGCTGGGGAACTTCTTGAGTATGTGCGTGAAATCGTCACGGATTATGCGGTAAGGCAGATTTTACACAATGGAATTGCTGGAGAACTCTCCTCGCTCACGAGGTTTTACCTTCTCTGGCGCTGGACCTATGGTGAGGCAAAGGTTCATTTTGATGATGCAAGAAAACTTGCTCAATCAACTGGTGTAAATCTTGAAAAGGAATGGAATAAAGGTTTTATTAAAAAAGAAAAGGAGTTTATAAGTATTCTCGGACCACAAGACAGAAAGTTGAATGATATTGGTGATCATGAGATGATAGATATCCTTCATAAAGTTCTCCTTCTATGGAAGGAAGGCAGAAAAGAAGAGATGAAAGAAATTCTGAAGGAAACCGGGTATGGCACAAAAGAAGCCTTTTACAGGGTTGCTCAAGCAATATCAGAGACTCTGCCAAATGATAGCAAGGAGAAGAAACTTCTTGATGGCTTTTTAAGCGGAAAAGAAAAATTGAAAGAAGATTTAAGAAATATAAGCAAACAAAAAGAGCTTTTTTAATGAAGAGGGGTTAAAGAAATTTTTGGAGGGATTCCAATGAAACCTTTTACACAGATAGCCATACCGCATAGAGATATAGTTGAAGGTAGATTAACCATGGATGTCTTTGCCGCTGACCTTTGGCAGGTGGTAAACGAAAGAGCTCCCGAAGATTATCAGGACCCGGATTTGTTTTTCAGAAAAACTTTTCTTACAACGGGATTAAAAAACATACTTGATATTGCTAAAAGCAGGCTTGAAGGAAAAATCGGGGATTCTGTTATTCAACTTCAGACACCTTTTGGCGGTGGTAAAACTCATACTCTTATTGCTCTTTATCATAAAGCAAAAGAATGGAATGTAAAAGTTGTTGTCCTTGATGGAACTGCATTTAATCCAAAGGAGAAAAAATTTTGGGAAGAAATTGAGAAACAATTGACCGGAAAAATTGAAGTTACAAAAGTGGATATTACTCCTGGAAAAGAAGCACTGATAAAATTGCTTTCTGAGAATGCACCTGCACTTATACTTATGGACGAGGTTTTGGAGTACATAACCAAGGCAGCAGGTATAAAAGTTGGAGATTCAAATCTTGCTGCCCAGACCTTGGCCTTTATTCAGGAGCTTACAGGTGCCGTTGCCACGGTGGGTAATTCACTTCTGGTACTTACACTTCCCTCAAGCACTTTAGAACATGATGAAAATACGGAAAGAATGTTTCAACGCCTTCAGAAAATAACAGGAAGGATGGAAAAAATTTACACTCCCGTTCAAGACGAGGAGATAGAAAATGTGATAAGAGCAAGGCTATTCAGTTATATTGACGAAAAAGAAATGAAAAAAATCGTAGATGACTTTGTAGAGTATGCCAGGAATGAAGGTCTCCTTTTGGGTGATGAAATTTCAGAATATAGAAGCAGATTTCTCAAAAGTTATCCTTTTAAACCAGAGGTTATCGATGCCTTATACAAAAGATGGGGCTCTTTTCCTACATTCCAGAGGACAAGGGGTGTTTTAAGGCTACTTTCTATTGTAGTTAATGATTTACTTGACAAAAATTTGCCATTTATCTGTCTTGGCGATTTTAATCTCGGAAATGAAGAACTGAGGCGGGAACTTATAAAGCATATAGGTCAGGAGTGGGATAGTATCATTGCCCAGGACATAACTTCCAGCACCTCAGGGGCAAAGAAAGTTGATCAAATGTTGGGGAGTTCTTATCTATCTTATAGACTTGGAACAGCTGTAAGCACAACCATATTTATGCTTTCTTTTTCAGGGAGAGGTGAAAGGGGAGCCAGCATAAGAGAAATTAAATTAAGTACCATAAAACCCTCTTTCTCAAGCACCGTTATAGACACTGTTTTAAGCAACTTAAAAGAGAAACTTTTTTATCTCTCCGATGAGGGATTTTTCTTCACAAATCAACCCAATTTAAACAGAATAATTGTTTCACGAGAAGAGAATATAACAGATAATGAAATTTACGAGGAAGCTAGAAAAATCTTAGAGAGACACATATCACGGGATAAAAAATTCAGGATATATATACATCCAAAGTTTTCAAGAGATGTGCCAGATAATGAAGAATTAAAACTTGTCATTCTCGATTCAGACAAACCCGAAAAGGATTTTTTGGAAAAACATGGAGAAACTCCGAGGGTATTCAGAAACACAATGATATTTTTATGTGTTGATGAAGGACAGAGAGATTTATTTTATTCCTATATCAGAAAGCTTATCACATTGAGGCGTATAGAACAGGATAAAAAACTAAAATTATCAGACGGACAGAGAAGGGAGTTAAAAAACAAACTAAAAAGCCACCAGGATAGAGAGTATGAAGAACTCAGAAAATTCTACAGAAAATTATTTATTCCTGTTAGGGAGGGGTATAAGGAAATTGACATAGGATTGCCTACTTTTGGAGAATCAGAAATTGATAAAGAAATTTACACTTTCCTGAAGAATGAAGGTGAAATTTTGGAGAGAATATCTCCCAAAGTGATAAAAGATAAATATATGGTTAATAAAGATTTTATTGAAATTAAAACCTTATATGAATCTTTTTTAAAAACACCGGGTGAGCTGAGAATATTTTCAAAGGAAGGTTTTATAAACGGACTCAAAGAAGGCGTAAGAAGCGGGCTCTTTGGATTTGGATATCTTGAGGGTAATGAACCTATTTGTAAGAGTATAAAGGAAACTCCAAACATTGCTTTTAGTGATGGAGAGATTATCATTAGACCAGAGCTATGTAAGGAAGAAGATAGTGAAAAAGAAGAAATATACACAGAGAAAGGAGAGGAAAGAAAAGAAGAGCAATTAATTATTTCTGAAGAAAGAGAAGAAAAAACAAAGCATTCTCAAGTTGAGAAAATTCGCTATTTAAAATTAAAATTAGATGTTCCAGTTGGACAAATGTCAACGATAGTGAAGATTATGAATTATTTGAATGAAAAATTTGCCCAATGCAATATAAAAATAACCATACAAGCAACCGATGGAGAGATTAGCAAATCAGATTATGAAGATAAGATATTGGAAGCCTTTAATCAAGCAGGGATTAAAATTGAAGAAGAAAATTTATAGTTAAAAAATTTTAAAAATTTTTTTTCAGAAGAGCATTTATTAAATTTTTTCTAAAATCCAACCTTATTTCTGAAATTTATTATTACCAGCTCTCGTTATTATATTACTTTAATCTTTTTAGAGTTAAGGATTAAAAATTTGACTTTTAAAAATTTTTACTTATACTTAAAAGTAAGAATTTTAATTAGGAGTAAAGAATGGAAAAACTGGTAAAGATATCTTCTAAAGGACAGGTTACTATACCTAAAAAAATTCGTAAGTTTTTAGGTACAGATTTAATTAAATTCAAAATTGTAAATGAGAAAATTATTATTGAACCTGTGAAAGATGTAGGAGGAATTTTTAAAAAATATGTTAAAAAGAGCCTATCTTTTGAGGAAGAACGTGAACAAACATGGGAAAAAATAGCAGATGAATACCGTGATCTTTCCAGACACTAATGTAAGTTTACGCTACTTATTAGCTGATAATGAAAAATTGTATCAAGTAATTTATCCATTCTTTGAATCTTTAAAATACGGCAGAAAAAAAGCAGTTTTTCTTTCGGAAGTTCTATTAGAAACTTTTTATGTTCTTACAAAAACATATAATATTCCTGAGAAAGAAGCTGCGGATGCTTTAAAGAATCTTCTTTTATATAAAGGAGTTATTAATAAAGATAAAGAAGTGCTTTTAGACGCTTTTGAAATGTTTATGCAGACTCAGGGATTAAGCTTACTTGATTGTTTTCTTTGTATTAAAGCCCGATATAATAAAGGAGAAATACTTACTTTGGATAAAAAGCTTCAAAATAAATGTAAAAATTATTCAAAAGAAAAAGAACTTTAAATTTTTCTTTATTCTTTATGAAAAGATTGGTAAAGGTTTTTATAAAGAGGGCAAATTTCTAAAAGCTCTTCATGAGTGCCCTCTGCTACAGTCTTTCCTTTGTCAAGAACGATAATTTTATCTGCCTTTTTAACTGTAGATAAGCGATGGGCAATAATAATTATTGTGTGTTTACCTCTTAGTTGATCTAAGGCTTGTTGAATAGCAACCTCTGTTAAGCTGTCAACCTGACTTGTTGCCTCATCAAGAATAATTACAGAAGGTTTTTTAAGAAAAACTCTTGCTAAGGCAAGGCGCTGCTTTTGTCCTCCAGATAAAGAAAGTCCTTCTTCCCCTATAACAGTTTCATATCCTCGAGGAAGTTTTTCAATAAATTCATGAGCCATAGCCAACTTACAGGCTTCTATAACTTCCTCTTTTGTGGCTTCAGGTTTTACCATAATTAAATTATCCCAGATAGAAAGATTAAAAAGAAAAGGTTCTTGTAAAACCATTCCAAAAAGACTTCTTAGGCTTAAAATATCAAAATCTTTTAAAGGAATATCATCTAAATAGATTTCTCCTTCCTGTGGGTCATAAAATCTTGGGAGAAGAGATACTAATGTTGTCTTTCCAGCTCCACTGGGACCAACTAAAGCTATAACTTTATTTGCAGGAAAAAAAAGATTAATTTTTTCTAAAACAAAAGGCATATTGGGAAAATAGCTAAAAGATACATTTTTAAAAAGAAAACCCTTAGATGGAGGGAAAGCTTTGAGAGTTCCTCCTTTTTCTTCAGGCAATTCAAAAATTTCCTGAATTCTTGTCCACGCTCCTTGAATTTCTTTTAAGCCTGTATAGGATTTTGCAAGTTTTCTAAGGGGATTAAAGATGAGAAGAATAGCTGTAAGAATAGAAAAAAAAGCTCCTGGAGTAAGTTCATTTTTTATAATTAAATATCCTCCATAACCTATAACTAAAGCTCCTCCAAATCCTGTCATAATATCAACCAAACTTTTAGATCCCTCTCTATATTTAGTAATTTTCAAACTCCATCTGTAGAATCTGTTCAGTTCTTTTAAGAAAAGGGTTGACAGTTTTTCATAGGATCCACTTATTTTAATTTCTTTTATTCCTCTTGTTAATTCGTTCATCTTCTGAGTTAACTCTCCTGTAGCACTTTGAGCAAGTTTTCTTGCCTTTCTTGTTTTTACTCCTAAAACTTTTGCTCCGAATACAATGATAGGTAAAGTAGAAAGAGCAACGAGTGTTAAATCCCACTTTTGATAAAAAGCAACACCTAAGAGAGTTATAACAGTTAAGGTTTCCTTAAAAAAGGTTTGAAAATTATTTCCTAAAATTGGTTCGATTTGGGCTGTATCGTTTATTACCCTTGAAATAGTCTGTCCTTCTCCATATTGAGTTAAATATTTTACAGGAATAGAAAGACATTTTTTAAAAAGCTCTAATCTGATTAAATTAACCATTCCTGTAGAGACACTTTTCATCAGATAAGCCTGGATAAGAGAAAAAAGACCAATTAGAGTAAAAACTGCTATGATAAAAATTGGAATGAATTTAAAGAATTCATAGTGTTTTTCTATGAAAATATAATTAAAAATTGGTTTTATAGCCCATGTGCTAAATCCTGTTAATGCAGAAGTAAGTAAGGCGAAGAATAAAGCAAGTAAAAATTTTTTCCAGAAAGGTTTCAGATAATATAAAATCTTTTTAAGAAAAGAAAAAAGATCCAAAGAAAAAACTCTCCTAAACTACTTCTTTAGAGAGTTTCATAAGCCTTGCAATTCTTTCTTCGATAGGAGGATGGGTGGAAAATAACTTAAATAAACTTTTACTTGATAAAGGATTTACAATATACATCTGGGCATGAGCAGGATTTACATCAAGAGGATAAGCTCTGTTCCAATTTTCAAGTTTTTCAAGAGCCCTTGCAAGAGCCCCCGGATTTTTAATAATCTTAGCTCCTGTCTCATCAGCTAAAAATTCTCTGCTTCTACTTATAGCAAGCTGAATAAGAGTTGCAGCAATAGGAACTATAATAATAGCAACAAGGGTTGCTATAATACTTAATGGATTACCGCTATCTTCCTCATCTCTATGAAATCCACCAAATATAAGAGCCCACTGAGCCATGTGTGCAAGATAAGTGATAGCACCTACCAAAACTGCTGCTATAGTTGAAATTAAAATATCTCTATTTTTTATATGACCAATCTCGTGAGCAATAACACCTTTTAATTCTTCAGGAGTTAAAAGCTTTCTTAGTCCTGCAGTGACAGCAACCACGCCATTTTTTGGGTTTCTTCCTGTAGCAAAAGCATTAGGAGTTTCAACAGGAATTATATATACTCTTGGTTTAGGTATTCCTGCCCTTCTTGCAACATCTTCTACTATGGCGTGAAGCTCAGGATCCTGTTCTCTACTTACAGGTATAGCTCCGCTTGTTGCAAGAACAATCTTATCTGAAAAGAAATAAGCTATAAAATTCATAGTTAAAGCCATGAAAAGAGCTATAGTTGCTCCTGTTTTCCCTCCAATTAGGTTGCCGACTACGATAAAAAGAATGCTTAAAATAGCTAAGAAGAAAAAAGTTTTTAAAACATTCCACATGCTTTACTACCACCTCCCAAGTATTTTTAACAATAAAATATAAATAAACTTAAAGAGAAGTCAAGAAAATGTGATTAAATCTGATTTTAGATTAAAGATGTTTCAAAGGGTATTGACATTTAGACTAAAAGTTATAAATAAAGAGATATTTTTTTAATACCTCTTTTGAATTTTTAAATATTTATGTTTAAAATCAAGTTTATTCCCTACAATATAGAGACTACTGTTTTTCCAGAAGAAACCATTATTGAAGTAGCAATGCGATATGGTATTCACATAAATGCCTCGTGTGGAGGAGCTGGTGTTTGTAATAAATGTAAAGTTATTATAGAAGAGGGCAAAGTAAAAGGGGAACTTATCGAAGGAAATTTTTATAAAGCCTGTGCTACATTTCCTCTCTCAGATCTTGTTGTAAGAATTCCTGTAGAAAGTGATATTGATAGGAGTGTATTATTAAAAGGGGATAAGAAGCGAGCTATTTTTTTATCAAAAAAATTGGATAAAGCTCCAGAGCCACCTTTACAAAAACTTTATTTTAAACTTCCCCTACCCACCATTGAGGAAAACTTCTCAGACTGGACAAGAATAAAATTAGCCCTTGAAAAAGAGAAAATTTTAAATCCTGAAATAAAATTAGATACCCTTAAAAAACTTCCCTATATTTTAAGAGAAAAAGATTTTGAAATAACTTTAACCCTTTATCATAATCCTATAGGAGATAAATATTATCTCTTGGATGTAGAGAGTGGTAACAAAGTTTCTGAAAATTTAGGTGTAGCCATAGATCTTGGGACAACAACTTTACAACTTGAGCTTATTGATTTGACTACTGGAAAAACACTAACTTCTACTTCTGATTACAATCCTCAAATAAGTTATGGTGAGGATGTTATAAGTAGAATCGAATTTGCCAAAAGAAAAGACGGATTAAAAATTTTAGCTAATAAAGTAAGGGAAAGAATTAAAGACTTAATAGAAGAAATGCTTAAAACAATACAAAAAAGTTCTGACCATATAAATCTGATTTCTATTGCAGGAAATACAGTTATGAGCCATTTATTTTTAGAGCTTGAGCCTAAATATTTAAGAGAACATCCCTATGTTCCAGTAGCAACAGATTTTCCTTTAATTTTTGCTAAGGATTTAAAACTTCCTTTTAAAGAAAGCACTGTAGTGCAATTAGCACCATGCAAAGCAAGTTACATAGGTGGAGATATTGTAGCTGGAGTTTTAGCTTCTGGAATGGCAGAGGAAGAGCAGTTAACCCTTTTTATAGATCTTGGTACCAACGGAGAAATTGTTCTTGGCAATAAAGAATTTCTAATGTGTGCGTCTTGCTCTGCAGGACCTGCTTTTGAGGGAGGGGGAATAAAACACGGAATGAGAGCTACATCTGGAGCTATAGAAGCGGTAAATATTGATCCGGTATCTTTTGAACCCATGATTTTAACCATAGGTAGGAAGCCTCCTAAAGGAATTTGCGGTTCAGGTATAATTTCTCTTTTAGCCAATTTGCTTAGAGTAGGACTTATTGATAAAGGAGGAAAATTTGTAAGAGATGCAAAGACTCCAAGAGTAAGAGAAGGTGAAGATGGATGGGAATATGTGGTTGTATGGAGAGAAGATTCAGCAATAGATCGTGATATAGTTTTTACGGAAAATGATATTGAAAATGTTATAAGGGCAAAAGGAGCCATGTTTGCAGGATATCAAATATTACTTGAATCTGTAGGGCTTAATTTTGAAGATCTTGAAAGAGTATATCTTGCCGGAACTTTTGGAAATTATATAGATTTGGAAGAAGCAATTACCATAGGGCTTTTACCCAATATTTCTCGAGAAAAATTCTTTTTCTTAGGGAATACAAGTCTTGAAGGAGCAAAAATTTCTATGTTATACAAAGATAGTCTTTTAAAAATGGAAAAAATAGTTAATATGATGACAAACATCGAACTTTCAGTTTATCCAAAATATATGGAATACTATATGGCTGCTTTATTTCTACCCCATACTGATGAAAGACTTTTTTCTTCTGTAAAAACCTAAATAAGGAGCAAGATATGATTCACAGAGATGGATTCCCTTGGATAATTTATCCTCTCCTCTTTTCTGCAACAGCTCTTATGTTTAATAAGAAAAAGTTATCTGTAGCAGGGCTAACGCTGAGCGCTTTAAATGCCTATTTTTTTAGAAATCCAAAAAGAGAACCAGCACTAAATCCTGAGCTTATAATTTCTCCTGCTGATGGAAAGGTGGTTCTTTGTAGAATAGAAGAAAAAAAAGATTGGTATCCTGGAGCCCTTTGGAGAATAGGAATTTTTATGAGACTCTGGGATGTTCATATTAATAGAAGTCCTATTACCGGAAAGGTTTTAAAAATGAGCTATTTTAAAGGAGATAAGAAACCAGCTTTTCAAGAACCAGCCTTTTCTCAAAATGAAAAACAGGTTTATCTTATTGAAAGAGAGGATGGTTGCCCTTTCTGGATAGTTCAAATAGCTGGACTTGTTGCAAGAAGAATAAAAAGCTTTGTTCTTCCTGGTGATGATGTGGTTGCAGGAGATCCTATAGGGATAATTAAATTCGGGTCAAGAGTGGAACTTTTCTTTCCAGTTGAAGGAGCAGAGCTTTATATTAAAGAAGGACACAGAGTCTTTGCAGGTGAAACTGTCCTTGGAAAAATTCCTCTAAAAACTTAATTTTGCCATGATTTATCTTCTTCCTCACATTTTTACTACTTTAAATATGTTTTGCGGCTTTTATGCCATCATCAAAGTTATAAATGGTGATTTTTTTAAAGCCAGCTGGGGTATTTTGTTTGCTATAGTTTTTGATATTTTTGATGGAAGGATAGCAAGACTTTTGAAAACCTCAAGCAATTTTGGGTTACAGTATGATTCCCTTTCAGATCTTGTATCCTTTGGATTAGCTCCAGCTCTATTGGTCTATCAATATTCTTTAAAAGAATTTAGTAAAATTGGATGGCTGGCAAGCTTTTTATATGCAACCTGTGTTGCTCTCAGATTGGCAAGGTTTAATGTAAAAATATCTTTGAAGATTGAACATTTTGAAGGGCTGCCTTCTCCTGCAGGTGCTGCAATTTTAGCTTCAGTTATTCTTTTTCTTTTAAAAACTGATATCACCCCAAATTATGAAAGCTGGGGATTGCTTATTCTAACTTATTTTATTGCGTATTTACTGATTTCACCTATTCAATACCCCAGTTTTAAAGAGATAAAAATAAAAAAACATCAGGCTTTTTATTTTTTAGTTTTTTTTGTTATAGGATTAACAGTGATAGCTTCAAACCCTCCTTTTTATTTGGTTATTCTTTTTGCTCTTTATCTTCTCTTGGGTCCATTTCTTTTTTTAAAAAATAATGGCAAAAATTTTCTAAATAGAAAAAATAAAGAAATTGAGAGAAAAATTGACAAAATTAAAAAATGATTTAAAATATTTGTTCAAAATTTGAAAAAATCTTTTAAGATTAAATATATTAAAGGAGGCAAAAGATATGGGGAGTGGATGTAAGCTTTTAAATATCGGTTTTGGAAATTTTGTTGTAGCAAATAGAATTATTGCCATTGTTAATCCAAACTCAGCACCTATGAAAAGACTTAAAGAGGAGGCTAAAGAGGCAAAACATCTTATTGATGCCACCCAGGGTCGTAAAACAAGGTCAATTATAATCACTGATAGCAATCATGTCATTCTCTCTGCTATTCAGGCAGAAACAGTGGCTCAAAGATTAATGAGTGACAGTTTAGAAAGATTAGAAAAAGATGAAGAAGAATAACCCTTTAGTCCTTGTTATTACAGGTCCTTCGGGAGTAGGAAAAACAACACTTCTTAAATTTTTACCCCCGGATGAGTTTTATTTTTCTGTTTCACATACTACTCGTTCTCCCAGAAAGGGAGAAATAGATGGAAAGGATTATTATTTTATAAGTAAAGAAGAGTTTTTAAAAATGATTAAAAATGATGAATTTTTAGAGTGGGTAGAAATTTTTGATACCTATTATGGAACAGCTAAAAGCGAAATAGAAAAAGCCTTCTCTCAAAATAAACACTTTGTGCTGGATATAGAAGTGATAGGTGCAACCCGTATGAAATCTTATTTTGGTAATTCTGCAGTCTTTATATTTATTCTTCCGCCAAGTATGGAGGAACTTAAAA
>DAIQAS010000017.1:0-19926 GCA_036781525.1 Thermodesulfobacterium sp. | reverse complement strand
GATTAAGAGTTTGTTCTCTTTCATCATGTCCTCCTCCAAGACCTGCTCCTCTTTGCCTTCCCACTGCATCAATTTCATCAATAAATATAATGCAGGGAGCATGTGCTTTTGCTTGTGCAAATAAATCTCTTACTCTTGCTGCTCCCACTCCTACAAACATTTCTACAAAATCAGATCCGCTTATACTGAAAAAAGGAACACCTGCTTCCCCAGCTACAGCTTTGGCAAGAAGGGTTTTACCTGTTCCTGGAGGCCCTACAAGTAAGACACCTTTTGGTATGCGAGCACCAAGTTTTGTAAATTTCTGAGGATTTTTTAAAAATTCTACCACATCCTGCAACTCTTCTTTAACTTCATCTATTCCCGCAACATCATTAAAAGTAACTTTTGTATTACCCTCTTTTATTAGTTTTGCTCTGCTTTTTACAAAGGAAAATGGTTTATTCCCCGGTTGTAACTGCTTTAAAAATACAATCCAGAGAACAATTAATATAAGAAAGGGAAGCCAGGAGATGAGAAAAGAAGTAATCCAGTTATTTTGGTTTTCGGGTTTGGCTATTATTTTTATATTTTTTTCTTTAAGAAGTTTTATTAACTCATTATCTTCAGGGGCATAGGTGATTATATGGTCTCCTGAGGAAAGTTTTCCCGTAATTTTTTTACCCTCTATGGTTACTTCCTGTATCTCTCCTTTTTCAACCTTTTCCAAAAATTCCGAATAACTTATATTAGTTGTGGTAAATGTAGAATAAAAACCCTTTCCTGAAAAAAAGAAGTTATAAAGAAGTAATACTAAAACACTGATAGTTATCCAAATTATAAGAGTTTTACCTATGTTTTTCATGAAATTATTAATACCTCCTTTTAATTTTATTCTAAGGATAAATTTATTACAAGTTTCCTTAAAATCAATAAAAAAGAAAATTTAAATGATTTGTAAAACCAAAACCTCTTTTGTTTGTTCTGTTACAGCGTATTCAGGATGTGTGTATAAATTCCATATACCTATAATCTGTTTCTGATGTTCTATCAATATAATATTTTCTCTTAGATAAAGGGGAATATTTTTTTCCCAGAAAAATTTTTTAAGTTTTTTATGTCCAAGAGAGGGAATATAAATTCTGTCTCCTGGTTTTCTTCTTCTCAGGATAAAAGGGAATGTCAATTTTTCTGCAGAAAAAATCATACTGTTTGATGGTTTCACAAAATCTTTAGTAAAAGGTAATTTAAAAACCTTAATAATCTGTTTATTTGGTAATTGATATTCTCCTTCCTTAGACACAGAAATTTCAAAATAGGGGAGGGAAAAGAGTTTTTTAGTAAATATTACATAACCTGGCCCTCTATAAGCAAGAAAATTTCCAGGTAAATAAACAGGTCCTTTAGTTTTTTTAGTTATTAAGTTTTCAAGATTTTCCAGATGAGAATATCCAATTCTGAAAAGAGGTATATTTGCTTCTTTAAAAGTAATAAAATAAATTCTTCTTCTCAGAACAGGATGGATTTGTTTTAATTCGTGAAGTTTTAGAGCTATATCTCCTTCTAAATAAAACTTTATTTCTTCAAATTTATCTTTGGCTAATTTTTCAATAAGTTCTTCCTCTTCGGCAATTAAAAGCGCAGTTTTTCTTATATTTTCTTTTATTTTTTTGCTGAAATTCTTTTCCAGAAAAGGTATGAGAACATGCCTTATTTTATTTCTTAAAAATCTTAAATCCTGATTGGTCTCATCTTCTCTCCAGGTTAATCCTCTTTCCAAAGCAAATTTTTTTATTTCATCTTTAGTGATAAATAAAAGAGGTCTTACGATAAGGTCTTCTCTTTTAATAGGAATTCCGGCAAGTCCTCTTTTTCCTGTTCCTTTTATAAGTTTCATAAAGATTTCTTCAGCGAGATCGTCCAGATGATGAGCAAGGGCTATTTTTTGAAAATCATATTTTTTGACCAAATTATACCAAAGTCTATATCTCAGTTCTCTTCCTGCCATCTCCAAACTAAGTCCTTCTCTTTTAGCATAAGCCGGAACCGATGCGGCAGTATAAAAAAAGGGTATTTTTTTTTCTTTACAAATCCTGTAGACAAAAAGTGCGTCTTTATAAGAGTCTTTACGAATTTTGTGATCATAATGAGAAACAAAGAGACTGAGTTTATATTCCTTTCTCAAGAGATACAAAGTTTCCAAAAGGGTAACCGAATCTAACCCTCCTGAAATTCCAAGAAGAACTCTGTCTCCCTTTTGAAACAAGTTAAACTTTTCTATGTATTTTTTTACAGAGGCAATAAACATTTTAGAGAAGAAGACTTAAAATTTTTTTGGCATTTTCTGGATTTTTTTCAAAGGAGGTTTTTGCAAGTTGAGAAAGTTTAGAAGAAACCTTAGTGGGGATGGGAATTAAAGAATATTTAATAAAATTTTGCTCCGGAGGTGCTGGAACAGGTATTTTTAATTTTTCAACAAGGTCCTCTATTACCTTACTTTTGTTTTCAATTGAGCCAATTTCTGCTTCTGAAATTTCAAGTTTTTCAAAAAATCCTAAAATATAAGACAGATCAAAAGCCTTATGAAATTTTTGAGTCTCCTCTTTAAGAACCTGATAATTTTTTTCAACCTTCTTGTATTCTTTAAGATAATTAGTCAAAACATTATACAAACGTTTATATATATTGTAAAAAAGTTTTACAAATTTTCCTTTTGAAGTTAAGCCAAAAGGAGCCATTATATTATTAAAAAGTCTTTTTTTTAGTTCTTCTTCTGGAAGCTCATAAATTTCTTTATAAAGTTGCAAACTTTTTTTACAGGACTCTTTAAGCGGAAAAGAAGTAAGATCTTCAAATTCTTTAATCAAAGCTTCATCTTTGTTTAGAATAAAGTATATTCTCCATGCATTGTTGAATATTCTTTTCTGGAAATTTTTAAGATTATCTAAAAGATTTTGATAATTTTTCCACTCTTCTTCTAAGTATAACTTTTCGGACAGATAATTTTCTATTATTTCTCTTTTTATTTCTAAAGCTAAACTTTCTGAAAATTCTTCCCAATTTTTTTCCATAAAATTAATCTTTAAATTTTGGTCGATCAGCTTCTAAATAAAAAGTAACAGGTCCTCTTTTTTCTTCATTTAGAGTAAAAGTAATATCTGTAATACCAAGTGTAACTCCAGCATAAACTTTATCAAGAATTCTGATGGTTTTTGATTTATATTCTGCGATCAGCTTTTTTAAATTGTTTATATTTTCTTTAAGTTTTTCCAAAGCCCTGTAACACTTCTCAGCTTCTTCTTGAAGTTTTAGTAAAATTTTTTCCTTTTGTTCAGAGAGAGCCCCGTATTTTTTCATCTTTTTTCCTAATCTTATTCCTTGTTCAAGTCTTTCTATAGTCTCTTTTAGAGTTAATTCATCTTTTAAGGCTTTTTTGTAAGGTTCCAGAAGTTTTGGATTATATCCTGCAAATACCTTGGTAGAGGTATTTGTTTCATTACCTAAAATTTTAACCTCAATATTTCCTGCACATTTTACTTCTCCTCCATAGATAATTCCCTTTCCTGTGGTAGCATTGAGATTTCCATAAATGATGCAATCTGAAAATATAAGAAAATTTTTTATAGTAAGGTTTCCTTCTATTTCAAGTTTAGCAAATTCAACAGCATTAATCTCAGCATCACCTTTTATTTTCACTTTGGTTTCTTCACCTCTTACAATGCCATGACACAAAAAAGACCCCTTAACCTCTATATATACTTTATTTTCTGTAGCACCTTTAAGTTCAAGTTCTCCTTCACATATTACTTTAAATCCAAATTTTACATCTCCTTCTATGGTAAGTTTTTTCCCTGTAAAATAAACATTTCCTGTTGAAAAATCTATATCGCCTTTTATAGTATATTCTGGATATATTTCTATTACTCCTTTTTCAATTACTACCACTCCGCTTTCTTTTGCTTTAATAAGATTGTCTTTTTCGTCTATGTATAAATTATTGCCCAGAGTAAAAGTAGGCTTTTCAGAAAGGGGAGGGGGGGCAATGGGATCACCCCATATATTTACTCCAGGAACTCCAGGAATTGAAGGAAACCACCTTCCTATAGCTTCTTCCTTTTTAGCACAAATTACACTTTGGCAAAGGTCTCTTAAATCTTCTAATTCTTCTTCTGAAGCTTCTCTGCATTTTTTTTCTAAGTTTTCGTCTCTTTGTAAAATTGGTAAAAATTTTTCAAATATTTCTATTCTTTCAGGAATAGGATTTTTGGGTGGTGTTCCTCTGGCAACAATAAGCATATTGTCGACAAAATCTGGATCATCAAGCACACCTGAAATTTTGTTTTCTTTTAGATATGTCTTTATCTTTTCCCAATTTTTTTTAAGATTTTCAATTAAGGCTGTATCCTTAGGATCTATTTCTATATATAAAAACATGTCATCTGGAGAGACTTTTATAGTAAAGTCTTCAATTAGAATTCCTTCCTGTTTAGCTTGAGCCTTATCTATCATTTTTTATTTTTCTCCAGGTTTTCTCTTCTCCTCTTAAGAGCCTTTTTATATTATCTTTGTGTTTTATCCATATTAGTATGGCTAAAAAAAGACTACATATTATATATTCGGAAGGATAATCAAAAAGAAAAATGTTTAAAGGAAGTAAAGCGGTAGCCAAAAGAGAACCCACTGAGACATAATTTGATATAATAACCGCAATAAGAAATATGATTAAGGAAGCAATCATAGCTTTAGGAGCAAGAACTAAAAAAACTCCGATGGTTGTTGCTACACCCTTTCCACCTCTAAATTTAAGAAAAATAGAAAATAAATGTCCCAAGACAGCAAAAAAGGCCGTTCCTGCTAAGACTAAATCCTTGGAATAGGGGAATTTATCTAAAGATAAGAGAGCTACTAAAAGGGCTATAATACCCTTTGAAGAATCGCCGATAAAGGTTAAAATTCCCCATTTTTTTCCGAGAAGTCTTGCTACATTTGTGGCTCCTGGATTTTTGCTTCCTTCTTTTCTTGGATCTACTCCTTGAGGGAGAGAAACAATAAGAGCAAAAGGAATAGAACCTAAGATATAACTAAAAAAAAACAAAAAGATTAGTTTAAACACATAAATTATTTTAATAAAAAAAAGAAAAAGGGCAAGAAAAATTGAGGTATTTAAGCAAGATTAAGACTTAATTAAGCTTAATTTTTAAACGGGATATACACTAACTATTTTCTTTCCGTTTCTGGTTTCAAATTTAACTACACCTTCAATCTTTGAAAAAATGGTATAATCTTTCCCCAGACCCACATTAAATCCAGGATGAACTTTGGTTCCTCTTTGTCTTAAGATAATTTCTCCTGGTTTTACATACTGCCCACCGTATCTTTTTACACCTAAACGTTTTGAGTGAGAATCCCTTCCATTTCTTGAAGCACCACCTGATTTTTTATGGGCCATTTAATATTCCCTCCTTTATACTACAATTTCTTTAATTTCTATGGTTGTATAATACTGTCTGTGTCCTTTTTTTCTTTTATATCCCTTTTTTGGTTTCTTTTTAAAAACAATAACCTTAGGAGCTCTTCCTTGCTCTACAATAGAAGCCTTAACCTTAGCTCCTTCAACTAAAGGTGTTCCGATCTTTAGTTCTTCCTCTTTTTTAACCAGCAAAACTTCATTAATTTCAAT
Organism: Thermodesulfobacterium sp.; assembly: GCA_036781525.1. Lineage (GTDB taxonomy): Bacteria > Desulfobacterota > Thermodesulfobacteria > Thermodesulfobacteriales > Thermodesulfobacteriaceae > Thermodesulfobacterium. The sequence continues at coordinate 14,267 of DAIQAS010000017.1, read as the reverse complement.
TAAATCTCCTACTTCGCCATCAATTTTTTCCACCTTTAAACGATCTCCAGGTTTTATGATATACTGTTTTCCTCCAGTTTTTATTACTGCAAACACAAAAACCCCTCCTTAAGAAATTTAACCCTAAAAATAGTCCAAAATTAGATTTTGTCAAGATAAAAACAACTTATTTTAAGATATTGAAAAAAACGAAGTATAACCTAAAATTTTAAAAAATCTTAGGTTTAAAATTGAAAACTTTATATAAAAAGCTTAAAGAAAGATAGAAATGTTTGTATTTAATAATTTTGAAAACTTTTTAAAAAATAAAAATTATAATAAAGAATTTTTTATCTCAGGAGTAAATCCTTCATTTTTAGCTTACTTTTTATCTTTTTATTTAGAAATTTTACAAGACAGTTTTATAATAGCTATTTTTCCTGAGGAGAAACAGGCTTCAGAGTTTGTTTCGGCTTTAAATGTCTTTTCTGCAGAAAAATCAGAGCTTTATTCAGCCTCAGAGATCCCTCCTTTTTCTGAAATTTATGCTTTTGAGGAAGAGGAATTGAAAAGAGTGAAAATCCTCTGGGAGCTTCCTGAAATAAGAATTTTGGCTGGAGGGGTTGAGGCGTTTTTAAGAAAAACCATTCCCAGAGAGAAAATTAAAAGGGCTTATTTTTATCTTATTGCAGGCGAAAAAGTAGAGAGAGAAAAATTTTTAAAAAGACTTCTTGATCTTGGATACGAAAGAGTTGGGACTGTAAGAGAAAAAGGAACTTTTACTGTCAAGGGAGGCACTGTTGATGTATGGTCTCCCAATTATGAATATCCTGTAAGAATTGATTTCTGGGGTAATGAAATAACCGCACTTAAATTTTTTGATCCCGAAACTCAGAAGAGTTTTTCTCATATTGAAGAACTTATTATATTACCTTGTAAAGAAATATTTTTTTCTGAAAATATAGAAGCTGTATATAAAAATCTTTTCAGATTTAAAGAAAAACTTTCTGAATCTACATTTGCAGAAATTCTTAATCAAATAGAAAATCGATTTCTTTCTGAAAAAAAGGATTTTTTAATGCCTATTTTTTATGAAAAGTTAGTTCCTATATGGGAAAACATAAAGGAAAGAAGGATTTTAGTAATTTTATATGAGCCAGAAGGAATAGCAAAAATTGCAGAAAGATTCTGGGATAAAGTTTACTTGAATGCTTTAAAAGCAAGAGAAAAGAAAAAGCTCTTTTTTGATGAAACATTTTTGTATTTATCCTTAGATGATTTTTATGATTCAATCAATAAATTTCAAAAAATTACCGTAAGAGAAATTCCCTTTGAAATAAAGAATAATGGACTTTCTTTTGTTCTTTCTAAAAAAGAGAAAGAAAAGACTGATGGGATTAATAAAATAGATCAGGCTTTCAAACTTCTTAAAAAATCCTTAGAAGAAGGAGAAAAGGTAATTCTTGTGGTTTCTGATGATAAAACCGAAAAGACTATTTTTGAGGGTCTTAAATTCAGAGGGCTTGAAAATTTTGAAAATCTTGAAATCAAAAGGGGAATTATTAAAGAGGGTTTTTATTTGCCCGAATGGTCTATATGGATAACTTCGGAATATGAGCTTTTCGGAAAGATTTCTTTAAAAAAAGAAGCTTCACAAAGAGGAATTGCCAGAGCAAAAAGTCATTTTAGAAAATTTGAAGATCTTAAGCCAGGAGACTTTGTAGTACATAAATATCACGGAATAGGAAAATATTTAGGATTGATTTTTTTAAATATTGACGGAATGGAAGGAGAGTTTTTACAAATTGAATACGAAGGCGGAGATAAACTCTATTTACCTGTTTCCAGATTAAATGAGCTATATCCTTATGTAGGGGTTTCTGAAAGGGAACCCAGACTTGACAAACTTGGAAAGAAAACCTTCATTGCTCGTAAGAAAAAGATTGAACAAGAACTAAGGGAGGTTGTGCAGGAATTACTTACCCTTTATGCAGAAAGAAGAGCACTAAAAAGCTATGCTTTAAAATTCTCAGCTCTTGCCTACGAAGAATTTTCTTCCACTTTTCCTTATGAAGAAACACCTGATCAACAGGCAGCTATAGAGGAAATAATAAATGATCTTTGCAGTGAAAAACCTATGGAAAGGCTTTTGGTTGGGGATGTAGGCTTTGGGAAAACTGAGGTTGCTTTAAGAGCAATATTTCTGGTTGCCTATTCAGGAAAACAAGTTGCTTTTTTGGTTCCGACAACCATTTTGGCAGAACAGCATTACAGAAATTTGAAGTCTCGTCTTGAGCCATTTAACATAAAAGTTGGAATACTTTCAAGGTTAAGATCAACCAAAGAACAAAAAGAAACTTTAAAAAAGCTGGCTGAAGGTGAAATAAAAGTAATTATAGGGACTCATAGACTTCTTTCTTCAGATGTGGTTTTTAAGGATTTGGGTCTTCTTGTTATAGATGAGGAACACAGATTTGGTGTTAAACAAAAAGAAAAATTAAAGCAGATCAAAAAAAGTGTAAAGGTTCTTTCCCTATCTGCTACTCCTATACCCAGAAGTCTTCAATTAAGTCTTTTAAATATCTTTGATCTTTCTGTAATTGAGAGTCCTCCTCCGGGTAGAAAGCCTATAAAAACTATTCTTGCTAAGTTTGAACCAGATATTATAAAAAGTGCTATAGAAAAAGAAATGGAAAGGGGAGGGCAAGTATTTTTTGTTAATCCAAGGATTCAGGGTTTAAGCTCATTAGCTAATTATCTTAAAAAGCTTGTTCCTAAAGCAAGAATAGAAATTATTCACGGACAGATGCCAGCTGAACTTATAGAAAAAAATATGTATAAATTTCTAAATAAAGAAATTGATGTTCTCGTTTGCACACCAATAATAGGAAGTGGTATAGATATTCCTACTGCCAATACCATTATAATAAACAGAGCGGATATGTTTGGGCTTGCAGATATATATCAGTTAAGAGGAAGGGTGGGTAGATCAGATGAACTTGCTTATGCCTATCTTTTAGTTCCTTCTTTGAAAGGCTTAACAGAAGAGGCTCAGAAAAGACTTAAGGCACTTCTTAGATTTACAGAACTTGGCTCAGGATTTAAACTTGCTTTAAGTGATTTAAAAATAAGAGGAGCAGGAGAACTTCTGGGAATTCGTCAATCAGGGCATATTAATACTGTAGGATATGAGCTTTATTTAGAACTTCTTGAAAATACAATAAAAGCACTTAAGGGAGAAGAAATTGAGGAGTGGGAGCCAGAAGTAAACATAAAAGTGCCAGCTTATATTCCTGCAAGCTATGTTCCTGAACCAGAAGAAAGATTAAGTCTTTATAGAGAACTTGTTTTAATAAAAGATGAAGAAGAACTTAAAGATTTTTATGAATTGATAAAAGATAAATATGGCAAGCCTCCAGAATCTGTAGAAAATTTAATAAAAATTTTTCTTTTAAAACTTTACATGAAAAGACTCAAAATTCCTCTAATAGAGGTAAAAGGTGGAAATTTAATTATTCTCATTAAATCCCAGGAAAAGCTTTTTAAATTTAGAAAAGCATTAAAAGAGCTAAAAAATAATTTTTATTTTAAAAATGAAAAAGATTTCACCAAAATTATTATAAGAGGAATAAAAGAAGACCCTCTTAAACTTTCTCTCAGTGTATGTAGATCCTTACTTGGCTAAGGGACTGATTATTTCTTCTAATTTTTGCCATATTTCAGGTTTAAAGGTTAGCAGAAAGCTCATGTGGAGAAAAGTTTCTTTACCTTCCACCCGGTCTTTTCTTAAGTGACAGAGAAGCCCTGATTTTATACTTCCATTTTTAGATGTGATTTCAAATTTGGTATAAAGTAAATGAGTATTCTCTGGGATTTGAATAATGGATGCTACTTTTGTGCAGAGCCCCCCACTGCTTATATCTATAATTTCTCCTTGCACATGATTTTTATTAACAGCTTTTTTAAACTCTTCATCAAGTTGATTTCTTTCATCAAAAATGAGATCATAAAATTGTAAGTCTTTTAATTCTGATACCTTTTCCATAGAAAAGTTTGTATTTCTTACTAAGTAGTAATTTTTTTGAAGAAAATTAAGAAACAGATTATGAGGAATATAAGAGATAAAAGCAGGAACAGGTGTCTTAAGAACCAACCTCTTATCATGCCTTGGGCTGAGGATTTTTAATTTATAACCATCTGAAGATATTTCTTCTACAGAAGTCTGAAAAATATATTTAACTTCATTATAAGGAAGTATGATAAGGATTAATTCTCCCTCTTTAATTTCAGGTAAATTTTTTTCTTTATAAAGGAAGATTTCTTTTTCATTTATAACTTTTATAGAACCCTTTATAATGTCTTGTTTATAAAAAATAATGGCATTTTTTAAGGTTCTTTCTAAATCTTTTTTTAAAGGGGTGGGTAAATATTTAAAAGAAGCAAGTTGAACATTTCTTCTTAAAACAGAAGTTTTTATCTTATTTGTAAGGTCAATCTTATCCAACTTTTTTCTCCTTTTTAAGAGATAAGCTTTTCCAGATTTGTGTATTTAAGGTTTAAAAGAGTTGGTCCTTTATCTTCAAAAAATACCTTTATTTTTTCTGAATTCAATACCTCTGTAACTTCTCCTACTCCAAAGTGAGGATGTTTTACAATGTCTCCTACTTTAAATTTTTTGCCGTTTTCTGAGACAGATTTTTCAGACTTTTCAGAAAAATCTTTATAAAATTCCAATAAAGAAGAGGGTATTTCTCTTATAAAACGGGAAAGTTTTGCAAGGGTCTTTCCTTCTCCTGGTATATAAACAGTCATTGGTGCAACAAGAAATAGATTTTCTCTTGCTCTGGTAACAGCTACATAAAAGAGTCTTCTTTCTTCTTCAAGCTCTTCTTCATTGTGCACACTATAAATAGAGGGGAACCTTCCTTCTATAAGAGAAATAATAAAGACAGTGTGCCACTCAAGTCCTTTAGCAGAATGCACAGTTGATAGTATAAGACAATCTTCATCTTTTATAGAATTCTCTATATCTGTTATTTCAAGAGGCTCAAGTATAAGATCTGTTAAAAATTCTTCTAAGGAATTGTATTTTTCAGAAAGGGCTATAATTCCTTCTATATCCTTTTCCCGTTTAAAAAAGTCTTCATAGTAAACCCTTTCAAATATAGATTTATAAAAATTCCATACAGCCAAAAGAGTTTCAGATGGTGTTTTTTTGTCACCCCAGAGTTCCTTCAAAAGAATAGTTAGTTCCTTAAATTCTTCTTGAGGAAATTGGAAAGTCAGCCGTTCTAAAATTTCTTTAATATTTAAGGAATTTTGTTTTAGATAATTTATAATTTTTTCTGTACTTTTTGGTCCTATTCCTTCCAGAAGCAGAAGCACTCTGTGCCAGGAAAGAAAATCTTCAGGATTGCTTATAATTTTTAAAAAGGCAACAAAATCTTTTACATGAGCTGATTCTAAAAGCTTTAAACCACCATATTTTACAAAGGGTATCCCTCTTTTTGTAAGTTCAACTTCTAAATCAAAAGAATGATAAGCTGATCTAAAAAGAACTGCCATTTGAGAAAGCTTTATTCCTTTTTCTCTTAACTCAAGGATTCTATCTGCTACAAATTTACTTGACTCAGTTTCGTCTTTTGCTTTGAATAAAACGGGTTTTTTTCCTTCTTTTTTTTGAGTAAAAAGATTTTTAGTATATTTTATTTTGGAGTTTGAGATAATGGCATTGGCAAGATCTAAAATGCACTGAGTACTTCTGTAGTTTTGTTCTAATTTAATAATTTTAGTATCAGGAAACAGCTTAGGAAATTCAAAAATATTTCTATAGTTTGCACCTCTAAACCCGTAGATACTCTGAGAGTCATCTCCTACAACCATTACATTTTTGTGAGATTCTCCCATATATTTTATAATTTCTCCTTGAAGGGTATTAGTATCCTGGTATTCATCAACCATAATAAATTCAAACCTTTTCCCTACTTCTTCTCTTACCTTTGGGAAGTTTCTTAAAACTTCAAGCCAGTTTAATAAAAGATCATCATAATCCATTAATTGATGTTCTTTTTTATAGTTTATATATTCTGCAAAAAGTCTTTCTATTTCATAATAATGATCCAGGAATTGAGGATACTCAGAAGATAAAATTTCTTCAAGGCTCTTTTTTTGATTTATCATCTTGCTGTAGATATTGGCTAAAGTGTCTTTTCTTGGAAATCTTTTTTTTCTTTCGGCAAGCCCAAGGCTATTTCTAAGTAAATTTATAAGATCTTCTGTATCACTTCTATCAAGAATTGTAAAGCTTGATTTATAGCCTAATAAATGCCCATAAAATCTGAGCATATATTGACAGAGAGAATGAAATGTTCCTCCCATTATTTTATCACAGTCCATTTTGAGAAGGCTCCCAGCCCTTTCAATCATTTCTCTTGAGGCCTTTCTGGTAAAAGTAAGAAGGAGTATCTTTTCTGGAGGAACACCCTGAGCAACGAGATAAGCCATTCTACAGGTTATAGTTCTTGTTTTACCAGAGCCAGCACCTGCAATAACTAAAAGAGGCCCGAAAACAGTCCTTACAGCTTCAGCCTGAGCCGGGTTAAGATCTTTAAGAAATTCCAGGTTTTTCATATAACTAAATTATAAACTTTTAACTTTAAAACCACAAGAGGAGAAAGAACTCTTTATTTTTAGACCCCTTGAATTAAATAAAGAAAGATGTTAACTTTTAAGATAAATATTGCTGGGGGTTGGTTTTAAATGGCTGATGAGATAAAGAGCACCTTAGAGATAGCTCTTGAGAAGGCAGAAAAAATTGGAAAAGCTTCAAAAGAAGAATTAGAGCTTCTTCAATTAAAGGAAGAAGCTCAGAGGCTTTCAGGTAAGTTTTTAAGAGACGATCTTCCTGATTTTGAAGAAAAAATTGTTGAAATTTTAAAAAATAAAAATCCTCAGCAGAAAAAAGTTATTTATCAGGGTATAGTGGATGTATTTTTGAAAAATATAGTTCTTCCACACTATGAATATCAAATAGATAATAATAAAAAAGCCATTGAAGGATTAAAAAAAATTTTTAAAAATGTTCCGGAAATTTCTAAAATATGTCAACAATTGGAAATACTCATTAAAGAATATTACAGACATAAAGAGGCAATTTATAATGAACTTTTAAAGAGATTTAATACAGGGGTTGAGGCTCTTGAAAAAGCTCTCTCTGACCAACTGGGAGCTGAAGTTAAAGTTAATATAGAAGAACATCCTCAGTTTAAGGAAGAATGGAATAAAATAAAAGAAAAACTTGATGAGGAATACGGGAAACAACTGGAGTATTTTAAAAATCTTTTCAGGAAAATAGTATCTTAAAATGTCTGAAATACCTTCAAGACTTTTACTTTATCCACAAAACCTTTTTTTCCCTGAAAAAGCAGAAAAAATTTTTTCTTTAGTGTCTAAAATTGCTGTTTTAAAACTTTCTAAAACTTATAATATTATGGAAGATGTTTACAAAGATTCTCCTCTTTCTTGGAAAGAAAAAGTAACATTTTTAGAACTTAAAGAAGAGGTTAAAGTTAATTGGGATCAAATTGAGAAAGAAGTTGATACTATAGAGGAGTGGGGGCTTAATTTTAGAACTCCTGAAAATCTTAAATATTTCAGTCAGTTTAAAGAAACTCTTGAAGAATCTTTAGAAGGTTTATTTCCTAATTTAAGAAAAAAAGAAGAAAGAGAAAAAACCGAAGAAGAATCTAAAATTAGAAAAGCACTCATTTTACTTTCTCTTGCTGAGAAACTTGATTTCAGATTATACGAACTTGAAAGATCTTTAAAAGAAATGGAAAAAAAATACAATCAGATTTTTGAGGAGAAAATAATAGGAGAGGATAAAACATTTGAAAAAATACTTGATATTAAAGAACCTTTAAGTAGTTATTTATCAGAAGAGGGTTTGCCTAATCTTAATTTAAGAATTTTTGCTTGGAAAATAATTGGCAAATATTTAGATTGGGATTTGGTAGCTCCTTTGGAAGGTTTATTAATTACCGAGAAAGAACTCTTAGAAGAGTGGAAGGAAAAGTTTCCTTTTGAAGACAAAAATTTAAAGATAGAAAAATTAGAAGTCTATAATTTTAAAGTTCCTTTTTTTGAAATTCTTGAAGTGTCAGAAACACCACCTTTAAAATCTTATCCTTCTGAAACAAAAGTATTATTTTTAAACCCTTAATGGTAGAGCTTTATTTTGCAATCACAGCAATTTTGGTTTTCCTTTCTATGGTTTTTACCGCAAGTGAAGCAGGTATCTTTTCTCTTTCAAGAATAGAAATAGCTTCCCTCAGAAGTCTGGGATTTTCAGAAAAATATTTACAGATGTTAAAACATCCTGAGGAGCTTTTAATTGTTCTTATAGCAGGAAATGAAATTGTAGATTACTTTGCGAGTTTCTGTATTTCCAAAGGATTTACCATTCTTTTTTCTGAAGAGGGAAGAACTATTGCCTTTTTGGTTTTTGCCATTATTGGTTTCTGGATAGGAGATTTTTTTCCTAAGGTTGCTGGCTTTAAGTTTAAAAACAAACTTATTACTAAACTTTTTTATCTAAATTATTTATTTTACAAACTTTTTTATCCTGTAAGAAAACTATATACTTTCATTTACTCAGCTATAGAAAAAAAATTCCCTTATACTCCGATTTATCCTCATACCTTTTCTCCGGCAGAACAGATAATCCTTTATATGCTTGATGAGGCTTATAAGCAAAAAAAAATTACCGAAAAAGAAAAAAAGTTTATTCAGGGCTTATTTCTTTCAGAAAAAATACCTGTCTCAGCTATTTTGACTACCCGTTCAGAAATAGTTGCTTTTAAGGATCAAGTTATAACTTTGGAATTTTTGGAAAAGATAAAGCAACTTCCCTACAACAAATTTCCTGTTTATAGAGAAAATCTTGATGACATAATAGGTATTCTTTATGCCAAGGATTTAATTAAAAATTTCTCTCCAGAAGTTTTGAATGTAAAAAAGCTTTCTGACTTTGTAAGACCAGCCTATTTCATTCCTGAAACTTTTAGAGTAAGGGATCTGCTTTTTGAATTTCAAAAAAAGCAGATAAAAATAGCTCTTGTTATTGATGAATACGGTATTTTGAAAGGTCTTGTTACTTTAGAGGATGTGCTTGAGGAACTTTTTGGAGAAATTTATGAAGAAAAAGAAGCCAAACTTGAACCTATACAGAAGATAGACGAAAAAAAGTGGCTTGTTAACGGAAAGGTTCTTCTTGAAGAACTTAAGGTGCTTTTAGGAATGGAAATAGTAGAAGATGAATTTCAAGATATAAAAACACTAAATGGTCTTCTTCTTGCTTTATTTAAGGAGATTCCTAAGGAAGGAGATACAATAGAATACAGAGAATTTAAATTTACTGTAAAAAAAACAAAGGGAAGAAAAATTATCTGGGTGGAGATAGAGAAAAAGGATGTTTAAAGCCTTGATTTCTTTTCTGATATTTATTTCTGGAGAAGCCTTTTTTGCCTGTAGTGAAATTGCTTTTATTTCTGCAGAGAGGGTTTTAATAGAAGGTTTAGCTAAAAAACACATAGGAGCAAAAATTTATTTAAAATTCTGGAAAAATCCTGAGAGACTTTTTACCACAACACTTATGGGGGTTACTCTTTCTGTAGCGGGGAACGGAATATTTACTTCTTATTTTTTGATAAAAAGCTTGGGAAACTGGGGAATTTTAATAGCTTCCATATTTTTACCCTTTTCTATGATTATTTTTGGGCAGATAATCCCCAAAACCATAGGAAGAAGATTTTCCTATCCATTGGTTCTATATTTAATGCTTCCGCTCTACTTAGTTTCTTTTGTTTTTTATCCTGTAATTTTTCTAAACACTAAACTTGCCAACAGAATTCTCAGATCAAAAGAAACAGAAAATCCCTTCTTTTTAACCAAATTTAGAGAAATACTCTTAACCTTTGTTCGTTACGAAGAGGAAATAGACTTTAAAGAAAAAGAACTAATGCATAAAATTGTTGAATTTGCTAAAAAAAGAGTTTCTCAAATAATGATCCCTCTAACACAGGTAAAGGCTCTTCCCATAACAGCAACCGTTAAAGATGCCATAGAGTTTAGTAAAAAATATAATTTTTCCTATATTCCTCTTTATGAAAATAGTATTAATAACATAAGAAGTATAGTTAAGGTTCAGCACCTTGTAGGTAAGGTCCTTCTTGAAGAAGATAGACCGCTTAAAGATTTTAGCTTTAAACCTCTTTTTGTTCCTGAGGTAGCTTTGGCTCACGAAATCCTTTCACAACTTCAGAAAAGTGGAATAGAGTTTGCTGTGGTAGTAGATGAATATGGCTTTACTACCGGAATTATAACCATAGAGGATCTTGTAGAAGAAGTTCTTGGAGAATTCAGAGATGCGCTTGATTACTATGTGCCTGAATATCAAAAGATAAGCGAAACTTTATATAAATTTAAAGGGTATATAGAGATAGAAAAGCTACAGTCACTCGGGATTCCTATTCCCTCAGGGGATTATGAGACCCTTAACGGTTTTATCTATTTCATAACAGGAAAGATTCCTCAAAAGGGAGAAAAGATCCATTACAAGAATTTGGAAATAGAAATTGTTGAAGCAGCTCCCAGAAAAGTAGAAGAAGTGATAGTAAGAATTAAAAAGTGATTTTTACTTCAGAAAGGTTATCAGTAAGAGAAACATTTTCTAACATCGGTTTAAAAGTTTCTGAAATTAAAAGGGTTTTTATTTTCCATCTAAGTTGAAAAGTTTCAGAAATTATCATTCCTTCTTTTTTAGCTTCGTCAAATGAATATTTAAAGGAAATTTTCAAAAAATCCCAGTTTAAAGACTTTTCTTTCATTCCGAGAAAATAAAGTGGAATATTTTTTAGTTCAGGTTTTTTTTGAAAGTTTATTAAATAGTGTTTTTTATGGTAAAGATCAAAGATTTCTATGGTGTTAAAAGAAGAAGCTTCCCATTTACCGTATCCTAAGGTAGTGTTAAAAGGGGATTTTAATCTCAAATAAAGAAAATCTTCACTTACCTGGAAATCAGCATAACTGCTAAAAGTCTTGGTTTGATTTTTATTAAAGGTTTTAATCTCAAGCCATAAATTTCCAGAATAGATTTTTTTTACAGGAGCTCTAACCTGAACAGAGGGTTTATAACAGCATCCAAAGATAAAGAAAAAAGCAATAAAAATAAGTTTATTTAGATTGCGAACAGTTTTTAATCTTTTCTTCAATTCTTTCTTTATCCCTTTTATGCGTAACTGATTTTAAAGCTCTTTGATAGAGTTCACAGGCCTTATTTTTTTCTCCCTTTTTATAATAAGCGTCAGCAAGGTGTTCAATTATGACAGCCTCATCTTCAGCAAGTCTATTAACGGCTTTTTCCAGATATTGTATAGCTAATTCTAAGTTTCCCTTTTTGTAATAAAGCCATCCCACACTATCAAGTATGTAAGCATCTAAGGGACGGATTTGCAGAGCTTTGAGAAGAAGTTTTTCTGCTTCTTCAAGATTTTTTCCAAGTTCTACATAGCTATATCCAACAAAGTTTAACACATATGGATCCTTAGGATACTTTTTAAGAAGTGGTTCTACGAGAGACAAAACTTTTTCATAATCCTCAAGGCAAGCATAACTTGAAGCCAGTGTTAGAAGCATATCAAGATCTTCTGGATAAGCCTTTACTCCTTCCTCAGCATATTTCACACTTTTTTCACACATATCAAGAAGTTCAGCAGAGTTTGCTAAAAAAATGTAATAATTTTTGCTTTTGGGATATCTCTGAGAAAAATCTTCCAAATACTTTATAACTTCCTCTTTTTCTTTCTTCTTAAGTATTTCTGTTATTCTTCTTGAGGCTTCATAACTCCATTCATTTTCGGTCAAAAGTTTTTCATAAACCTTTATAGCCTCATCCAATTTATTCTGTTTTTCTAAGGAGTATCCGAGAAAGAAGATAAGCTCAGGAGTATGTCCATTTTTTTCTAAATAATTTTTCAAAAGGTTTTCAGATTTCTCCCAGGCTGATTTTTCTATATAAAAACTGAGAAGAAGCTTTATAAAGTCTTTATCTTCGGGATATTTTTCTACATAAGATTTAAGTAACCTTTCTATCTCATCAACATCAGAAATATCATCCAGAAATTTAAGAATCTCTATCAAAAGGGCTTTGTTTTCTGGAGAAAGGCTTAAAGCCTTTAAATAGGCTTTTTTTGCTTCATCTAATTTTTTCTGTTCTTTTAGAATACGGGCTTTAAAAAGCCATGCTGTATAATTATTTTCATTAATTTTTAAAAGCTTATTTAAATTAATAAGTGCTGAATTCCAGTCTTTTTGATCAAGATAAATATTTATAAGAAGCGAGAGTATGGTTTCATCTTCTGGAAAAGATTCTATATATTTTTCAAGCACAGAAGCCGCCCTCAGAGGTCTATTTTCAATAAGATAGACTTTAGCTAAAAAAAGATTAAATTCTCTGTCTTTTGGATATTTTTTAAGTAATTTTTTACAAAGATTTTCGGCCTCTTTTAGTTTTCCGTTTTCAAGATAAAAAGAAATCAGAGTTTTTTTGAGATATAGACTTTCTCTATCATTTTCTATAGCCTTTTTAAGAAACTTTTCTGCAATTAAGGGATTTTTTTCATTGAGTGCAAGAAGATAATAATAATAAGCCTGTGTTTTATCAGAAGCTAAGGAATTAAAAGTTATCAGAAAAAGAAAGGAAAAAAACAAGAGACTAATCTTTATAGGGTAGGGCAAGCGGATAGTAGTAGGCATCTGGCAATCTCTCCTCAAGAAATTTTTTGAGTTTTTTTATAATTTTTTCCTCTATCTGCCTTACTCTTTCCTTTGAGATTCCCAGTTTTTGAGAAAGTTCATGAAGTGTTTTTGGATTTTCTGCAATGAGTCTTTCGTGGAAAATAACATAATCCTTTCCTGTAAGAGTTTGAGCAAATTCTTTAAGCAGGCGTTTAAAATTGTTTAAAATTTCTTCTCTTGCATAGGAGTCTTCGGGTGTCGGTCTATTATCTTTTAAAAAACTGGCTAAAGTATCTTCTGAATCATGAGACACAGGAGCTTCTAAACTTAAATCCTGAGAAAACATTCTTTGTTCCATTTCTTCAACTTCTTTTTCTTTAACCCCGAGCCTTTTGGCTATTTCCGCAGGTGTTGGTTCAAAACCAAGTGCAGAAAGTCTTTCTTTCTCTTTTCTCAATTTATAAAAAAGCTTTCTCTGAGCCTGGGTTGTTCCCATTTTTACAAGTTTCCAGTTATCCATGATGTATTTAAGGATATATGCCTTTATCCAGAAAGAGGCATAATAAGAAAACTTAACACCTTTATAAGGGTCAAACTTTTTGACTGCCTGAAGAAGCCCGAGATTTCCTTCCTGAATTAGATCCAGGAAATTGTGTGCCCAGAATTTTTGAAATTCAAGGGCTATTTTAACAACAAGTCTTAAATTGGATACCACAAGTTTATAAGCAAGTCTCGGATCTTTGGTTTCATAATAGGCTTTTGCAATAGCTTCTTCTTCCTCTCTTGATAAAACAGGATATCTGCTGATTTCCTGTAAGTATCTTTGAAGCGGATCAAATTTAGCAGGGACTCTTTCATCCTGATTTTCATCAACAATTGTAGGGAGAGCAGAAAGACTTTCAATATCTAATGGTTCAGGAAGCTCAAGTTTTTCACTGTTATCAGGATTTTTCATAATAAAATATTTTATCACATAATTATTTTATTCCTACTACTTTATGAAGCTGTATCTGAAATCTAAAAGGTTTTTTGGTTTTGAGAATCCACTCTGCAAGAGTTTTTGCATCTAAAAAAGGAAAGGCAGGAGAGAGAAAAACCTGAGTATAATAAAGTAGTTGATATTTTTCTGTAATACTTAAGGCAAAATCAAAGTCATTTCTATCTTTTATAACAAACTTTACAGCATCTTTTTTGTCCAAAAACTTAAAATTTTCGTAAAGGTTATATTTTTCCATATTGGAGGAAGGAGTTTTTACATCCATGACCTTAACTACTTCTTTGGGAACTCGGTTTAAACTTATGCTTCCGTTTGTTTCCAAAGTGATGACGCAATTGTATTTTAAGAATTCATCTATAAGCTGATAAACTGCGTTTTGAATAAGGGGTTCTCCTCCGGTAATGGTAATAAAAGGAACTGAGCTGAAATTTTCTTTCCAGAAGGAAACAATTTCAGAAACCTCCTTTTCTTCGTGAGGGTTTTCTCCTTTTGCATA
>DAIQAS010000016.1:0-20391 GCA_036781525.1 Thermodesulfobacterium sp. | reverse complement strand
GACAAATTAAAAGAACTCTTTTCTTCTTTTCTTTTTTTTCCATAATCTCACCTCCTAAATTTTATTTGTTTAGTAAACTAATATAAATTTTTATTAAATTTTTTCAACCTCTTATAATAAAGATTGAAAGTAGAGAAAAGTGTCTTAAAATTTTTAAAAGGGCAGGGTTTAAGAGGTGGTTGCTCTGGAAGATCTTTGAAAAGGATCTTCCAGGGAGGAAAGTCCGGGCTCCACAGGGGAGGACGCCGGGTAACGCCCGGAGGGAGTAATCCCTGGAAAGGGCCACAGAAAACAGACCGCCAGCGGCCAGAAGAGTTATATAACTCTTCTGGTGCGGGCAAGGGTGAAAAGGTGGGGTAAGAGCCCACCGCACAGGGTGGTAACACCCTGTGGCACGGTAACCCCCGTCCGGAGCAAGGCCAAAAAGAGCGCAAGGGTGCCCCGCCCGAAAGCGCTCAGGTAGGCCGCTTGAGGAGAGGGGTAACCCTCTCCCCAGAGAAATAACCACCGCTTGAGGGAGAAAACCTCCCTCAAGTAACAGAACCCGGCTTACTTAAACCCTGCCCCTTCCTTTGCAATCCTAAATAAAAAATGTTTAAACATATAGAATTTGTTAAAAGTGTATATAATCTTAAAGATCTCCCTCCTCCAGAATTTCCAGAAATTGCTTTTCTCGGAAGATCAAATGTGGGAAAGTCTTCTCTTATAAATGCCTTTCTAAATAGAAAAAATGTTGCCCGCGTTTCCTCAACTCCCGGATTTACCAAAGCTATCAACTTTTTCCGTATCAATCATCAATTTTATCTTGTTGACCTTCCTGGATATGGTTTTGCTAAGGTTCCTATAGAATTGCAAGAAAAATGGAAATATCTTGTTGAAGGTTATCTCAAAGCAATAAGAAATTTTCGCCTGCTTATTTTAATCTTTGACATAAGAAGAACACCTGATGAGCTTGATATAAACTTAATTGAATTTGTAAAATATATTAAAAAACCCTTTTGCATAGTTTTAAACAAAATAGATACAATTTCCAAAAATGAAGTCAAAAAACAGACAGAACTTTATAAAAAAGCATTTAATTTAGATGAAAATTTCCCAGTTTTTTTAACATCCTGTAAGGAAAAAGAAGGAATTGAACCACTTAGAAAATTTATTCTTTCAAAAATAAAAACCTAAATTTTTAAAGACATTCCGTCATAACAAGCCCTTATTTTTAACCCGAGTTCTTTGCTTAGCTCCTGAGCCACTTTAAAAGGGTTTGCTCTAAGCATGGTCATCCCAAAATGAGTAAGAATAACTTCCTCGGGCTTAATCTTTTTAAGTATTTTCTTTACATCTGAAATACTAAGGTGTAAAACTCCATCCTTCGGAGTATACCTTACTGTATAAATAACAAGAATATCTGCTTCTTGAAATTCTTCTTCTAAACCCTCAAAATAAGCCGTATCAGTTATAAATCCCACGACTTTTCCTTCTGGAAAATAAAAGAGCAATCCGTAGTTTTCTGCGGTATGTTTAAATAAAACGGTGGTTTTAAATTTAAATGGTGGACTTTCATAAAAATTCTCAGGTTTTAAAATTTCTATTTCTTTAAGATATGGCTGAAGATAAGAAAGTAAAATACCCTCTTTTAAGGCACTTTCAGTTAAAAAAAGTTTCCCCCTTTTCTTAAATCCTCCCTCTGTAATTGCATCAACTATAATATTCAAATCTGCTGAATGATCAAGATGTTGATGTGAAACCACTATGGTTCCTATTTTTTCTAAGGGGATTTTCTTTTTATTAAGATAAACAAGGGTTCCTGGACCGGGATCAAGAAGAAGATAGGATTCTCCAATATTTATAACGGTTCCAGCAGAAGCCCTCAGCTGTTTAGCAACCACATACCTTGCACCTGCTGTTCCAAGAAAAATAATCTCACTCATAGGAATACGGAAATTTTATTTAATTTTTGTCTCTCATCAAGTTTTATGATAAAATTAAATTAATTAAAACAATAAAAGTTATTAAAAAATGAAAATTTTAGGCAAATTACCTTTAAAAAAAATTTTATTCTTTTATCTGCTTATCTCTTTTATTGTTTTTGTTATTATTTCTGCTTTAGAAATCTTAAGCATTAAAAATCTTCATCTTAAGGAAAAAAAAGAACATCTAATTTATCAGAGTCAGATAGTTTACAAATTGATAGAAAATTATTACAACACCTATAAAAAGGGGGAAATTTCAGAAAAGGAAGCCAAGAAAAGAGCAAAAGAGACTATTAGAAACTTAAAGTTTGATCACTATTATTTCTGGATAAATGACACAAGAGAACCCGTATCCTATCTTATTTTACATCCTGTAATGTCCCATTTTGAAGGTAGATTTCCTGATGATCCGATTTTTAACTGTGTAGAAGCTGCTCAATTTGGAAAAAACGGAAAGACAATAGAATTTAAAAAAAAAGAACATATCTTAAAAGTAATTCCGCAAATTATAAAGGAAACAAAAGAAGGGTTTATTTTTTACAAATGGCCTAAGCCTTCTGCCAAAGATAAATCCAAAGAAAAACTTTATCCTAAGCTTTCTTATGTAAAACTTTTTGAACCCTGGGGATGGGTAATTGGAACAGGAATTTATATAGACGATGTAAAAGCAAATATTTGGAAAAATGTTTTAAGATTCTTTTTTTTCATTTTTACTGGCTTTGGAGTCATAATTACACTTTTTGTAATAATAATGAACAATTATACTCGAGCCATAGAAAAAATTGTAAGAGTTATTAAAAAAGCTAAAAATGGAATTTTTGATGAAAAGTTAGACATTGAAAGAAAAGATGAAATCGGAGAAATTGCTAAAGCCTTAAACACATTAATAATCGAATACGAAAAATTCTTTCAATTTGAAAATATTTTTTATTCTTCTGAATCTCCTCTTTTTTTAGTTAACAAAGATTTTAAGTTTCTGGATTGTAACTATACAGCTGTAAAACTTCTGGATTTTCCTTCAAGAGAAGAGTTTTTAAATTCTGCCTTTACTCTTAAGGATATAAGCCCTCCTTTTCAGCCAGATGGAAGAGATTCTGCTGAAAAATCAAAGGAAATGATAAGGCTTGCCTTTGAAAAGGGTTATAATAAATTTGAATGGATATGTCTTAAAAGAACAGGTGAGGAGTTTCCTGTAGAAATATCCTTAACTCTTATAGTATATAAAGGAGAGGATGTGTTATACTGTGTTTTTAGAGATTTGAGAAAAGAAAAAGAGCTTTATCGCCTCTCTATTACTGACCCTTTAACAGGTGTATATAATAGACATTACTTTATTGAAAGGCTTGAGGAAGAAATAAGAAGAGCTGAAAGAAAAGCTAATTCCTTTTCACTTATCATGGTTGACATAGACAGATTTAAAAATATAAATGACACCTTTGGTCATGGAATAGGAGATAAAGTTCTTGTAAAAATGATTGAATTTTTTAAAACCAGACTCAGAAAAACAGATATAATTTGTAGATGGGGAGGAGAAGAATTTCTGATTTTACTCCCTGAAACACCTCTTGAAAAAGCGGCATTGGTAGCTGAAACTCTAAGAAAAGGATTAGAAAATCTAAAAATTGAAGAAATAGATGGACACATTACTGCAAGTTTCGGAGTTGCTGGATATTGTCCAGAAGATACCATAGATACCCTTATTAAAAAAGCTGATGATATGATGTATAAGGCTAAATCTCAGGGAAGAAATTGTGTCTGTTCTACGGATAAATGTGAACAAGTCTAATTTTGATTTTATAGGGTGTGGAGCATTAAACTGGGATATATTTTTTGAAGTAGAAGATTTATTATCCATAGAATTTGAAAATCTAACCATTTCTCCAGGAAGAGAAATAGTTTTAGAAAGAAATAGGTTTTTAAAATTTTTAAATTTCCTGGAAAAAAGAGGGAATTTTCTTTTTGAGTGCGGAGGCGGTTCTTCAGCAAACACCGTTTATGCACTTTCTTTATGGGGATTTAAAACTGCTTTTATTGGTGCTATAGGAGAAGATGAATTTGGCAAAAAAATACTTAAAGACTTTGAAAATGTAGGAATACATATAGATTTTATTAAAAAAGGAAATACTACAAGTTTAGCTTTAATTCTTCTTGATAAAAAAAGAGACAGATTTATAGCGGTAAGCCCGGGAGATAGCGAAAATACACTTTTAGACTCAAAGAATGTTTTTCCTAATTTTGATACATTTTTTCATTTTTCCTCCTTTGCCAGCAAAAAGGGACAAGAGTTTCAGAAAAATTTTTTATCCAGAATAATAAATAAAATCTCTTTCGATCCTGGTGAGGTCTATACAAATCTTGGAAAGGAGTTTTTGATTCCCTTTTTTAAAAAAACAGAAGTCCTATTTATTACCGAATATGAATTAGAAAAAATTACGTTTTCCATAAATGAATTGTTAAACCTTGGAATAGAAAAAATTTTTTTAAAAAAGGGGGGGAAGGGGGCAATCTGCTATACCAAAGAAAAAAAAATAGAAATTCCTGCACTTAAAGTTGAAACACTCGTTGATAATACAGGAGCAGGAGATTACTTCAATGCAGGAGTCCTTGCTGGATTAAAATTAGGGTTTTCTGAAGAAAAGGCTTTAAAACTCGGAACTTATTCTGCAGGTATGAGCTTAAGAGATTTTGGAAGAAAGGGTTGTTTAACAAAAAGGGAGTTTCAAAATTACATTAATTTGTTAAAATAGATTTTTGTTTGATACCTTTTCTCTTCTCAAAGATAAATGGACTTTAAAGGCAAAATTCCTAAAAATATTGACAAGCTTTTAAAAATTCTTTCTCAGAATGGAACTCTCTTTGGAGAAATATATCTTGAGCATACAGAAAATTTCAGACTGGTTATTGAACCAGAAAGAATTGATGAAATCAACTGGGGAGAAGAAGAAGGGATAGCTTTCAGAAAAATTGATGAAACCTTAAAAAATTATTTTACTTTCTCTTCTAACTTGGAAGACTTAACCTCCTTAGAGGATCTGGCAAAAGGTGTTTCTAAAGATGAGGTTATAAATAATCAAAAAAAGGAAGGTCTAAAAGAGTTAGATATTGAGGTTTATAAAGATTATCTCAAAAGTAGAATTGATTTCTTGGAAGAAATAAAAAAAAGGATTAAAAAAGTTAATGAAATAAAACACTATAAAATAGGGCTAAGTGAGGTTAAAAAGACTGTTCTCA
This sequence comes from Thermodesulfobacterium sp., assembly GCA_036781525.1. Lineage (GTDB taxonomy): Bacteria > Desulfobacterota > Thermodesulfobacteria > Thermodesulfobacteriales > Thermodesulfobacteriaceae > Thermodesulfobacterium. The sequence continues at coordinate 15,193 of DAIQAS010000016.1, read as the reverse complement.
TTTTAAATTCAGAGGGTGTGTGGGTTGAAGATAAAAGATTTTATTCCAAAATTGTTGCCATTGTTGTTGCGGAAAAGGATGGAAGACTTGAAAGGGGATATGAAGTTTGCGGATATTCTCTTCCCTTTGAAGAGATTAAAAATTTTTCTGAAGTATTAACCATTTCTGAGAGAGCAAGTGAATTAGCTCTAACCATGCTTTCTGCAAAAAAGGCACCTGCCGGAGTTATGCCTGTTATTCTTTCTGGAACTGCAGGTGGCACCATGATTCATGAAGCTGTGGGACACGGGCTTGAAGCAGATCATGCTGAAGAGGGATTATCTGTCTATTCAGGAAAACTGGAGGAAAAAGTAGCAAGTAGTCTTGTTACAGTTATTGATGACCCAACACTTTCTCATATTTACGGATTTTACAAAATTGACGATGAAGGAACAAAGGCAGAAAAAGTTGTCTTAATAGAAAAGGGAATTTTAAAAAATTTTCTCTATGATAAATATTTTGCTCTAAAATATGGCAAAAAATCAAACGGTCACGGAAGAAGGCAAAACTACAGATACATTCCCATCCCCAGAATGGCAAACACTTATATAAAAAAGGGGCCTCACAAGCCAGAGGACATTATAAAAAGTGTAGAAAAAGGGCTTTTGGTAAAAAAGATGGGAGGCGGAGAAGTAAATCCCTTAACAGGTGATTTCGTATTTGAGGTTAGAGAAGGATACTATATTGAAAAAGGAGAAATAGCTTATCCTGTGAAGGGTGCAACCCTTGTAGGAAATGGTCCCAAGGTGCTTGAAATAATTGATATGGTGGGAGATGATCTCAATTTTATTCCTGGAACTTGCGGTAAAAACGGGCAGGGTGTTCCTGTAGCTGATGGCCAGCCCACACTTAGAATTCCTGAAATCACTGTAGGAGGTATTTTAGAGTAAGGAGGAAAAAGATATGTGCGGTATATTTGGAGTGTATGGAATAGAAGATGCTGCCAATTATACATATTTTGGTCTTTATGCCCTTCAACATAGAGGACAGGAAAGTGCCGGAATAGCAGTATTTGACGGAAAAAAGATAAGAGAATGGAAAGGACTGGGACTGGTAAGTGAAGTTTTTAATGAAGAAATTTTAAAAAATCTTTCTGGTTCCATAGCTATAGGACATGTAAGATATTCCACTACGGGTTCTACAACCCTTCAAAATGTTCAACCCTTTTGTGTAAATTTTGCTAAAAAAACCATTGCTATAGCTCATAATGGAAACCTTGTAAATGCCTATCAAATAAGATGTGAACTTGAAGAAAGCGGGCACATTTTTCAAACCACCATGGACAGCGAAGTTATAGTTCATCTAATAGCTAAAAATCTTAAAAAAGGGTTGGTTTCCGCTATTACAGAAGCCATGAAAAAAATTAGAGGTGCCTACTCAATTCTGCTTCTTTATGAAGATACTCTTGTTGCCTTTAGAGATCCCTGGGGATTTAGGCCGTTGTCCTTCGGAATGTTAGACGGAGGTTATGTTATAGCTTCGGAAACCTGCGCTTTTGACCTGGTAGGAGTTCAGTATTTAAGGGATATAGAGCCAGGAGAAATTCTTGTAATAGATAAAGAAGGACCCAAATCTTATAAAGCTTTTAAAAAAGAAAAATTTCCTTTAAGCCATTGTATTTTTGAATTTATATATTTTTCAAGACCGGATAGTTACATTTTTAACAAAAATGTATACCTTGTAAGGAAAAATCTCGGAAAAAATCTTTATAAAGAATGTCCCCTTTCTGCAGATTTTGTCATGCCTTTTCCAGATTCAGGTAACTATGCAGCTATCGGATACTCACAATCAAGCGGACTACCTCTTGAATTTGCCATGATAAGAAATCATTACATAGGAAGAACTTTTATTCAACCATCAGAAAAGATAAGAAATGTTTCTGTAAGGATGAAGTTGAATCCTGTAAAAGATATTTTGAAAGGAAAAGAAGTGATAATAATTGATGATTCCTTAGTAAGAGGAACAACCTCAAAAAACAGATTAAAAAGCATTAAAGAGGCTGGAGCAAAAAAAATTCATTTTCTGCTTTCTTGCCCGCCTATCAGATTTCCCTGTTTTTTTGGAATCGATTTTCCTTCTTCATCAGAACTGATTGCCCATAAGCATTCCGTAGAAGAAATTAGAAAATTTTTAGATATAGATACTCTTTATTATTTAAGTGTAGAAGGACTTCTTTCAGCAGTTGAAGAATTAAGAGATAAAGTTTGTTTGGCGTGCTTTACTGGTGAGTATCCAATGGAAATAGACTTTAGTTTCAGAAAAAATATAGCCGAGGTTTAGGACTTTGAGAGCTTATAAAAATTTACAGGAATTTATAGAGGTTCTGGAAAAAGAAAATGAACTCCTAAAAATCAATGTTGAGGTTTCTCCAGAACTTGAGATTACAGAGATTACCGACAGAATTTGCAAATTAAACGGTCCTGCCCTTTTTTTTGAAAAAGTAAAGGGGCACAAAATTCCCGTAGTAACCAATCTTTTCGGAAGTTTCAAAAGGATTTGTCTTGCCTTTGGAATAAAAGAAATTGATGAGCTTTCCCAATTTTTATTAGATTTTATTGAAATAAAACAAGCAGAAAGCTTTTTTGAGAAATTAAAAATTATTCCCAAACTATGGCAGGCTAAAAATGTGTTTCCCAAGATGGTTGATAAAGCACCCTGCCAGGAAGTCGTGTTTAAAGATAAAGAAGTTGACCTTTTTAAACTTCCCATCTTAAAATGCTGGCCTAAGGATGGAGGACCTTTTATTACCCTTCCCTGCGTTATTACCAAAGATCCGGAAACAGGAATTCGTAATGTTGGTATGTATAGAATGCAGGTTTTCAGTAAAAATGAGACAGGTATGCACTGGCAGATTCACAAAGTTGGAGCGAAACATTATCGGAAAGCAGAAAAACTCGGAAAGAGACTACCTGTAGCTGTAGCTATAGGACCTGATCCAGCGGTAATTTATTCTGCAACAGCACCTCTTCCAGAGGATATAGATGAGTTTTTACTTGCAGGATTTTTAAGGGGAAAACCCGTGGAATTAGTAAATTGTTTAACCGTCCCACTTGAAGTTCCCGCTGAATCTCAGATCGTTCTTGAGGGCTATGTTGAACCCTTTGAAAGAAGAATAGAAGGCCCTTTCGGAGACCACACAGGATACTATACTCCTCAGGATGAATATCCAGTTTTTAGAGTTACCTGTATTACTATGAGAAAGGATGCCATTTATCCGGCAACTATAGTCGGGAAACCACCTATGGAAGATTGTTATCTTGGTAAAGTTACAGAAAGGCTGTTTTTGCCTTTAATAAAAAAGATTTTGCCAGAGGTAGTTGACATCTGCCTTCCATGGGAAGGAGTTTTTCACAATTTGGCCTTCGTTTCCATAGATAAAAGATATCCTGGACATGCCTTTAAAGTAGCTTCTGCTCTATGGGGACTTGGTCAAATGATGTTTACAAAAATAATAGTGGTATTTGATAAAGAAGTTAATGTGCAAAATTTAAGCGAAGCCCTTTTTTACATGACAGGCAATGTGGATCCAGAAAGAGATATAATGATAGTTAAAGGACCTGTTGATGCCCTTGATCACGCAAGTCCTCATCCTGCATTTGGCTCTAAAATGTGTATTGATGCTACAAGAAAATGGAAAGAAGAAGGATATAGCCGGGAATGGCCAGAAGAAGCAATTATGACACCTGAAATAAAAGAAAGAGTTGATAAAATTTGGAAAAAACTTAAAATTGAAGCCCTTTTAAAGGGGAGGTAGAATTTTATGAAAATTGCTATAATGAGCGATAGCCATGATTCCATTCCTAATTTACAAAAAGCCATAGAAGTATGTTTAAAAGAGGAAGTAGAAAAAATATTTCATTGTGGAGACCTTATATCTCCATTTATGGTGCCTGTTCTTGGAAAATTTAACGGAGAAATTCACCTAATTCTCGGAAACAATCCAGGGGATGTTTATCTTCTAACACAAAAAATTTTAGATTTTCCCAATATAAAGCTTCACGGAGAAAGCGCTTTTCTTGAAATAGAAGGTTATAAGGTTGCCATGGTACATTACCCAAAAATAGCCTTTGCCTTTGCAAAATCTGGAGAATACGATTTTATTTTTTGCGGACACACCCATAAATACGAGATTAAAAACATAGGTAAAAGCCTTGTTATAAATCCAGGAGAAATACTCGGAAAAGAAGGAGATCCAAGCTTTGTAATTCTTGATATAAAAAGGAAAGAATACAAAAAAATAATCCTTTAAAGAGGAGTAAAGACGATGCGCTGGAAGAATTATTTTATTCCTACCCTTAGGGAAGACCCCTCTGAAGCTGAAGTAGTAAGCCATAAACTTTTACTTAGAGCAGGTATGATAAGAAAAGTGGCTTCAGGGGTTTACAACTTTTTACCCCTTGGTTTTAGAGCTTTAAAAAAGATTGAAACCGTTGTAAGAACAGAAATGGATAATGCTGGTGCTCTTGAAATTCTTATGCCCCTTGTTCAGCCTGCTGAACTCTGGAAGGAAACTGGAAGATGGGAAGCCTATGGAAAGGAACTTTTAAGATTTAAAGATAGAAAAGAGCATGACTTTTGTCTGGGGCCGACGCATGAAGAAGTGGTTACAGATATAGTTAGAAGAGATGTAAAATCCTATAAGGATCTCCCCATTATTCTATATCAGATTGCAGTAAAATTTAGAGATGAAATCCGTCCGAGATTTGGAATAATGAGAGCAAGAGAATTTATTATGAAGGATGCCTACTCCTTTGATGCAGACTGGGAAGGTCTCAATAAAAGTTATCAACTTATGTATGATACCTATGAGAAAATTTTTACTAACTGCGGGCTTAAATTTAAGGCAGTTGAGGCTCATACTGGAGCTATAGGTGGTGATGTTTCTCATGAATTTATGGTTCTTGCTGAAACAGGAGAAGATATTCTTGCCTTTTGTGAAAAATGCGGATATGCCTCAAATGTAGAGCTCACACCAGCTATCTCAGGAGAAAAATATCCTTCTGAACCAGAAAAACCATTAGAAAAAGTTTATACACCGGGAGTAAGAACCGCTCAGGAAGTAGCAGATTTTTTGGGTCTTCCTGTCTCTAAAATTACAAAAACATTGATTTACATTCTGGATGAAAAAGAAGCAGTTGCTGTCTGTGTAAGGGGTGATCACGAGGTAAATGAAGTAAAGCTTGAAAAACTCTTTTCCGGAAAAACCTTTAGAATGGCAACAGAAGAAGAAGTGAAAAAAATAGTTGGTGCAAGTCCTGGATTTATAGGACCTAAGGATCTAAAAATAAAGGTCATCGCTGATAAATCTCTTGAGGGTTATCCCAATTTTGTCATAGGTGCAAATGAAGACGAATATCATTTTATAAACGCTAATTTAGGTTCAACTTTTAAACCCGATCTTGTTGCTGATATAAGAAAAGCAACAACAGGAGATTTATGTCCGAAATGTGGAGAGCCATTGCAATTTACAAAAGGAATTGAGGTTGGGCACATTTTTAAGCTCGGAACAAAATACAGCGAACCTATGAAAGCCACTTTCCTTGATAAAGACGGAAAAATGAAGCCTTTTATAATGGGCTGTTATGGTATAGGGGTTAGTAGAGTTCTTGCTGCAACCATTGAGCAAAATCATGACGAAGACGGAATAATTTTTCCCTGGGAGATTGCTCCTTTTCAGATAGGGGTGATTTATTTAAAAGAGGAATTTAAGGAAACGGCAGAAAAAATTTACCAAAATTTATCTCAAGAGTGGGATGTAATCTTGGATGATAGAGATGAAAGACCCGGAGTTAAATTTAAAGATATGGATCTCATAGGTATACCTTTGCAAGTAATCTTAGGAAAAAGATTTGAAAAAAATGGAGAAGTAGAAGTAAAAATTAGAAAAACAGGAGAAAGAAAATACTTTAGACCTGAAGAACTTGAAAAATTTATAGGTGAGTTTGAAAATGAAAAAGGTTAAAATTTCTGAAATAGCTAAAAAAATAAAAGGCACTTTAATAGGAAATGACCTTGAAATTGAGGGAATTAATGCAATACCTCTTGCAAATGAGAAAGAAATGATTTTTGTTGATTCTTTAAAAAGAGTTCCTGAAGCTCAGAAATCAAAAGCTAAAGCAGTTTTATGTCCTGAAGGATTTTCTCAATATTTTTCTGAAAAGTCAGTTATAGAAGTAAAAGATGTAAGAGTTGCTTTCGCAAAGATTTCAGAACTTTTTAAAAAAGAAATAGAGCCGAATTGGGGAGTAAGCCCTCAGGCAGTTATAGAAGAAGGTGTAATAATAGAAAAACCATGTGCTATATATCCATGGGTTTACATTCAAAAAGGAGCAAAAATTAGTAAAAATGTAATAATTTATCCGGGTGTTTTTGTAGGAGCCTTTTGTGAGATTGGAGAAAATACAATTATTTACCCCAATGCAGTTCTTTATCCTTATACCAAAGTAGGGAAAAACTGTATTATTCATGCAGGTGTTGTTTTGGGAGCAGATGGATTTGGCTTTGCTCAGGAAAAGACAGAAGACGGGTATAAAAACATAAAAATTTACCACTTCGGAAGTGTCAGAATAGAAGATGAGGTAGAAATCGGAGCAAATACAACTGTTGATAAATCAGTTTTTGGAGTAACAACCATAGGAGAGGGGACAAAAATTGATAATTTAGTTCAGGTAGGACACAATGTGAGAGTTGGGAAACAAAATATTCTTGTTTCACATACAGCTATCGGAGGAAGTGCAATTTTGGAAGATTATGTAATGCTTGCAGGCCAGGTGGGAGTTGCTCCTTACAGTATAATAAGAAAAGGGGCTAAGGTCGCTGCTAAATCAGGGGTTGTAGGAGAGATTCCTGCTGGAGAAGAAGTTGCAGGTATACCTGCTATTAAGGCAAGTATATGGAGAAAAGCGGCAGTTATTTTTTCTAAACTTCCTGAAATCTATAAAGAATTCAGAAAAATTCTGAAATCAGAAACTAAATAAAATCTCTCAAAGCTGTTGCTGCAGCTATTGCTCCTTGAGTGTTAACTACTTTTATGTAATCTGGATCAAAATTGTTGGAAAATTTTATGTTTTTGTTTAAGTCAATCAATCTGGTTTCAATTTTTAAAGCGTTACTAAAAATCTCACATATATTAGGTATTCTTGCTCCTCCACCAACCAAAAATATATTTTCAGGGGTTAAATTAAATTTTTCTTTTACAAATTTAAGTGTAGTTTCTATCTCTCTAATTACATCTTCAATATAATTTTTATAGATCTCTTTTGTTTCAAAATAACTACTTTTTTCTGGATTGACTACAAGAGCCTCGGCAGTATCTGCATCTAATTTTAAATTTTTTATTAAATTTTTTCTCAAATTTTTTAAACCTAAATTAAAAAGCTCTCTACTATACACAGGGTTTTCATCTGCACAGAAAAGTAACTTAATTTTACTGTCTCCCCAATCTATAATAATTTTTGGCTTTTCTCCATAAAGTGTTTCTGTAAGATTATGAAGATTTATAAAATCCGCATCAATATTATTGGCTTGACAATAAAGATTATTTACAAGAGATTCGTATTGCTCAATCACCTCTTTTTTAGCAACAAGATAAAAAATTTGATAAAAATCCTTTTTGGGAATTATATAATAGCTATAATAAACATCATCAATTTTATAAGGTATGTCTTCATTTATCTTATTTCTTATTTCCTCTTCACTGGGAATGTGCTGGCTTTTAAATGAGTCAAAAATTACAAGATCATATGGAAGAGAAAGATTAACTATTTTTATACTGCTCCTTAGCACATCCAAAATGTTTTTTATATTGGACAATAAATACTGAAAATCATTAATAATTCCATTTATTATAACATTTTTATATGTTTTTCCCTGAACAAAGTTTGTTATTACCGGTTCATCTTTAATAATTTGAACTTCAACTATTTTTATTGAATAACTTCCCAAATCAAATGCCAAAATTCCTTTTTTACCTAACCCACTTTTATTTATAATTGTTCGAAATTTAGAAAAGATTTTATCTATCATATTCCCCAACCTTTTTATATATTTTTGATTTCTGCATAATTTATTTTACTTTTATCTACATTTTCAACAGAAGAGCTAATTTTTTTTGAAAATTTTTCCAAATCCTTTAAAAAGTTATCTTCCACCTCCAATAACCACTTCTTAAGATCATTTTTGGCAATTTTAAGATAAGAATTGATCTGTTTTTTCCACAAATTCTTAAGCCTTCTATGTTTATCCTTTAATTTTTTAATCACATAAATTGGCCCAACTAAAGTAGAAACAGCTGGAATAGCTTTTAAAGGTAAAGTTTCTGGTATTGCTACAGTAGCAATAATCCCTCCTGCACTTACTGCAATCCCTGGAGCTGCGGTAATTGTCTTATCAAATAAACTTTCATCTTCTTTAATTTTTAAAGGCTTTGGTTTAAAACTTCCGTTTTCTGAAAGAACTTTATTCTTAATCTTTTCTCTTAGATTTTCTTTAAAAAACTCATACTGATAATCAAGTTGCATATTTTTAATCTTATCTAAAGATTCTTTCATAAGATAATTTAAAAGAGTATCCAATAAAACCTCTGCCTTTTCTTTTAAAAGTTTACGTGGATAATACTTTACAAACTCTCTTAGAAAATAAATGTCAAGATCCTTATCTAAAATAAAGTAGATCTCATTTTTTATCAGTTCAATTTCTTTGGATATATCTTCATCCAGTTTTTTTTCTATCTGTTTAAGTGCTTTAGAATCTATCATTGATAAAATCCTTTTAAAATTTCTTCTATTATTTTTACCTCTTTTTCAATTAAAGCAATTTTTCTTTCAAGCATTAAAATTTCATAATCAATCCTTTCATTTGATTTTAATTCCTTTTTCAAATTTTCCAAATAAAGTCTTTTTTCTTCTAAAAGTTTTCCTATTCCCTTTTTGTAAAATTCAAAAGCCCTGTAAAACTGATCTCTTAACTTTTCAATAACATCTACAAAGGTTTCTATAAGATTATTTCGCAAGGTTTTAAAGAATGCCTCACTATCTAAAACTTCTCTTACTCCTACCACAACTCTTTTTGTTCTTCCAGATTTTAACCATTTCCAGGGCTTCAAAAAATTCCAGTTTTCCGTAATACTTTCTACAACCTCTTTTGTAATTTCTTCCTGTTTAGCAACTTCTCTTTTACAGCTCTCTTCTATGGCAGAAAAATCTATTTTGGGAATCTTTATATGATACTCTTCTACAAACTGTTCTCCTACCTGTTCAAGTTTTTCTTGAAAAAATTTACTTACGTTTTTTAAATTTTCTTGAACAATCCTATTAAGATCGTTCTCAGCATCTCTATAATACTTTCTCAATTCTTCCACATCTACTGCTTTTAAAAATTTATCATAATAATCCATTTTTAACTGATCAAGAGAATTTTCTATGGGAGAATGAACTCCCATAAAAACGGTTGCTGCTTCCTCTAAAACAAAATAACAATAAGTTTCAAGTTTTTTTAACCCTACCTGCCTCTTCTCAATCTCTGCTAAAAACTCCTCTCTATCTTTTTTTTGACTCTGAAGCAATCGAATGGTTTCATTATGAATAGCTATTTGTTCTTTATATCCGTCCCTTATCAATTCAAGAACTTTCCCAACCTCTAAAAAAGGAGCAGAAACTAAAAAATTCTCAAGAACTGGCATTAAATCTTGAAATCCTGAATATTTAATAAATGCCTCTTTTACATCCAATCCTTCTTCCTCAGCAAGATCCTGAAAATACACAATCCATTTTCTTTTATGTCTTTCTTCTTTTCTTATCTGTTCCAAAGTCTTTCCTTTCTCTAAATCTTCATAAATTGTCTTCAAAATACTATCAACTGCAAATATTCTCTCAGGAGAAATAAGACTTTTATAAATACGTCTTGCTTCTTCTAAAAGTCTTTCTTTTTCTTCAAAAAATACCGCTGAATGAGTAAGAATTAAAAATAGATTTTCTTTACTTTTATTTGTTATAACTGAGGAAATAAACCTTTTAAATGATTCTGATTCAACCGGTTTAATTGGATGGACAAAAAGAATGGCATTTGCCCTATCTAAAAAAGAAAAGGAAATATCATGAACCCCTCCAACAGCATTAACTCCTGGCATATCAACAAGCCTTATTTCATCAAATTCCCACGGGAAGGGATATCCAAGTTCTATCTTTACAGGAATGTTGTCTTTTGATCTTGTCATAGCATACTTCTCTAATTTATATTTAAGCTCCCTAAGATTTTCCATTCCTGATCTTTCTTCCAGATATTTGATAAAATCTTCGTCTATTCTTGGCAAATCTCCGTGTTCCAGAATATAAAGATCAATTAAATTGACAGGAATGTCTCTGTATTCTTCAGGAATTGAAGCTACTTCTTTTAATTTTTCTTTTAAAAATTCCTTTGCTTCCTCTTCAACCAATTCTGTCCTTCCAGAGGCATAAGTAATTTTCAAATAAGGTCTTTTTGAATAAAAAATCTCTATCAATGCATTCGTTGCTTGAAGAACATCTGTAGGTAATATCTCTTCTTTTATCAGACTGTTGATAAAAGTTGACTTCCCAGCCTTAACCTCACCTGCAACAGCAACAAGAAATTGATTATTTTTAAGATTTTCAATTCTTCTCTCTAAGCTTTTTATATCTATACCGTCGTTTATTTCACCTCTCAAGTTCTTGTAATTTTCAAATAATTGAATAACCTGTTGTTTATAAATTTTATAATCTGTTAATCTTAAATCACTTTTCTGAAACGCTCGTTCCATAAACATTTTTTAACTCTTAAGAAAATATTCTATATATTTTTCTCTCATATCTTCTAACTGAAGTTTTAATCTTCTACTTATGGTTTTAAGCTGTTGAAAAAGTCTTTCCACCTTCAAGGTATCTTCCATATTATAAGCAATTATTAATTCCTTACCAATACTATGAAGTGTTTTGTAAGTCTCTTCAAATTCGCTAAAGTCAAAATCTTTGGCAATATGTCTAAATTTCTCTCCTTCCTCACTGTAATACCACTTACCAATAGGAAATGCTTGATAGTCTCCCCATCTTTCTGGATCAAGTCTGTCAATTCCTTTAATATGTGCCTGCAAACGAAGTAGGTAACGATCCACATCTTTTTCAAAAAGATCAAAGAGAATCTCCTCCATCTTTCTTGTTTTAACGGTTGAAGCTATAGTCTTCATATAAGAAGAAATTAAAAGAGTTTCATAGGTGCTTTCGCTTATCTTATCCATAAGTTGACTGATTTCAGAAGATACCTGGGTTATTTCATCAAATGCCTGGTTAATTGCTTCAGAAGTTTTTACTCCCTTTTCAATGTTGGTAGCTATCTCTAAGCTGAGCTCACTTATCTTATCACCCAAATTAAAAACCTCTGTTAAAATTTCTTTCAATTCAGCCTCATTTAAAACTTCCTGGCTTTTTTCGATTTTACTTCTAATCTCCTTAGCAGTATTATTAATATTACTTGTTATTCTTGAAATCTCGCTTATAGTAAGTCCAAAGTCATCAACTACTATAGAGGTCTGGGCTACCTTAAGATTCTGAAATTTAATCCTTTCATTAACATTATCTACTAATTTAAATATATCGTCAACTTGTTCAACTAATTTAACAGAATAATCAAGAGTTTTAGAAGAAAAGTTTTTCATATACTCTAAAACTCTATCTGTGCTGTTAGCAATTCTTCCTATAAGGTCTTCTCTATCTTTTATTTTTTCTTCTATGGATACAGTAAGATCACCTTCTGCCATTCTATTTAACACATTGGTTACTTTCTCTAAGGGTCTATGAGCAATAAACATATAGGTAAAATAAACCAAAACAGAAGCAGTTATAATTCCGCCGAGTCCCAAAAAGATATAGAGGGGAACGATAAGTTTAAGTTCTTTAAATATATAATCTATAGGCAAAGTAATACTCACAGCTCCTATCACTTCATTTTCCGAAACATTATAGTGACACCTTAAACAATCAGCATGAACTTTAACTGGATAAATTCCTTTTATAATCTCATTTTTGTAATCAACAAGAAAGGTTTCTTTTCCTTCTATAAGCACCTGCTCTTCATTTTTATCCATTGGATAATATTCTGGACTTTCTTTTCCGAAAAGCTCATCTATCTTTTGAGTCCTTATTATTCTTACATTTCTTTGCTTTCTTAAAAACTCATCTCTTATAGTTTTATAATTAGCAATGGGAGCTCCTTCCATTTTTTCAATAAGAGCTCCGTGCTTAATTATAGTATCACTTATAAGGTTATATTGATTCTTTAGAGTAACCTCTTTTGCATGTTTAATTCCGAAGTAATAGGTCATAAGAGAAGTAACCACAATGGTTAAAACAATCAGAATAGTAAAGCACACAACAATAATTGGAACTATCTTTTGATGAAGCTCTAAGGTTCTATTTAATCTTCTAAACCAACTTCTTAGTCCCATTTTTAGAAGCCCTCCTCAATTATTTTATTTTGGTTGCAAGAAAAGGACCGTATTTTTTATCCATAGTCATTATATGGTTTAACCACCAGTTTTTCAAAAATTTTAAAACTTCTAAAAAATTTATTTCTTCCTGAGGATTCTGCAAAAGTTTATTCAGTGTTTCTTTAAAGTTTTTATGCTCTTCTTTGTGAAGATGTGCCTCTGGATATTCATATTTTTCAAGAAGTTCTTCTTCCAATGCAAAATGTTTATCAAAATAATTAATTAAAGAGTCCAATGCATCTTTAAGTGCCTTCTTATCAACACCTAATCTTATAGCATCATAAATAGCATTAAACATATTAATAAGTTTTTTATGTTGCATATCACACTCTGGTATACCGGTAGCAAAACTATCATCCCATTCTATAAAACGCATTTTATCCCCTCTTATGGATAATTATTAAATAAAATTAAAATTGTGTCAAGTTTAATATTTTATAAAAAAATTTTAAAAAATAATAAGGTAAAGTATTGTATAAATCTTTAAACAATTTAGAGTCTTATTTAGATTGACAATTTTTCAAATTGGTATATTTTTTATTTAATTTTTAAATTTGCCCCCATCGTCTAGTGGACTAGGATACTGGCCTCTCACGCCAGAGACACGGGTTCGAATCCCGTTGGGGGCGTGTCTACCTCGTTCAGTAGAGTTCATCAGGGTTTCAAGAAGTCTCCAAAGCAAGATTTTTCAAGGGTTTTTAGTCTATTAAGGTCTAAATCCTTTCAAATAAATCCATTCAATTGGGTGGTACGCTGGGTGGTACGGAGAAAATTTTTAACTCTCCGTACCACCCATTTGCCCTCAAAACAAGAATTTATCAGTCTTAAACGCCTTTGCTTTATTTTTTCTTACATTGAAAGCAGAATGTTATTTAAAAAATATAAAGACTTTGCCGGGGGAAGAAAATGGGAAAACTGACTGAACTTAAGGTCAAAAATGCCAAGCCTGCTGAAAAAATTTACAAGCTAAATGATGGAGAGGGACTTTACTTAGTAGTCAAACCTACCGGATACAAAGTCTGGAGATTCAGATACACCCTTAACGGTATAAAAAAAGAAATAACCATAGGTCCTTATCCAGTAATTTCTCTCACTGACGCAAGAAAAAGAGCACTTGAACTTAAAAAATTGGTACTCGAAGGAATTGATCCACAGATTGAAAAAATAGAAAGAAAACTTTTAAAGTATCCTACTTTTAAAGAACTTGCTCTTGATTTTATAGAAAGGAAAAGACAAAACTGGCATCCCACCTGCTACAAAAATGCTCTCTACAGATTGGAACGATATGTTTTCCCTCACCTTGGCTCCTTCCCAATAAATGAAATAAAACCATTAATAATTCTTAATCTTTTAAGAGGAATTGAAAAGTTAGGGAAACTGGAAACTCTGAAAAGAGTTAAAATTCTTATCAGTCAAATTTTTCGATACGCCGTTGCCTGCGGCTATGAGGTTCAAGACCCTACCCCTTCTCTAAGAGGAATACTTCTACCTCCAAAAGTTAAACACATGGCAGCTATCACCGATCCTAAAAAGTTAAAAGGTCTGTTAAAGGCAATCTGGGATTATCCCCATTCACCTATCATAAAAATTGCATTAAGATTTGCTGTTTATCTTTTCCCCAGACCAAATGAACTTGTAAGCATGAGATGGGAAGACATTGACTTTGAAAGAGCTGAATGGAGATTTATCCTGAGTAAAACAGGTAAGGAACACATTAAACCCCTTCCCAAGCAGGTTATAACCCAGCTCAAGGAAATTAAAATAATAACAGGGAAAAGCCCTTATGTTTTCCCTTCCTTGAGAGACTTTAACAGACACATTTCAGTTGAAGCTTTGTCTGCTGCTTTAAGAAGATTGGGGATCTCTAAGGAAGAACAAACAATTCATGGATTCAGAGCAACTGCAAGAACTATTTTACACGAGGTTCTGGGATGGGCACCCGACATAATTGAAATAAGCCTCGGTCATAAAGTACCTGACAGACTCGGAGAAGCTTATGCAAGAACAAAATTCTTACCACAAAGAAAAATGATGATGCAAATGTGGGCTGACTATATAGATGCCTTGAGAGAAGATAAAGAGAAAAAGTTCTTAGATTCTTTAAAAACAAGGTATAAAATTGAACATAACATTTACTCTAATTGGTTAAATCCACTTTAATTTAATAAAACCCGAACAAAAAATTAACCCAGATTTTCTTTAAACTTTTTAAAATAAAAACGCCCCTTCTACAATTCACAGAGAATCGCAGTTAAATATTTAAATTGAAAGATACCTTTTATTGGACCGAAGGACTTTATACTCACTGGTTTCCAGCCTTTTTTCTTCAAGCCACTTTTCAATATCAGAACTTAACCAGCCGACACATCTCGGACCAAGATGAATAGGCTTTGGAAATTTTCCTTCCTTTATCCAGCAATAAATCGTGCTCTTCCCTACTCCAAGAATTTCCTTTAACTCCTTTAATCTATAAACCTTATTACTCATTCTTTACCCTCCTCCTTATTTTTATTTTTCATAATCTAAATAACAGATATCAGTATTAGATGGTTGTATTACAAAAATTAAAAAAGCCGGATAATTTGCTGATAACTCTTGCATAATCAACAATATTCAAGGTTTTTCATAACATAGTAATCTTTTCCATCAGACGCCAAA
>DAIQAS010000015.1:0-20674 GCA_036781525.1 Thermodesulfobacterium sp. | reverse complement strand
TTACTTCTACAGAAACCTTAGAAAAGGTCAAAAAAATTTTAAAAGTAAAGAAAGCTGGACATGGAGGCACTCTTGATCCTATTGCAACAGGAGTTTTACCCATCTTTTTAAACAATACCACCAAACTTGCCGAAATCTTTCTTGAAGGAGATAAACTCTATGAAGGAGAATTTCAACTTGGGATAATCACTGATACTTACGATATTACAGGAGAAGTGGTAACAAAAAAAGAAGTTCCAGAAATAAGTTTAGAAGAAATACAAAGGTTAGCCGACTCTTTTGTAGGTGAAATAGAACAGGTTCCTCCTCCTTTTTCTGCTGCTAAATATAAAGGAAGACCCCTTTATAAATATGCCAGAGATGGAATAGTTATTTCGAAAAAGCCAAGAAAGGTCAAAATTAACGAATTTAAAATTCTTGGAAAAGAAAACTCTAAAGTTCATTTTTATCTTCATTGTTCTAAAGGCACCTATGTAAGATCCCTCATTCATGAACTTGGAGAAAAATTAAGCTGTGGAGCAGTTCTTACAAGTTTAAGAAGGCTCAAAAAGAGTGTCTTCACTCTGGATAAGGCATTAACCTTAGAAAAATTAAAAGAAATTTCTTCTCAGGGACTTGACAAACTAATACCCTATATCATTTCCCATGAAGAAGCTCTTGAGTTTTTACCAAAGGTTATTGTGAGTGAAGATCTTTCACAAAAAATTCGTGAAGGAAGACAGATATATACCTCTTCTTTCCTTTCTTTTATAAAATTTCAAAAACTTGTAATCTCACCAACTGAAAAATGGATAAGAATTGTCACCACAAGAGGAAAACTTGTAGCCATAATAGAAAACCCCCTTCTTAATCCCTCCTCAACCTACATTAAATACTTCAGAGTATTTAAAAACTGAGATGAAAAAACTTAAATCCTATCTCTTCTTTTTCCTGAGAATCTTTGTAACTCTCTCTATACTTTATATACTCTTTAAAAAAAGCGACTTTGAAAAACTGAAAAATATTTTTAAAAGCATTTCCATTTTCTATTATATTCTGGCTCTTTTAAGTTTTAATACCTTCCAAATACTAATAGCTCTTCGTTGGAAAAGTATATGTGAAACTTGGGGATTCAAAACAAAATATCTTTTTTATTTAAAAAGTTATCTAATGGGTTTTTCTCTGAATACTGTTTTACCTGGAATAGTTGGAGGGGATGTTTTAAGAACTTTTCTTCTCACAAAAGAAGGACTTAACTGGAAAAAGGCAAGTTTAAGTGTTTTTTATGATAGAATGTTTGGACTATCAGGTATTTTTTTAATTCTTCTCCTGTCCCTTCCCCTTTTTGGAGAATTTTTACCCTCCAGATTTTATATTTTTCTTATCTACCTTGTCTATGGAGTTGCAGTAGCGGCTATTTTAGCAAATATAATTGTAATTAAATATTACTCTCCTGAGTATCTAAAACCGGTTATTTTCCCATACAATTTAAAACCCTTATCCCTTGGTTTTGTAATCCAAAATCTTTTCGTTTTGCAGTTTGTTTTTTTAAGCAAAGCTCTACACCTTAAATTAAATCCTTTTTATCTTTTTGTAATTATTCCGGTAGTCAGTTTTCTTGCAGCCCTGCCTATAAGTATCTCTGGATTAGGCGTAAGAGAAGGTACACTTAGTTATTTTCTCTCGCTCTTACATTATTCTTTAGAATATGGAATTTCTCTTGGACTTTTGGGCTATTCTCTCATTTTAATTTCAGCTTTACCCGGAATATATTTTTATTTAAGAGGAAAAAAGTCATGGAAACAGGCTTCTTAATAAAAAGTTTTTTAACTCTCTTTACCATTATTGATCCCGTAGGAGGTGCTCCTTTCTTTTTAGGTATTACCGCTGGATACTCAGAAGAGGAAAGAAAAAAAATTGCCTTAAGGGCTTCTTTAACAGCCTTTATAACACTTTTGACCTTTTTATGGATAGGAAAATATTTACTTTCTTTTTTTCAAATCTCAGTTTCCTCTTTTAAAATAGCTGGTGGTATTCTTCTTTTTCTAATAGCTATAGAAATGCTTTTTGGTAAAACTACACAGGTAAAAGCTACTGAAAAAGAGACTATTAAAACTAAAGAAAAAGAAGATGTCTCTATCGTTCCTCTTGGTATTCCTTACTTAGCGGGACCAGGAGCTATTACGACTACTATTATCTTAGGTGAAACCTCAGGGCTTGCCCTAAAATTAGCGCTATCTGTTATAATTTTTCTGGTTTTGTTAGTAACTTTTCTTATCTTTTGTAATTCCTCTAAAATTTTTAAACTCTTAGGTGAACTCGGAACAAAAGCTGTAGTTAGAATTTTGGGACTTATTCTTGCAAGTATAGCTATTGAATATATTACCGCTGGACTCAAAGAAATTTTTTAGTATAATTATGGTTCAATTATGGACCTTCTTAGAAAAAAACCTTTAAATCTCGCCGAAAAAACAACTTCCCAGTTAAAAAGAGAACTTCGTCTCAGGGACATAGTCTTTATAGGCATAGGTGCAGTTGTTGGAGCAGGAATTTTTGTAATAACTGGGCAGGCAGCAGCTTCTTATGCCGGTCCTGCAATTGTGCTTTCTTTTATACTGGCTGGTATCGGAATAGGAATAACCGCTCTTGTTTATGCTGAACTTTGTTCTGCTTTTCCCCTTGCAGGAGGTGCTTATAATTACACATATTTTGTGCTTGGAGAATTTTTTGCTTGGATGGTGGGATGGAATATTCTTCTTGAATACGGAGTAGCAACAGCTGCTGTGGCAACGGGATGGTCAGGTTATCTGAGGGCATTTTTAGAAAACAACTTTAACTTTATTTTGCCAAAAGCCCTTTCTGGTCCTATAAACTTTCAACAAGGCACCTTTATAGATCTTTTTGCTTTTATTGCAGTCATCTTAATATTTTTTCTTGTAACTATAGGTATAAGAAAAAGCGCTCTGGTAAATAATCTTGTTGTTACTTTAAAACTAATCGTTCTTGCCGTTTTTGTAATTTTTGGAATTAAATACATAAAATGGGAAAATTTCAAAGATTTTATGCCCTATGGATGGAGAGGAGTATGGAGTGGAGCATCCCTTATAGTTTTTGCTTATCTTGGCTTTGATGCCCTGGCAACCCTTGCTGAAGAAACCAAGGATGTAAAAAAAACCCTTCCCAGAGGTCTTATTTTATCTTTAATTATCATTACCTTTCTTTACATAATAGTATCTTTTACCTTAGTTGGAATGCTTCCCTACTGGGAATACGAAGGCAAACCTGATGCCCTTGCATACGCCATGTATAGAGTTAATGAAAAATGGGTAGCTAATTTTATATCTCTTGGAGCAGTAATAACTATTACTTCTGTTATGCTTGTTATGGCTATAGGTTTTACCAGAGTTCTTTATGCCCTTGCAAGAGACGGACTTATGTTTAAAGCCTTTTCAGAAGTTCATTATAAATATTTTACTCCCTATAAAGCATCTCTTTTTGGTGCTCTATTTTTATCTTTATTTGCAGGATTTTTACCTTTAAAAATTCTTGCAGAATTGATAAACATAGGAACTCTTTTTGCCTATTTTATAATAGGAATAGCTGTAATACTTCTTAGAAGAAATAAGGAATACAACCCTGCATTTAAGGTGCCCTTCCCTGCTATTTTTTTACCTATAAATTTAATCTTTCTCTTGTTCATAATGTTTGGACTCCCTCTTGATACCTGGATTAGATTTGCAGTTTGGAGTTTTCTTGGTGCTCTAATTTATTTCTTTTACGGTTATAAACACAGCTTAATTAATAATAAAGCTTCAAAAGAATAAACTTCTTGACAAATGTTAAAAAAATTTTAAATTAAGTAAGTACTTACATAGGAGATTTGGAATGAAAAGATTTTTGTTTTTGTTAGTTATTTTCCTGTCTGGATTTTTTACCAAACTTTGGGCAATTCAGACATTATCCTTAGAAGATGCAATTTTAATCGGAATTAAAAATAATCCTCAGATAAACATTGCTTCAAAAATTAAAGAACAGTATTTGTATCAAAAAGAGTTTGTAAAAGCTGGATTTTTCCCTTATTTATATGCAGAATACAGTTTTCAAAGACTTGATCAAGGTAAAAATGCTCCGAATATTGACTATCAGAAGTGGGGACCCTATCTAAACTGGAACATTTTTTCTGGATTTTCAACCTGGCACAGTTATAAAGAGGCTTTACTACTCATATCTTCTCAAGATGAAAACATAAAAACCACAATTTTAAACATATCCCTTAATATAGTTCAGGCTTATTTAGAATATTTTAAACAAAAAGCACTTTATGAAGCAGCATTATCAGACTTAGAAGATGCCAAAATTTTATTAAAACTTGCTCAGAAGAAATATGAGGTGGGGCTTTCTCCTTATGCAGATGTGCTTGATGCCCAGGCAAGGGTTAAAGAGGCTGAATTTAATGTAACAAGCTATAAATATACTTCTGAAATTGCCAAAGCTAATGTATTAACCTTAATAAATTACGACCTTACCAAAATAAATGAATTTGAATTTCTGCCAGTTGAGGAAAAAAATTTAGTCATTAAAGACCTCAATGAAATTATCATTAAAGGGCTAAAAAACAGACCTGAACTAAAAGCAAAAGAAAAAGAGATACTTGCTCAGCAGGAAAGAATAAAAAGTGTAAAGGGTGAATTCTATCCTTCAATCGATCTATTTAGCAGTTATTATAAATACGAAAACTTACCTACCTATGATGAAGAATTTATAGCCGGTGTAAAAGTTACTTTTCCAATATTTTTAGGCTTTTCAAGATTTGCCAAGCTTAAAAAAGAAAAAGCAGTCTTGGAACAAAAAAACTTTGAGAAAATCTATACAGAACTTAATATAAAACAGGAAATTTTTAGCAGTTATAAAAACTGGCAAACTGCTAAAGAAAATTATGAAACAGCCCTTGCGTGGCTAAAAAGTATTGAAGAAGACTATAGAATTGTTCAGAAAAAATATGAAGAGGGTCTTGCAAGTATAGTAGATGTTACAACTCTTCTTGCAAGACTTTCTCAAGCAAGGGCACAGGTTGCGGTATCTAAATATAACTGGATATACTCTTATTACAATCTTCAAAAGTCTTTAGGGTTAATCCCTGAAATAGAAACTCTAAGATAGAAATGAAAAAGTATTTTATACTAATCTTTTTCTTTATTTTCGTCTTCTTAGGTTGTAAAGGTAAAAAAAACGAAAACCCTTTCCCAAAGGAAAGTACTAAAGTAAAAAGAGATACCATTTATCTTGAAGTTTCAGCAACAGGAGCTGTAAAACCTCAGGTCGGAGCTGAGGTTAAGGTAGGGGCAAGGATTTCAGGAAAAGTGGAAAAGCTCTTTGTAACGCAAGGAGATAAAGTTAAAGCTGGACAGCTTATTGCTATTATTGAACATGAAGATTTAAAGGATGCAGTTAACAGAGCATATGCAAACTATCAGGATGCTTTAGCGAATTTAGAAAAGATTAAAAGAGTTTATCCTTCCAAGATTGAAGCTCAAAAAAAGAAAATAGAAGCAATAAATACTGAACTGGAACAAATAGAAAGGGAGTTAAAAAGATACGAAGTCTTATATAAAGACGGGTTAATTTCTTTAACCGATCTTGAGAGAATGCAAAGGGATTACAAAGTAAAATTGGCTGAACTTGAAGCTGAAAAATCAACTCTTTCTGCTTTAGTTTCCGAATATGAAAAAGAATTTGAAAGAGCAAAAGCTCAGGTTCAGGCAAACAAAAATGCCTGGGAAGAAGCTAAAGTAAAGCTAAGTTATGCCTTTGTTTACGCACCCATTTCTGGAGTTGTTTCTGAAGTTACCACTCAACAAGGAGAAACAGTAGTTGCAGGGCTCAATGCCCCTACATTTATTACAGTTATTGATCTTTCAAAACTTCAAGTAGAGTGCTATGTTGATGAAACAGATATAGGAAAAATAAAAGAAGGACAAGAAGCAACCTTCACTGTGGATTCCTATCCTGATAAAATTTTCAGAGCAAAGGTTAGAACAATTTATCCAGGTGCTATTATTAAAAATAATGTAGTTTTCTACGATGTGGTTTTAGATATTTTAGATCCTTATGAAGGACTTCTACGCCCTGAAATGACAGCTCAAGTTACCATTATTGCAGGAAAGAAGGAAAATGTTTTAGTTGTACCCTCGAGAGCGGTTAAAATAGATCCGCAGGGAAGTTATTATGTAATGGTCAAAAAAGGAAATAATTGGGAAAAGAGAATAATAAAAATTGGCTGGGAATCTCAGGGTAAAACCGAAATCATATCAGGGCTCAAAGAAGGTGAGGAAGTAGGTTTGTGGTAAAAACTCTTGTAATTCTTAAAGGTATAACAAAAACTTATCAAAGCGGTAAAATAACTTATCAGGTTTTAAAGGGTATAGATCTTGAAGTTAAAGAAGGAGAATTTCTTGCTATTATGGGCGCATCAGGAAGTGGAAAATCAACACTTTTAAACATTATAGGACTCCTTGATAAACCTGATTCAGGAATTTACATACTTGATGGAAGAGAAGTAAGCAGTTTAAGTAAAAAAGAGCTTGCTAAAATAAGGAATCAGAAAATAGGTTTTGTTTTTCAGGCTTTTCATTTGGTTCCATGGGCAACAGCCCTTGAAAACGTTTTAATGCCTCTTTTATATAGAGACAATTTGAAAAAAGAAGACGAAGAACGGGCTTTACAGTTTTTAACCCGTTTAGGACTTGAAAAAAGAATAAATGCTAAACCAAGTGAACTTTCAGGAGGTGAACAGCAAAGGGTAGCTATTGCGAGAGCCCTTATTACTAAACCTAAACTTCTCTTGGCAGACGAACCTACAGGAAATCTTGATAGTAAAAGCTCTCAAGAAGTAATGAAAATTTTTAAAGAACTAAATGAAGATGGACTAACCATTATTATGGTCACTCATGATCCAGAAATTGCCAAATTTGCTCAAAGGATCAAAACAATAAGAGATGGAATTTTTATAGAAGGATGAAAAATTTATACTTTCAATATTTAAAAGAGGTTCTTAGGGAGCTCTTTTCTAATAAAGTAAATCTCTTTTTCATGTTTTCAGCTCTAACAATAAGTCTCGTTGCTCTAAATACCATTTATTCCTTAGGAATTTCTGCAAAAAAACAGGTTCTTGATGCTCTTACAAGTGTTCAATTTGGAAAAGATGCTATGCTTATCATAGCAGGTGGAGGAAGAATAGTAGGGCTAACTACAACAAGAAAGGATACTTTAAAGTTAGAAGATGTTAGAGTTATAGAAAAACTTGATTTTGTAAAAATAGCCTCTCCCATGTCTATAGGAACTCTTGAGGTCTCTTTTAAAGATTTTGCAGAAAAAATAAGGGTTGAAGGAGTGCCTCCCAACTATACTGTTGCAAACAACTGGTATCCTAAGATAGGTAGATTTATAAATGAGAAAGATTTAAAAACAATGGCAAAGGTGTGTGTGGTAGGAGCAGATATTCCTAAAAAGCTTAATATCTCTTATTCAGAAATTATAGGTAAAAAAATAAAAATTGCAGGGCAGTATTTTGAAGTAATAGGTATCTTAGAATCTAAACCCTTTTTTGGACATTTCAGAAGAGATGAAAGAATACTTATCCCTTTAACTACGGCTCAAAGAAGAGTTTTTAATAAAGACTATATTGAAGGAGTTAAACTATTATTTAAGGAAGGAACAGATATGAAAATGGCAGAAAATAAAATAAGAGAACTTTTAAGAAAAAGACATAATCTTTCTGGAATAGAACCCGATGACTTTAGAATAATTACTCCTGAGCTTGCAATTTCTGTATTTACTAAAACTATAAGAACTATAAACATATTTCTTTTAGCTATAGCTTTAATAAGTTTGATTATAAGTGGTGTTATTATAATGAATCTTATGTATGCTAATATTGAGGAAAAAGCTCCAATTATAGCCCTGAGAATCGCCCTTGGCGCAACTCCTCAAAAAATTATTAAACATTATTTAATGATGTCTCTTTTTGTTGCTATTGTAAGTGGCTTTATAGGATGGATTTTAAGTTTAATCTTAATGCAAATTGTTTCTCTTTTTACTCCGCTTAAACCTGCCTTTTCCTGGTGGGTCTTTTTTATAAGTTTTTCTTTCGCCACCTTTACTTCTATAACTTTTACTCTTATTCCAGCTATAAAGGCGTCTCAAGTCGAACCAGCCATACTGTTAAAGAGTTTATAAGATATGCTTAGAAAGTATAAGCTACTCTGGGGTGGACTTTTTCATAAAAAACTTAGGCTTTTTCTTTCTATTATAGGTATTATTATAGGGGTTGCTTCGCTTCTCCTTATGAATACCTTTGGAGAATCTGCCAAAATAAAAACTCTTAAAGAAATTGAAACCTTCGGTCCAGAAGTTATGATGGTTGTTGCAGGAAGTGTGAGGGTGCACGGAGGCAGAGCTATACAAACGGAAATTACAACTACTTTAAAACCTGATGACGCTGAAGCTTTGAGAAAGATAAAAGGTATAAAATACATTTCTCCTGTTTTTAACGGAGGCGGCATCGTAAGATATCTTGGCAACAATATAACAACCATTGTTAATGGTGTAAACGAAGAATATATTTTATTGAGAAAATTTCCTCTTCTCATAGGTAGAAATTTTTCAAAAGACGAAATTTTAGGATATAAAAAGGTTGCTATTTTAGGTTATAAAGTAAAAAAAGAAATATTTGGTAAAGAAAATCCTATCGGGAAAATTATACTTATCAATAAACTTCCTTTCAGAGTTATAGGAGTTCTTGCTCCTATAGGTGTTGATGCAAGTAATGCTGATCAGGATGATCAAATACTTATTCCTTGGAGTGTAGCTGTCTCAGCCGTGTATAATGTAGATTATATAAGAAGTATTTATTTGAGTGTAGAAAATGTTAAAGAAGTTACCTTAATAGAGAAACAGATAAATGAAATTCTTTTAAACCGACATAAAGTAAGTGAAAAAAATAAAGATTTTGAGATTGTTAAAGCTGAGGATATATTGGAAGTTAAAACTAAGACAACGCAAATTTTTGCTACCTTAATAAAAAGCATCTCTATCCTTTGTCTTTTAGTTGGATCTTTAGGGGTTACTGCTATTATGACCCTTTCAGTAAATGAGAGAAGAAAAGAAATAGGTATAAGAAAAGCTCTTGGA
Organism: Thermodesulfobacterium sp.; assembly: GCA_036781525.1. Classification (GTDB taxonomy): domain Bacteria; phylum Desulfobacterota; class Thermodesulfobacteria; order Thermodesulfobacteriales; family Thermodesulfobacteriaceae; genus Thermodesulfobacterium. The sequence continues at coordinate 11,506 of DAIQAS010000015.1, read as the reverse complement.
GCAGAAGATAATAGTATTCTTTTCCAGTTTTTATTAGAAAGTATTTTTATAACTCTGTTAGGTGGTATAATCGGAATTTTAATAGGAATTGCTGGATCTCTCGTTTTTCTTCCTCTTTTCAATTATCCTCTTGTATTTCCTTGGATTCCTATTTTTACTTCTGCGCTTTTAACCGTATTTTTTGGAATTATTGCAGGAATTTACCCTGCTTATAAGGCAACAAAGGTTGAACCAATTATTCTTTTAAGAGATAGCTTTTAAATTGAAAATTTTAGTATTAGAGTTTATATTTTAAAATTGGGTAAAAAATACACTTCTAAAAGAGGAGGAAAAATATGAGCAAAAAGGGAGATAAATGGATAAAATATACATGGGAATTTGAAACCTCCGATGACCCATATGCAATGAAAGCTGCTCCTTCAGGAGAAGCTATCTGTCCAAGATGTAAAGCTGTTTTTAAAGATAAACGCTGGTTTATAGATGAAGAATTGTACGAGGAATTAAAAGACATAGATACGGTCCCTCAAATTATCTGCCCAGCCTGTAGAAAAGCCCTTGATAAATATGCAATGGGATATTTATACATCTCGGGAGATTTCTGGGAAACTCATAAAGATGACATAATGAGACTAATCAATAATGAAGTTGAAAGAGCAAGGGGGTTAAATCCATTGCATCAAATTATCGATATATACGAAGAGGATGGAAAAACTGTTATAGAAACAACTACAGACCAACTTGCTCAAAGACTGGGAAGAGCTCTTTATAAAGCTTATAAAGGAGATCTCGAATTTAGATGGTCCAAAGGAAATAAACTGGTAAGAGTTTATTGGTCAAGATAATGTCTAACTCCATAGCCTTAGCCATAGATTTTAAAAAATTCACTTCTCCTATTTTAGAAACTGGTTTATTTTTAGCAAAAAACCTTTATCCTGAAAGTAAAATTGTTCTTTTTCATGTTATTGAATATTTTCTGACCCCTCCTCATTATCTTTTAGGCTATTTTAAAGAAGAAAAAGTAAAACTTGAAAAGGAACTTACAGAACTTTCTCAAAAATTCAAAAATGAAAATATTGCCGTAGAAAATAAAGTCGTTTTTGGAAATTTCTGGGAAGCTTTACAATCTTTTATTAAAGATTTGAATCCCTATTTACTTGTTTTGGGATATCAACCCCATAGGTTTAAGGTTACTACTTCTGAAAAAATGCTTGAAAGATTAAATTGTAACTTTTTAGTATTAAAAGATAAGTCTTTACAAAAAGTTGAAAAAATATTATGCTGTATTGATTTTTCTAAGGCCTCTATATCTTCTTTAAAAATGGCAAATTTTATAAGTGAAAAACTAAAAGCTGAGCTAAAAGTTTTAAATGTAATTCCAGAAATAAAAATAAAAGATAAAAATATATTGAACAAATTAATCCAGGAGGAAAAAGAAAAAAGAAAAAGAGAGTGGAAAAATTTGATAAATGCTTTAGATGTGAAAGAAACTGAACTTGAGATAAAATATGGAGACAGAATTAAAACAATTGTTGAAACCGTCAAAGACAATTATTATGACCTTTTAATAATCGGGAAAACCGGAAAAATGTTAAACACAGGGCTTGGTTCAATAACTAAGGAACTACTTAAAAAGATTCAAATACCTATTTTAATAGTCGAGAAATTTTAATTATCTATGGAACTGCTGTTTTTACTTTTATCACTCATAATAATACTTATCTGTGCAGAGCTTTTTACTAATGGTGTTGAAGTTTTCGGAGAAAATTTTTCTCTTTCTCAAGCAGTAGTTGGAAGTATTTTGGCAGCCGTTGGAACAGCTCTACCTGAAACCATAATCCCTCTTGTTGCTATTCTCTTATATAAAGGAGAAGGCGGTTCTCATATAGGAGTAGGAGCTATTTTAGGAGCACCATTTATGTTAACAACTGCTGGATTGTTTCTTGTAGGATTAGGAGTCTTTTTAAGCTATATTTCCAAAAAAAGAGAGAAATTTGAACTATATTTAGAACCTGAAACCTTTTCAAGGGATTTTAGTTTTTTTCTATTCAGCTATTCTTTAGCCATTTTTTTTCCTTTAATTTTTCCTAATACCCGCTTACTTCACTATATTATTGCTATTTTGCTGCTTTTAAATTATTTAATCTATCTTTTTTTTACTTTCAGAGCTGAAAGTTTAGAGGTTGAATCTTCAAAAGAACTGTATTTTGCTAAATTAATCAGTTTTGCCAGAAATTATAAAGAAAACAAAACTTTTATTGTTTTTTTAGCTACTTTTCAGATAATTATGGCTCTTCTGGTTATGATAAAAGGTGCTCATCTTTTTGTAGAAAACTTAGAAATCCTTTCCAAAACCTGGGGAATAGATCCTCTTATTTTTTCACTTCTTATAGCTCCTGTAGCCACCGAACTTCCTGAAAAAAGTAATAGTCTCCTTTGGTCTCTAAGAAAAAAAGATACCCTTGCCCTTGGAAATATGACCGGGGCAATGGTTTTTCAATCAACTTTTCCTGTAAGTGTTGGTCTTCTTTTTACTTCTTGGGAAATAAAAGGTCTGGCTTTGGTATCAGCAATAATTGCGCTTATCTTAGGTGCATTTTATCTCCTATTTCTTAAAATTTTCAAAAAACTCCCGCCTCATATTTTACTTTTTTCTGGGTTTGCTTATTTATTTTATATATATCTGGTTATTAAAAATTTTTCTTCATAAATGAAAAAAAGCTATACTGAGTGGCTCAATTCTTACAAATTTCACGGTATAAAACCAGGGCTAAAAAGAATTAAGGAAATTCTTAAAAGACTTGGAAATCCCCATAAATACCTCAAAACCGTTCATATTGCCGGAACAAATGGAAAGGGTTCTACATCAGCTATTATTAATGAAATTTTTTTAAAACATGGATTTAAAACCGGACTTTATACCTCTCCCCATCTTATTCGTTTAAATGAAAGATTTAAAGTTAACGGAAAAGAAATAGAAGATGAAAAATTAAATGAATACTTGAAATATTTAAAATCGGTTATCAAAGATTATCAAGCAACTTATTTTGAAATAACAACTGCTCTTGCCTTTTTATATTTTTTGGAGGAAAAAGTTGATATAGCAATTATTGAATGCGGACTTGGAGGAAGGCTTGATGCAACCAATATTATAACTCCTGAAGTTTCAGTTATTACCAGTATAGGATGGGATCATACCAAGTATCTCGGAAACACACTTGAAAAAATTGCATCTGAAAAAGCAGGAATAATAAAAAAAGAAAGACCCTGCGTCTTGGGGAATGTTGAAAAAAATTTAATCTCTGTTTTTAAGAAAAAAGCCGAAAGGTTAAATGCTAAACTTTTCGTTTTCGGAAAGGATTACAATATTAAATTTAATGAAAATGGAAGATGGGACTATAAGGGAGATTGCGAATTTACAAATTTAGAACTTGCCCTTAAAGGCTATTATCAGGGTAATAATTTAGCTTGCGCTTTAAAAACCATCGAGCTTTTTGAGAAAAAAAAATTTCTTAGAATTTCAGAAAACCTTTTAAGAAAAGCTCTAAAAGAAGTTAAAATAACAGGTCGCTATGAATTTTTTAAAATCAAAGATAAAACCCTTCTAATTGATACTGCTCACAACTTAAGTGGCTTTATAGCTCTAAAAGAAGCACTTTTAAGAGATAACTTTAAAGATTTTACTTTAATTTTGGGAATTACCAATGAAGATGATGAAAAACCTTTTGGTAAAATGCTTGAAATCCTTCTTCCCCTGGCAAAAGAAGTCTATTTATGCGAATTTAATTCTCCAAGAAAAATGGTTTCTTTAGAAATGTGGAAGGAATTTTTAAATAATTCTAAGATCCCTTCTGATAAAATAAGGCTTTTTAAAAACACTGAAAAAGCAATAGAATTTGCTTTAGAAAATGAAACTTCAAAAATTCTTATTACAGGCTCTATTTATTTGATAGGAAACTGTCTGAGTGTTTTAAAAAATGGACAAGTCTAAATTGCCTTGGGAGAAACTTGATAAAAAGGATTTAATAATTTTAGAAGACCTTTATAAATATGGAGCTGATTGTGCAAAATTCATTGCAAGAAGATTTAGATGGGATCTGGGAGAAACATCAGAAAGATTAAAAAGACTTGAAAAAGAAGGTTTTTTAAAGAGATTAGAAGGAAGATTTGCTCTTATAAGAGGAAAGTTAAAACATATGAATCACACTTATTATGAGATAACAAAAGAGGTAAAACTTTACTTTAGAAAATTTAAATAATTGCTCAAAAGCTCGTAAGCAGGTTTTACGATCTCTAAATAAGTTTTTTTCATATTAACAACTTCTTCCAGATCTTCTTCCATTTTAGAAGTAAAGTTATAATCTAAAAATTTAGGAAATTTTTTAATCAAAAAATCACAGACTTCCTTTCCGAGTTCAGTAGGTTTTAAATATCTTCCTTCTTTTATCACATATTTTCTTTTGTATAAAATATCAAGAAGGGTTGCATAAGTAGAAGGTCTTCCTATCCCCATGGACTCAAGTTTCTTTATCAGACTTGATGGAGTATAACGAGAAGGCGGTTCTGTAATGTGTTTTTTAATTTTCCAGTCTAAGATTTCAAAAATCTCTCCTTGTTTTAAATCAACAAAGGCTGTTTTTTCTTTTTCACCGAAAATTTTTAAAAAACCTTCAAAAATACACTTTTTAAAAATAGCCCTTAGGGTGTAACTCTTTCCTAAGGTTTTATTGCTAAAAATGTAAGTTCTCACAAGATATTCTGCTTGAGCCATTTGACTTGCTATAAAATAAGTTCTTATAAGATTATAAAGCTCTCTCTCAGGAGTTGAGAGGTTAACATTTTCTCTAAATACATCCGTCGGTCTTATACATTCATGAGCATCCTGAACAAATCTGTTTTGTCTAATACTTCTTTTTTGACCTATAAAACTTTCTCCGAAATAAAGCTTTATAAATTCCTTTGCCATCTTTTTTGCATGTTCACTCACTCTTACAGAATCGGTTCTCATATAAGTGATATATCCGTTTTCATAAAGTTTCTGGGCATAATACATGGTCTGTTTTGGCTCATATCCGAGAACTTTCTGAGATATCTCAATAAGTGTGCTTGTTTTTAAAGGTAGAGGAGGATTTTTTTTCTCTTTTTTTTCCTTTATTTTTTCAAGAATTAACTTCTCATTTAAAAGCTTCTCTTTAAAGAATTCTAAAAGAGCTTCTCTTTCTTTTGTTTTGTAAAGCTTATTTTTGTAAAAAAGTTCAGCAGAAAATTCTTTAAATCCGCTTTTAAGTTTAACTTCTAAGGAATAGCTTGTTTCAGAGGTAAAGTTCTCTATTTCCTTTTCTCGTTCTACAATAAGTCTTAATGCTACACTTTGAACCCTTCCTGCAGAAAGTTTTTTCTTAAAATTTTTGGAAAGGGATGGAGATATTAAATAACCGATGAGTCTGTCTAAAACTCTTCTTGTAAGCCAGGATTCATAAAGTCTAAGATCCACCTTTCTTAAATTAGAAAGGGCTTTTTTTAAACCCTGTTCTGTAATTTCTATTAAATCAAGTCTTTTAAAAGAAAGTTTTGGATTACCCTTGGAAAGATATTCATAAAGGTGATAAGCAATGGCTTCTCCCTCTCTATCAGGATCGGTAGCAAGATATACTTCCTTAACCTTGGAACCTATTTTTTTTAACTCAGAAAGAACTCTTTTTTTATTGGAAAGATAATAAAATGATGGTTTAAAGTTTTTTAAATCTACTCCCAGTCTGGTTTTAGGAAGGTCTTTTATATGCCCAAAGGTTGCTCTAAGAATGTAACCGTTTCTTAAAAACTTTTGAAGGGTTTTTATTTTAGCTGGGGACTCAACTATAAAAAGTTTCATATTATCTATTATAACACCTCTTATCAATTTAGAGGTTGCTTTGTATAGATTTTGTGATATTTTATAAAAACTCTTAAATATCCTTCTTAAAGGAGGATCCTTATGGAAGAAAAAAATATGGAAGAAAAAGTAGAAGAACAAGTAGCAGAAGCTACTGAAGAAAAAAGGGAGCTTCCCAAATTGGAAAAAAAACTTGAAAAAATGACCATCAAGGAGCTGAGAGAAATAGCACTTCAGATTCCTGAGATTAACGGTGTTCACGGAATGAACAAGGAAGAGCTTATCTCTGCTTTAAAGAAAGTTTACGGAATTAAAGAAGAGCCGAAAAAAGTCGGAGAATCAATGAGAGAGCTTAAAGCAAAAATTAGAAAATTTAAAGCCCTTGCTGAAGAAGCTAAGAAAAATAGAGACTGGGTGAGATATGAAAGATATAGAAGACTTGCAAGCAGATTTAAAAAACGCACAAGAAAATTAGCTAAAGCAATTGATTAAAATTTTAAGGAGTTACCCTATGGCAGATTCTATTTTTCAAACAGATTTAAAAGGAGTTCCCCTTTTAAAAAGGGGTAAAGTTAGAGACATTTATGATCTCGGAGATGCTCTTCTTATTGTAGCAACAGATAGAATCTCTGCTTTTGATGTAGTTTTACCAACTCCTATCCCTGATAAGGGAAAAATTCTCACTCTTATGACACTTTTCTGGCTTGATTTTCTTAAGGATATTGTGGAAAACCATTTAATTACGGCAGATGTTGAAAACTATCCCGAGGAGCTTAAAGTTTATAAAGATATCCTTCATCAGAGAAGTATGATTGTAAAGAAAGCTGAAGTTATTCCTATTGAATGTATTGTTAGAGGATATATAACTGGCTCTGCAATGAAAGAGTATCAAAAAACTGGTAAAGTTTGCGGAATAGAGTTGCCTCAAGGATTAAAAGAAGCAGACAAACTTCCTGAACCAATTTTTACACCCTCAACCAAAGCCGAAGAGGGACATGATATAAATATTACCTTTGAAGAAATGATAAACCTTGTGGGAAAAGAAACTGCAGAAACTTTAAAGGAACTTTCTTTAAAACTTTATACTAAAGCTGCAAATTATGCAGAAAAAAAGGGGATTATTATTGCGGATACAAAATTTGAATTTGGAATTTCTGATGGAAAGATAATTCTTATTGATGAGGTCTTAACCCCAGATTCTTCCCGTTTTTGGCCAAAAGATGAATACGAACCTGGAAAACCTCAAAAAAGTTTTGATAAACAATTTATAAGAGACTGGCTTAAATCAATATCCTGGGAAGATAATACTCCCCCCCCTCCCATTCCACCAGAAATAGTGGAAAAAACAAGAGAAAAGTATCTGGAAGCCCTCTACAGACTCACCAGTAAAACTTTATAAAAGTGCTTTTTGAATATAAAACTGTCTCAATCAAAAATATAGACCTTGAAGACAGAACCTATCTTTTTTCCTATCCCAGAAGAAATGTTTTTCTAAGAGAAAGCATAAAATCAATAGGACTTCTTCAACCTCCTCTTCTGTTTTCAGAAAAGGAAAACTCAAAATTTCAAATAATTTGTGGAGAAGGAAGAATCCTTGCCTGCTATGAACTAAATATAAGTGAAATCCCTGCCTTAATTGTTTTTGATAAGACTCCAAAAGACCTTCTTCTTTTATCTCTTGAGAGTAATCTTTTTAGACCATTAAATTTGGTTGAAAAGGCAGAATTTATAAATAGGTCTCTCAAAATTTTTTCTATAGAAGAGGTTATCAAACTTCTTCCCAAATTAAATTTAAACCCCTCTTATCACTGGATAGAGTTCTTCCAGGCCATAGCCATTCTGGAAGAAGATTTTAAGAATTTACTTGTAGAAGAAATTTTAAATCCGAAAATTGCAAAAGTTCTTGCTGAACTATCCCTAAATGAAAGAAAAGAATTTTTAGAAGTCCTCAAAAAACTAAATTTAAGTTTTAGTGAACAAAAAGAAGTTCTTGAAAAACTACTTGATTATAAAAAAAGAAAAGACCTTGCCTCTCTTTTACCAGAAGTATTAAAAGAATTTCTTGAAGAAAAGGATTTTAACAAACGAAAAAGAAATTTTTTGAACACCTTAAATGAGCTTTACAACCCGTATTATTTTTCTAAATTAAAAAATTTTTCTTCTCTGATTGAAATTTTCAAAAAAAAGCAAATAAATATTTCTTTTTCTCCTTATTTTGAGAAAAAAGAGTTGGAATTACATTTGAAAGGGACTTCCTTGGAAGACTTAAAAGAAAAAATTAACTTTATAGAAAAGCAAGAAGAAACTTTAAAAAAAATTTTTGATGAACTTTAAGATTTCTTTTCCATTTTATACCAAAGATTTAAAAAAAGTTCATTAAATACTTTGGCAGGGTTTTTAAAATCCCTTTTCATCGCAAGATCTGCTCTAAAAAGCTCTTCAAATATAAAGTCAAAATTTTCTATCTTTTCAAGTTGATTTTTCATACTAAAAAGTGAATAAGGATGGGAATCCGCAATTATTTTAGGTATTTCCTCAAGAGGATCATCTTTAATTTCCAGAAATTTTTTACTAAAATTAGAATACCTTTTTTCTGAAAAAAGTTCGGGATGCTTTTTGAGAAATTCATTAAAAATTTCCATTTTCTTAAAAAACTTATAAAGATACCATAAAATCTTAGGAGGATCTATTTTTCTATCTAAAAGATTTAATACCATTTTATAAGCTCTTTCTGGTCCGTAATTGAAAAAGGTATCAGCTAAAAGGTAAAGGGCGTTATCCTCAGAAGGTATCACTACTTCCCAGATGTCCTCTTCAGTTATTACCGATTTATCATCAGTATAAAATATAAGCTTTTCAAGTTCGTTCTTGAAATAATTATAATCCTTACCAACAAGAGAAAGAAAAAGACTTGCTGTATTTTTATCCATAGTCTTTCCATAACTTTTCAAATTCCTTATGAGTTCAGATTCAAGAATATCTTCTTCTCTTTTGGTAGAAAAAAGAATAATAGCTCCCTTTTCATTGGCATATTGATATAAAGGATGGACTTCGCTAAAATCTTCACTTATTAAAAACCAGCTAAAACTATCTTTTTTATTTTGAAGACTCTCAATTATCTCCTCACCTTTCTCATAAGTAATACCTTCTGCTCCTAAAACAAAATAAACCTTCCTTACCCCAAAAAGGCTCTCCTGGTAGCCTTTTATTTCATGAAAAACCTTTTTTTCTCTCTCATCCTTTAAATCATATACTTCTAAAAGGGCATTTTTCTCTTTAAGAACTTGATATATCTCTTTTGCTTTTTCTCTACAAATATTTTCAGGACCTATTAAAAGATAAATAGGAGCTATGCGATTTTTTTTGGCAAGTTCAATAAGTTTAACTGTCTGAATGGGAGTAAAAATAGGCATGCTCTATTTTGAAATAAACTCTAATATTTGATCTTTCTTAATAACTCTTATAAGATTTGTAGACCCTATTTTACCCACAGGATATCCCATGGTCAAGACAAGAGTATCTTCTTCTTTAATCAATTTTTCTTCGTAAGCCTTTTTAACAAATTCTTTTACCATACTTTCAGTATCTTCTCTTTCAGAAAGAACCATGAAAGGATATATTCCCCATACTACCTTAAGTCTTCTTAGAACTTCTTCATCATGCACATTTACTATTATATCTGACCTGGGCCTAAATTTGGCCACTCTTTTTGCTGAACTTCCTGACTTAGTAAAAACGACTATTGCTTTTGCTCCTAATTCTTCAGCAAGAATACAACTACTGTAGGCTATGGCAAAATCAGGAGATACATGTTTATATTCTTCAAGTTTGTATTCATAAATTTTTTCTGCTTCTTCAATAGTTCTTACCATAACCTTTACAGCCTCAACAGGATAATTTCCTACTGCTGTTTCGTCAGAAAGCATAAGAGCATCTGCTCCTTCAAAAACCGCATTGGCAATATCTGAAACATCTGCCCTTGTAGGCATAGTTGAATTTATCATAGAAGTAAGCATTTGAGTTGCAATAATAACAGGAATCCCGGCAGTTCTGGCTTTTTTTACCAAAATTTTTTGAATAACAGGAACTTTTTCTACAGGAACTTCTACTCCAAGATCTCCCCTTGCAATCATTAAACCATCTGAAACCTCTATTATCTCATCTATATTTTTCAAAGCCTTCTGAGTTTCAATTTTTGCAAAAACCGGCACATTTTTTTTATAGGTTTCTATAATCTTTTTCACCTCAATAACATCACTTTTTTCCCCTACAAAGGAAATGGCAATAAAATCTACTCCCATTTCAAGTCCAAACACAAGATCTTCTCTGTCTTTTTCTGTAAAAGCTTTAATTGAAACTTCAGCTCCTGGAAAATTAATACCCTTTTTTGAAGAAATAACCCCTCCCTGAATAACCTCTGCAACTATTTTTTGCTTCTTTTTTTCTATTACCTTCACCTTTATAAGTCCATCTGCTATAAAAATTAAATCTCCCTCTTTAAGATCTCTAATAATTTCTGGATAATCTATATATATCCTGCCCACTCCATTTACCTTTTCACAGGAAACGGGCTTTTCATAAATTTCCAGAATTTCTCCCTGATTAATAGAAAAGGGGGTTTTTACTTCACCTATTCTTATCTTTGGCCCAGAAAGATCCTGTAAAATGGCAACCGTTTTCTTTAAATCTGAAGAAACTTTTCTTATCCTTTCTATGTTTTCTCTGTGAAAATCTCTGTCTCCGTGAGAAAAATTGAGTCTAAAAACATCAACCCCTGTTTCTAAAAGTTCTTTAATAATTTTGGGATCCCTTGATGAAGGACCGATGGTTGCAATTATTTTTGTTTTTCTCATTTTTTTAAAAATATAAAACAGTTTCTTAAAATTAAAATTGACTGATAATTTTATTTATAAGATTTAAAACACTTGTAAGAACCACAGACGGCGAAAAAACTTATTATATTGTTGTTAAGTATATTATAACCTTAGCACATTCTTTTTAAATATAAAAACTGTAGCAGAGAGTATAGAAACAGAAGAATAACTTAAAATCTTTAAATAACTAAAATGTGACTATGTACAGAGATTTTTCCTTTCAAAACCTCTACCATAAAAAGAATTTGTAAAACTTCTTCAATCATAAAGTTAAGTATAATTAAATATCTATCATAGTCTAATATTTCCATATCTTGAATTTATAAAAAAAATATCTATCTTTTTTAAAGAGGTATCAAAGGAGAAAAAGTCATGAATAAATGGGATAAAACCGAAAAGATAGAAAAAGAAGAAAAAAGTATTTATGGTATAGGGGAGCCTGATTTAAAGTCTATATACACTGGTAGTCAGGCTATTAAAAAGGCACCGAAAATACATGGAATACCTACCGGAATAGAAGGATTAGATGAGCTCTTTTTTATCGTTGCCTCTGAAAATGGAAAATTGATAAAAAAGAATCTCGGGGGAATACCTGCTTATTCGGTTTTTAATATCACAGGTGTTTCTGATACAGGAAAGTCTCTTATGGTAGAACAATTTGCAGTTAAACAAGCATCCTTGGGTGAAAAGGTGGCTTTCATAACGGTAGAATCACCTGCCAATTTTGTAGTAGCCTCTTTAAAACTCAGAGCTTCTGCTATGG
>DAIQAS010000014.1:18839-20694 GCA_036781525.1 Thermodesulfobacterium sp. | reverse complement strand
GGGAGCAGGGGGTCGGAGGTTCAAATCCTCTCGCCCCGATTTTTTTATTATTGAGAAAAATAAAAATATAAGTTCAAAAAGGCTTACAGAGTATGAAATTTAGCTGTGCAGTAAATTGTATAGATGGAAGAACACAAAATCCAGTTATAGAATGGATGAAAAGCAACTTTGAAGTTGATTTCGTTGATATGATTACTGAGCCGGGAATTGTAAAGTTATTTAATAATGAAGAAAAATTCGAGGAAATTGTAAAAAAAATAAAGATTTCAGTTGAAAAACACGGATCTAAACTTATTGCAGTTGTAGCACATCATGACTGTGCTGGAAATCCTGTGGAGAAAGATAAACAGATTGAACAGCTTCAAACAGCAGTTGAAAAACTTAAAAAATCTTTTAAAAATGTAAAAATCTTCGGACTTTGGGTTAATGAAAACTGGGCAGTCGAAGTCGTGTTAGAATTATAAAACTTGTGCACAGAAATTTTTAAGGTATTTCTATAATTCCCACTCTATTTTACCAGTTTCTTTAGATTTGTAGCTAAGTTTATCTGCTAAATTAATAATTTCGTCACTTTCTTTTTTCCCATCAATTTCTACAAGTCCTATACTTATACTTGGCTTGATTTTTGTTGAATTTATTTTGATTTCTGAAGAGTCTAAATAATTAATTATTCTTTGAGCAATATTTATTCCCATATTTTTATCACAGTGGTTTAATATAACTACAAATTCATCTCCTCCCCAGCGAGCTGCTATGTCCTCTTTTCTTATACTTTCCTTTATAGCTTTAGCGATAGTTTTTAAAACCTCATCTCCTATCAAATGCCCATAAGAGTCGTTTATTTTCTTTAAATCGTTACAATCTATAAACATTAATACAAATTTTTCCCCTCTCTTTGAAGCAGCTATAACTCTGTCTAAAACATCTTCCAGATATCTACGATTATAAAGATTAGTTAAAAAATCATGCGTAGCCATTTTAAAAAGAGCGTCCTCTTTTAATTTTGTTTCAGTTATATCTTGCCCAATTAATAGGTATAAGTCTTTTAATATTCTAACTATTTGAAAATTAAACCAGTAATTTTTGATAGAAAATTCCTTAATCTCAAATAATCCTTTAGAAGAATCTGAAATTTTTATCTCATCTAAGATTTTAGACAGGAGAAAATTGAGCTCATCTAATTTAAAATATTTTTTTGTATTCATATTTTGAAAAAGGATATTCTTATTTTTATCAAAAAGCAAAATCAAGTTTTCTGTTTTTTCTGCAATTGCCTTATAAATATTTTCCCTTATAGAAATACTTTCTAAAAATTCATTTATAGTTTCTGCTAAATTCCTGTATTCCTTAAGGCTATACTCTAAGGAAAGTCTGGTTTTTTCCTGATTTTTAATTTGGTTAACTTCTTTTAAAAGGTTTAATAAGGGTCTTAAAATATATTTGTCCGTAAAAAAAGAAAAAACTATGCCAAACAGTATAAGCAATAATATCTGAGCACCAGCCATGAAAAGTATTAAAGAGTTTATAATAGATTTTTCTACTAAATAGACTAATCTTATCTTTAAACTTTTATTATTTAAAAACCAGCTTTTTTCTAATAAAATTTCGTGTAAATCTTTCTTTATAATTTTAATTTCTGGTGAAGAACTATCTGACTTAAGAATCTGTAGCGATTTAATCTCAAACAGAGTCTTTACAGCATCTATTTCTTCTTGAGTTAAAAACCTTCCCATAAAGAGATAACCTTTGGGAGGACCTGTATCATCTGATTTTAAGACAGGATGAACTGCTAATAAAAAGGGTTTATTCATAAATATGAGAAGTTTTTTATAGTTATACATATTATTTTGAGAAA
>DAIQAS010000014.1:0-18593 GCA_036781525.1 Thermodesulfobacterium sp. | reverse complement strand
GCATCATCCCAGGCTGCCCAATCTTTTGTCAGATCATGTAATTTATTAAGCTTTTCCTGAAAATAAAATTCAACCTTATTAACAGCATTTTTTGCCTCTTCTATTTCTAACGATAAAAAACTTGATTTTGAAAATTCATAAATAAAAAAATAAGAAATTAGCAAAAAGCACAGAATAAAAAGAAAAAATAAAAGAAAAAATCTTTTTAGATTCATATTAGTAGAAATTATACTAAGATTTATAAAAATAGCAAATTACATTTATATTGACAAAAACAGCTCTTTATTTAATTTTATTTAACAAATTCAATTTTAAACTGATTTTTTAAAGTATGAATAAAATTTATGTTAAATTTGTTTTTTGTCATTTAAAAGAGGAGTATCTTAAGAAATTAAAAGAGCATCTCAAAAATACATATCTTTCAGAAATAGATATTTCTTATCTTCCCTTAGATATTTCTAAGGCCTATAATTTCAAAAGAAATCAATATTTAGCAGATATTATTATTGAAGAGGCAAAGAAATTTAAAACCAATTTTAAAGATAAGTGGTTGTTAATTGTAGATGTGGATCTTTATACTTCGGGTTTAAATTTTATCTTTGGTCAGGCAGATCCAGGGTCAGGAATTGGAATAGTGTCTTTAACAAGACTTAATCCGGAATTCTACAAACAAAAATTTGATGAAAAGATTTTTCTGGAAAGGATTTTAAAAGAGGCCACTCACGAACTGGGACACCTTTTTTATCTTTTTCACTGTGAAAATTTGAAATGTGTGATGTCGTTTTCTAACTCTATTCTGGATACTGATAGAAAAGAGAAACATCTGTGTATAAGTTGTAAACAGATGTTAAAAATATATGCAGGTATAAAAACTTGAAAATCTAAAAGGTTCAAAAATTGTAAGAACGATGGAAAATTAGAAAAAAATAAAAGAAAATTGCTAAAAATTGCTCTCTATCTATAAAAAGAAGTAAATTCTTAAATTTATTATTCTTGACAAAAAATTGAGTTTTTATAAGATTTTATTAAGTCTGCAAAAGTATAAAAGAAATATTGTGTTTATTATCCTGAAAAGGAGGAGAGGATGAAATTAAAGCATAGACTTTTTTATATTTTTGGCAGTTTGTTAATTTTGTTAATTTTTGCAGGGGTTTATGTTTTTTCTGGAAATCCTATCTTTGCAAAGAGTGAAAATAGTTGTTTGAGATGTCACTCAGTAAAGAGACTTCCTAAAGTTCTTCCCAATGGAGAAAAGATGTATCTCTATGTGGATAAAGAAAAGTTTTTAAATTCTGTTCATGGAAGTCTCAGTTGTACTGACTGCCATATAGACATAGATACTGCTACCCATCCAAGACCAATAAAAATAAAAAGCAAATTAGCTTATGCTAAGGAGGTTTCACAAAATTGTGTTAATTGCCATATGGAAGATTCTCTATCTCCTATTCATCAAGGAATACTTAAAGAAGGAAAACTTTCCTGTGCCGAATGTCACGGTTCTCATTATATAAAACCTATGTCCGAGTTTAAATATGCAGGAGAAAAATGTCTGAAGTGTCATTCAGTAAAAAGACTTCCTAAAGTTCTTCCTAATGGAGAAAAAATGTATCTCTATGTGGACAAAGATAAATTTTTAAATTCTGTTCATGGAAAATTGGGTTGTCTTTTCTGCCACAAGGATATAGATCCTGCTACACATCCAAGACCTGTTCAAATATCATCTAAACAGGAATACGCTAAACAAACATTTAAGAACTGTTTAAACTGTCATCCATTAAATTCGATATCTCCTATTCATAAAGGATTTCTTAAAGAGGATAGAATAGTTTGTTTTGGATGTCATGGCAATCACTATGTAAAATCAAGAGCTCAGTGGAGTAAAGAAACTGATAAATGTTTGAAGTGTCACTCAGTAAAGAGACTGCCGAAAGTTCTTCCTAATGGTGAAAAGATGGATCTTTATGTGGATAAGGTAGCTTTTAAAAAGACTGTGCATGCTGATACAGGTTGTTGGGCTTGCCATCAGGGAATTGATTTTTCCAATCATCCTCGTCCAGTTTTTATAAAAAGCAAAAGAATATTTGCTGAAAAGGTTACTGGTGGTTGTTTTAGATGTCATCCAAGAGATGTGCTTTCTGTCCATCCAGGACATGCTAAAGTAATAAGCCAACAAGGACTTATATGTATTGATTGTCACGGATATCATAAAAATCAATCAATTAAAGAATGGAAAAAGAAAGTTAGTATTGATGAATACTGTATGAGTTGTCATAAATTTGATGTAGTGAAAAAATTGCCAAGCAAAGAAAAATTAAGTGTAAAGGTTGATCCTTCTGAGATCGAAAATTCTGTGCATGCAGGATTTAGTTGTACAGATTGCCATGTAGATTTTTCAAAAGAAAAACATCCGTCTTATTCCTTTAAAAATAAAAGAGAATATGCTATTAATTTATCTCGCAATTGTAAGACATGTCATACTGATGATGAACTGAAAAAGAATCCAGTTCATTATTCCATTTCAAAAACTGCTTCCTGTGTAGAGTGTCACGGAGCTCATAATGTAAAACCGGCAAAAATACCTGAAACTGCAGAAGAAAAGAAATATTGTTTATCTTGTCATTCAGGGCAGTTAGTTAAAAAGATGGAAAATGGAGAAGTTCTTACACTTAAAGTTGATGAAGTTCAACTTATGCAATCAGTACATGGAAAACTTAAATGTTCCGATTGTCATAGGGGCTTTTCTACAAAAACACATCCTATAAGAAGCTTTAAATCTATAGATGATTATAGAAGCAAAGCTCAGGAGATTTGTGCTAACTGTCATAAGAAAATCTCTGTAGAATATAGCGAAAGCGTGCATGCAAAAGCAATTTTTAAAGGAAATAAAGAGGCTCCAGATTGTTTGAAGTGTCATGGATACCATAATGTTTCCAGAATTTCCTCGAATTTAACATTAAGATATGAAAATTGTATAAAATGCCATGATACAGAAAAGATAAGCTTTGAAGAAAGTGTGCACTATAAAGTTTTTGAAGAAGGTATAGAAAATGCACCCGTATGTTCAAGCTGTCATGATGCACACAAAGTATTACCTACCAATATAGCTAATTTAAATGAATCCTGTTTCAATTGTCATGCAAATATAAAAGCTTCTCATAATAAATGGTTATATAATCCTCCATTTAAATTAGAAAGCTTTGTAGATGTACATTTTGCTGGAAGTTCTTGTGCAGTATGTCATGCCTCTGGAGACAGAGCTATCGTGTTAACTCTCTTCACCTCAGAGAATAAACCTTTAACCTTTGAAGAAATATCTAAGCTTACAAATTGGGATATGGAGACAATTAAGACGAAACTCGATCTTAACAACGATAATTTAATTGAAAAGGACGAGTTAAAACAATTTATGTGTGATCTTAAGGAAAGTGTTAAGGCAAAATTAAAAGGCAGATTAGATGTAGTTAATGCAAACGATGCTCATAAGATACTTTCTAAGGATAGCGCAGTAAAGGATTGTGCTGTTTGCCATGATCCAGAGGCTCAATTTACAGGAAGAATTGAAATTAATAAAGAAGGAGAAAAAGCAGAAAGAATTGCCTTAGAAAGAACAGCTGTAAATTCATTTTATGCCATACCAAATATTAAAGATTTCTATGTGCTTGGATTGACCAAAATAGATATTCTTGATACCTTATTTATAATAGGTCTTATTGCAGGAATTGGTGTTGTTGCAGGACATGTATTCTTGAGAATTATTACTATCCCAGTTAGAAGAAAGAAAAAGGAGGGACAGTAATGAAAAGAATATACCTACACCCTCTACCTGTTAGAATTTGGCATTGGATAAATGCCATCTGTTTTATAATTCTTATCATTACAGGCTTACAAATAAGGTGGGGAGATAAATTAGGTTTAATGTCTTTTCAGACAGCGGTGAAAATACATAGTTGGCTTGGGTTTGTTTTAATTGTCAATTATTTTCTTTGGTTTATTTACTATTTTTTTACGCTTAAGTTTTTTAAAATTTATTTACCTCCCTTCTGGAGACCCATTGATTTTATTAAAAGAGCTTTGAGACAGGCTAAATATTATGGATTCGGAATTATGGTAGGAGATAAAAATCCGCATCATCCTACTCCGGATAATAAATTTAATCCTTTACAGCAAGTAGCTTACTTTTTTATAATGGTAGTATGTATTCCCCTTCAGTTGCTTACAGGACTTGTTTTATGGGATCCTGTTAAATTCAAGTTTTTAGGAAATATTCTGGGTGGAATTCAGGTTGTATCTTTTATTCATGTTGCTTTATGGATATTTTTTGCAGCTTTTATTATTATACATTTTTATCTTGCAAGTCTGGGACATACATTCTGGGCTCATTTTATTGCTATGATTACAGGATATGAAGAAGAACCAGAGGAACATTAAAATAAACAAAGCTCCTTAAGGAGGTGATTTTATGAAACTCAGAAAGGTTTTAATCGGAATTTTTAGTGGCATGTTTTTAATGGGAGGCAGTTATATTTTAGCTCAACAGGTTACACCTCCTACAGAATGTGACATAATAGTAGAAGGTGCAAGAATGGCACCTGTTAAATTTACTCATGCAAAACATGCTGAGGAATATAAAATAGACTGTAAGGTTTGCCATCACAAGGAAGAAGATCCCACAAAAGGAGTAGAAAAGTGTTCAGCCTGTCATGGTTTAAAGGGAGGAACAGAGAAAGCCCCTGATGCACCCAAAAATATGCTTGCTTATCATAAAAATTGTATTAATTGTCATAAAAAAGTTAATACAGAACAAGGAAAAGCTGCTCCAACAAAGTGTAACGAGTGTCACAAGAAATAAATTTGACTATATAAAACCTTCGCCCCGTTAAGGGGCGAAGGTTTTATTATATTAATATTCTTCTTCTGTCTCTTCTAAGGTTTCCTCTTCGTATATATATTCTTCTTCCATAAAAGAGCTTGTTTCTTCAGTTAAAGGGAAGGTATAGGGTACTCTTATAATTTCTCTCAATTGGTCAAGTTCTAAGGGTAGATCTTCGTCCTTTTGACAGATTTCACAAATTTTGATGTGTTTATTTATTAACTCCATCATTTTAATAGGAGATAGATTAAAATTTCTCACTTCTTGATACCAGTCTCTAATTAAATTTTTTAATCTTTCGCATTGCATTTTTTATTCCTCAAGTTTAAAATTTTTAAACTTGTGATATTTTATTTAATTTTATAGAAAATGCAACAACCTAAGAGAGGGTTAAAAGGTGCAAAGAATTAGGATCTTAAGTGGAATGAGACCCACTGGTCCTTTACATCTGGGGCATCTTCAAGGAGTTTTGAAAACATGGTTAGAACTTCAAGAAAAATATGAATGTTTTTATTTTATTGCTGACTGGCATGCATTAACCACTGAATATGAAAATCCAGAAAATATTTCAGAATTTTCTAAAGAGCTCTTTTTGGAATGGTTATCAGTTGGACTTTCTCCTGAGAAAAGCACTCTTTTTATTCAGTCTGCTATAAAGGAACATGCTGAGCTTCATTTAATCTTTAGTATGTTTGTTCCGGTCTCATGGCTTGAAAGAAATCCTTCTTATAAAGAAATGTTGCAGAATATTCAAAACAAAGATTTAAATACTTATGGATTTCTGGGATATCCCGTTCTTCAAGCTGCAGATATTCTTATTTATAAAGCTCAGAAAGTTCCGGTAGGAATAGATCAGGTTCCACACTTAGAGCTAACCAGAGAAATTGCCAGAAGATTTAATTATCTTTATAAAGTTGATTATTTTCCTGAACCCGAGCCCATACTTTCTGAAGTTCCCAAAATTCCTGGTATTGACGGAAGAAAAATGAGTAAAAGTTATGGTAATGCTATATTTTTAAATGATTCCCCAGAAGTAGTAAGAAAAAAAGTAATGAGTTATGTTACAGATACCTTGAGACCTAAAAAGAGTGATCCAGGAGATCCAGAAAATCGTTGTGTTGCATTTAATTTAATAAAAATTTATTTTTCTAAAGAAGAAAGAGAAGAAATTGTAAAAGATTGTAAAGGGGCAGTTCTTGGATGTGTTGAGTGTAAAAAGAGATTAGCTGATAAAATAATATTTGAACTTGAAAAAATATGGGATAAAAGAAGGGAAGTTGAAAAGGAAGATTGGAAAGAAATGTTATACAAAGGTGTTGAGATTGCCCGGGAAATAGCTCATCAAACTATGGAAGAGGTAAATATCATTGTTTTTAGAAAAAAGATTATTTAGCTTCACCAATCATTTTTAAAAATTCTTCTTCATTAATTATTTTAACCCCCAATTGTAAGGCTCTTTGATATTTAGACCCGGGATTTTCTCCTACTACTACATAATCAACATTTCTGGAAACAGAATCTGAAGTTTTACCTCCAAGATCTCTTACTCTTTGTTTTGCTTCATCTCTTGTCATAGATT
Organism: Thermodesulfobacterium sp.; assembly: GCA_036781525.1. Classification (GTDB taxonomy): domain Bacteria; phylum Desulfobacterota; class Thermodesulfobacteria; order Thermodesulfobacteriales; family Thermodesulfobacteriaceae; genus Thermodesulfobacterium. Next base: position 12,144 of record DAIQAS010000014.1, on the reverse strand, counting down.
TTAAACTTCCTGTAAATACAAAAGTAAGTCCTTCCAGAACTTTGGGTTTTTCTTCTTTCTCTTCTTCAATAAAAGTAACCCCTGCATCAAGCATTCTTTGAATCATTTTACGATTTTCTTCATTTTTGAAAAATTCGACAATTGACCTTGCTACTTCATATCCAACACCGGGAATACTTAATAAATCAGATATAGAAGCGTTCATGAGTTTATCGAGACTTTTAAACTTTTCAGCAAGCAATTGTGCCATAGCTTCTCCAACATGCCTTATTCCAAGAGCATAAATAAACCTTGCAAGGGTTGTTTTTTTGCTCTTCTGTATAGCGTCATAAAGATTTTTTGCTTTTTTATAAGCAAAGCCCGGAAGTTTCATAAAATCTTCCCATTTTAAATAGTAAAGGTCTGCAACATTTTGAACTAATCCTTTATCCACTAAATCTCTTGCTACTTTTTCTCCGAGTCCGTCAATATTCATAGCGTTTCTACTTGCAAAATGGAGAATTTTTCTTACTGCCTGTGCATAACATCCTTTATTAGGACATCTCCAGATAGCTTCTCCTGGTTTTTTAACAAGTTTTGTTCCACAGATAGGACAATGTGTGGGAAATACGATTTCTTTTTCCTGTCCCGTTCTTCTTTCTTTTATAGGCATAACTATTTCTGGTATTACCTCTCCTGCTCTTTGCACAAGAACCCAGTCTCCGATTTTTATATCTAAATTTTTTATAAAATCTTCGTTGTGAAGTGTTGCTCTTTCTACAGTTACACCGCCTACCTGAACCGGTTTTAATACAGCAACAGGAGTAACAGCTCCTGTTCTTCCTACTTGAAAAACTACATCCAGAAGCTGAGTGGTTACCTGAGTGGGCTGAAATTTATAAGCAAGAGCATATCTTGGTGAACGGGCTTTTGTTCCTAATTTTTCCCAAAGTGAAAGATCATTAACTTTTATAACTACACCATCTATCTCATAGGGTAAAGTTTCTCTTATTCTTTCAATATAATGATGATATTCTATTGCTTCTTTTATATTTTTTACTAATTTAACATGGGGATTTACTTTTAGTCCCCATTTGGGTAGTGTTTGAAGTATTTCCCACTGAGTTTTAAAGGTGTATCCCTCAACTTTCCCCACTCCATAACAAAATATATCAAGTTTTCTTTTTGCTGTAATTGAAGGATCAAGCTGTCTAACAGAACCTGCTGCAGCATTTCGAGGATTTGCAAAAGGAAGTTCTCCTCTGCGAATTCTCTCTTCATTAAGTCTTTTGAACTCCTCTTTAGTCATATATACTTCGCCTCTTACATCAATACGAGAAGGAACATCAGGAGCGTCTTCAGCAAATTTTCTAAGTCTTAAAGGTATGGTTTTTATAGTTTTGATATTATTGGTTATATCTTCTCCCACATACCCGTCTCCTCTTGTAGAACCAACTATCAAAGTTCCATTTTCATAGACAAGTTCTACTGCAAGCCCATCAATTTTAGGTTCAACAGTATATTCTATAGGCATATCTTCAGGTAATCCCAAAAATCTCTTTATTCTTTTGTCAAATTCTATAACTTCTTCCTCATTCATCGCATCATCTAAGGAAAGCATCGGTTCAGCATGGGCTACTTCTTTAAATCCCTCCGCAGGTTTAAATCCGACTCTTTGAGTGGGAGAATCAGGAGTAATAAGCTCTGGATACATTTCCTCTAATTGTCTTAGCTCTCTCATCAAGGCATCATATTCAGCATCAGAAATTACAGGTGAATCAAGAACATAGTATCTATAATTGTGATATTCAATTTCCTCTCTAAGTTTTTTAACCCTTTCTATTACTTCTTGAGGAATTTCTTTTTTTTCTTCTATTTTTTCTGGCATATTTAGCCTCCGTGCTTAATATTTTTTAAAAAATTTTACTACAAAAAAATATAAACTTCAAAAACTTTTCTTCAGGAATTTAAAAAAATTTTTCTCTTGATAAATTTGCTAAAAAGTCTATAATATCAAAAATTTTCTAAAGGGTAGGAACTATGGAAAAATTCTGGAATTTTTTGAGTTCAGCAAGACTCGGGATTACTTTGTTTTTAATTTTAGCAATTTTATCTATTTTTGGGACCCTTATTCCTCAGGGAGAACCTACTCAGTTTTATTTTATGAAATATGGTTCTTCTTTGGGGAAAATTATACTTTTTTTTAATCTTAATGATGCATATCATTCTTGGTGGTATGTTGGGGCTTTATTTTTATTTCTGATTAATTTGATAGCCTGCTCCATTAAAAGGTTTCCCATCAGTTTAAAACTTTATAAAAAAGATCCTGCAGATGTTGACCCAGATAAAATACCATATGGATATGAATTGAATTTGAAAGGAGAACCTTCCAAAATAATAAATTTCATTACTAATAAATTAAATTTCAAAAAAGAAAAAGAAGAAATTAATGGCAAAATACTTTTTTATAAGGATCTCAATAGATGGGCACATCTATCTGTTTATATAGTTCATTTGTCTATTGTGATAATAATTATTGGAGCAATAATAGGTGCCATTTGGGGTTATCGTGGAAGTATGTCTATAGTAGAAGGACAGAGTTCCAATACGGTTTTACCTTTAAAAGATAAGGAACCTATATTTTTGGACTTTTCTGTAAAACTTAATAAGTTTATTATAGATTTTTATCCTGACGGAACACCAAAAGAGTATATTTCAAATGTTACTATAATAGATGGGAATAATACATTTGATGCAGTTATAAAAGTGAATTCACCCTTAAAATATAAAGGAATCTCCTTTTATCAGGCAAGTTATGACACCATTCCTGAATTTAAAATAAAAGTGAGATATAATGGTAAAGAAAGTTTTTATACTTTAACTCCCTTCTCTCCGGTTGCTATTAATAAGAGATATACCATAGCTTTAAGTGATTTTGGTGAAGCCCATGGTTTAATCTATGCCAAGATTTTACTTTTTGATTCAGAAAAGGATCAGCAGATTCCTGGGGTGATAATGAAAGGAATTCCCCATTTTAGTATTCCTACTGAAAAAGGTAGATTAGAGGTATTTTTAGAAGATGTGGAAAAGATTATCTATATTTCTGGTTTACAGGTGAAAAAAGACCCAGGTGTTGGTGTAGTTTATGCTGGATTTATATTAATATTATTTGGGCTTATAGGTGTTTACTTTTTTGAACCTAAAACATTCTGGATATTTGTGGATACTTCTCAAAAAGAAAAAATTCTTTTAAAAATAGGGGCTTATGCAAAAAGAGAAAGAGATACCTTAAAACTTAAACTTGAAGAAATAGCCAACAAAATTAAAAATATAGATGCTTCATAAACCTTGACAAACTTTTAAAAAAATTTATATTTGAAGGGAGTTTTATTAATATCTGGAGGTTGGAATGGCAAGACATAAGAAGAGAGAAAGGGAAAGGGAGATTGAGAGAAGGAGAAGAAGAAGGGCGAAACTTGCTAAACTTCGTGCTAAAGGACTTTTTCCAAGACCAGAAGGATATGATCCAAGAGTATATTCCTATGTAGCCTATGCTGTTGCAAAAGGTATTATGAGTTTAGAGGAAGCTTTAGCAAGACTGGAAAATGCAAAAATTTCTTAAATCACTTCTATAAAAGTTTTCTACCGAAGTCTTTTTCTTTTTAAGATAAATTTTCTTCTTTTTTATGAATCCGGTTCTTAAAGTAGAAAATTTAGTCAAAAAATATGCTCAGAAATTAGTATTAAATAATATTTCTTTTGAGCTCTATCCATCTGAAATATTGGGTGTAATAGGGCCTAACGGAGCAGGAAAAAGCACATTACTTTATATTCTTCTTGGAATAGTTTCTCCGAATTCAGGTAAAATTTATTATTTCGGAAAGGATTTTTTTAAAAACAGAAGTCAAATTCTTTATAAAGTTGGTTTTGCCTCGCAATATATAAGTTTGCCATATTCTCTTACTGTAGAGGAAAATTTGAAAGTTTTCGGCTATCTTTATGAGACTTCAGAAATAGATAAAAAGATAGATAAACTACTTGCTCTTTTTAAGCTCTCAGATAAAAAGAAAGTTATTACCCGAGCTCTTTCTTCAGGAGAAATGATGAGGCTTAATTTGGTAAGAGCCTTTTTAAATGATCCTCATGTTCTTCTTCTTGATGAACCTACAGCAGGCTTGGATCCAGAATATATTAAATATATAGGAAAACTATTTAAAGAGCTTTCTCAAAAAAGAGGACTCTCTATAATTCTTACTTCTCATCAATTGGGTGAACTTGAAAAAATAATTAATAAAGTGCTGTTGTTGAAAAATGGAACGACCGTTGCTTACGGCTCTCTTAAGAAGGTTTTTAATGAATTTAAGGTTTCTTCCTTAGAGGAGCTTTATTTTAAAGTATTTGTTTAGAAATAAAAAATATGTTAAGAGCTAAAAGAATTTGGGGAATAGTTTTAAGACATTTGTATTTGTTGAAACATAGTGTAAGTAGATGGATTGATTTGCTTTATTGGCCAACTGTAGATTTGCTTTTATGGGGGTTTATTACTCTTTATTTACAAAAGGATTTTTACCATGAAGGCAAATGGATATTTCAATTTTTAGGAGCTCTTATTTTCTGGAATATACTTATTCGTGCTCAGCAAGGTTTGGCAGTGGGGTTTTTAGAGGATATTTGGGCAAGAAACCTTCTTCATATATTTGTATCACCTTTAACAATTGTGGAATATCTTATCGGACTTTTTATATATAGCCTTTTTAAGGCTTTTATAGCTTCTCTTTTAATGGCTTTTCTTGCTTTTTTTGTATTCAACTTCAAAATATGGATTCAGGGGTTAGATATCTTTTTTCTGACTACCTGTCTTATTATTTTTGCCTGGAGTATAGGGCTATTAACTATGGCTTTTATACTTTTTTTTGGACAGGAAGCGGAAATTTTAGCCTGGGCATTGGCACTTCTATTTTTACCTTTCTCAGCTGTTTTTTATCCTGTAGAGGTTTTACCAAAAGGATTCCAACTAATTGCCAAATTTGTTCCAGCATCTTATATATTTGAGTCTTTCAGAAAGGTTTTATTGGAAGGTTATATAAATTATGAATTTATTATAAAGGCCTATCTTCTCTCGTTTTTATATTTTTTCTTAAGTGTTGTGGTATTTGTTTTAGCTTTTAATTTTGCTAAAAAAACGGGAAAACTTACTAAAATCGGAGAATAAAAAATCTTGTTTTTTGTAATAGATTTGTTATTTTTTAAATTGCTATGAAACCCATACCTGCTGAGAGAATTAGAAATTTTAGTATTATTGCACATATTGATCATGGTAAATCTACGCTTGCAGACCGTCTGCTTGAATTTACAGGGGCTGTTTCTGCAAGAGAAATGAGAAATCAATATCTGGATCGTCTTGATTTAGAAAGGGAAAGAGGAATTACTATAAAAGCTCAAGCAGTAAGGCTTTATTACCAGAGAGAAAATGGTGAGGTTTATCAGCTCAATCTTATTGATACTCCTGGACATGTAGATTTTACCTATGAAGTTTCAAGGGCTCTTTCAGCCTGTGAAGGTGCACTTCTTGTGGTGGATGCTTCTCAGGGGGTAGAGGCTCAAACTCTTGCCAATGTATATTTGGCTTTAGAGAACAATCTTGAAATAATTCCAGTTATAAATAAGATTGACCTTCCTCAGGCTGATGTAGAAAAAACAAAAAAAGAAATTGAAGATATTATAGGTCTTCCTGCACAGGATGCTCTTCTTGTAAGCGCAAAATTAGGAATAGGAATAAAAGAAGTTCTTGAAGCAATAGTAAATAAAATCCCTCCTCCTAAAGGAAAAAGAGATGCTCCTTTAAGGGCTCTTGTTTTTGATTCCTGGTATGATCCATACCTCGGAGTGGTTGTTTTAGTCAGAGTTGTTGATGGAAAAATCTATCCGGGACAGAAGATAAAATTTCTTTCTACAGGAAAAGTTTATGAAATAACTAAAGTAGGTGTATTTGCTCCTGAAGCAGCAACCTTAGATTGTCTTTTTGCAGGAGAAGTAGGTTTTATTGCAGCAGGAATAAAAGAGGTCAGAGAGGCAAGAATAGGAGATACCATAACAGAGGCTAATGCTCAGGTAGAACCTTTGCCAGGATTTAAGGAGGTTAAACCAGTAGTTTTTGCAGGTATCTTTCCGGTTGACAATGATGACTTTGAAGATTTAAGGGAAGCTATAGAAAAATTATGGCTTAATGATCCGGCTTTTTCTTATGAAATGGAAACTTCAGCAGCTTTAGGATTTGGTTTTAGATGCGGATTTCAGGGATTACTTCATATGGAAATTGTTCAGGAAAGACTGGAAAGGGAATTTAAGCTAAATCTTATTTCTACTGCGCCATCCGTTAAATACAAAATAAGGCTTAAAAACAATAAAGAAATTGAAATAGAAAATCCTGCACACTGGCCTGATCCAGGTTTAATTGAAGAAGTTTTAGAACCTTATATAAGAGCAGAAATTTATACACCAAAAGAATACTTAGGAGCTCTTATTAAACTTTGCGAAGAAAAAAGAGGAATACAAAAAGAAATTAAATTTTTAACACCAGATAGATGTGTTCTTATCTATGAACTCCCCTTTAGTGAGGTAGTTCTTGATTTTTATGATAAACTCAAAAGCTACTCAAGAGGTTATGCGTCCTTAGATTATCAATTCATTGGATACAAACCAGGAGATCTTGTTAAAATGGATATACTGATAAACAAACAACCTGTTGACACCCTTTCTTTGATTGTTCACAGAGATAAGGCTTATTACAGGGGAAGAGAACTTACTTCTAAATTGAAAGAAGTAATACCAAGACAACTTTTTGAGGTTGTTATTCAGGCAGCCATAGGAAGTAAAGTAATAGCTCGTGAAAGAATTCCACCTTTAAGAAAAGATGTTCTGGCAAAATGTTATGGAGGAGATGTAACAAGAAAGAAAAAACTTCTTGAAAAGCAAAAGGAAGGTAAAAAGAGACTCAAGGCTATAGGTCATATAGAGATACCTCAGGAGGCATTCCTGGCAGTTCTTAAAATTTAAAATTCAAGGAGGTCAATTCAAATGAAAGATTTTCAAAATAAGTTTTGGGATTGGACTAAAAGCATATTAATTGCTCTGATTTTGGCTCTTTTTATTAGAACTTTTATTGTGCAGGCTTATAAAATACCTTCTGGTTCTATGATTCCCACATTGCTTATAGGAGACTATCTACTTGTCAATAAACTTGCCTACGGAGTGAGAAATCCTATTAAAAATGATTTTATTTATTTTAGAAGATTACCCGAAAGACAGGAAATAGTTGTTTTCACCTATCCTTTAAATAAAAAGCTTGACTTTATTAAGAGAGTTATTGGTCTACCAGGAGATACAGTTCAAATTGTAAATAAAAAGGTTTATGTAAACGGAAAATTGCTAAAGGAGCCCTATGTTCAATTTACCGATCCAGAAATTTATCCTAAGGAGATAAGCCCCAGAGATAATTACGGTCCAGTTAAAGTTCCACCAGGCCATATTTTTGTTCTGGGAGATAACAGAGACCAGAGCTATGATAGTAGATTTTGGGGATTCGTTCCTATCAATTATCTTAAAGGTAAAGCTTTAATAATCTATTTTTCTTGGGATTCAAAGGATTTTAAGGTCAGATTTAGCCGAATAGGAAAATTAATTCAATAAAGTTAATTAATCTTAACCTTATTTAATAATTTTCACTTAATTAAAATGATTTTTAATTATATTAATTTAATTTTTAAGTAATTATTTTATTGACTTATTTTTCATTAAAAATAAAATCTTTAAAAATAAAATTCTAGAGAGAGGAGGGAAAAATGATAGGAATGGATTTTACTGGATTTATTATTTTATTAATTATTTCAGTAATTGTTACAGCAATTATACATTTCGGTTTTAAATATTATGTTATTCCTGGTTGGGGCTCATTTTTGTCAAAAGTTATAGTTGGATGGATAGGGGCTTGGCTTGGAAGTCCTGTTTTTGGTTATTGGTTTAAGGGATTGGCTTATCAAGATATTTATATTATCCCTGCTATTTTAGGAGCTATAGCTGCAAATATTTTGGTTGTAGATGTATGTAAAACTTTAAAAGGTTAGATAAAATAAGTTTATTTTGCTATCATAGCTCTCATTAAATCTGCTGTATTTTCTGCATGGTGAGGAATACCGAGTATTAAGTCAACCAGTTTTAATATGTAAAAAAGATTTAAGGCCTCGTTAACTTTTGAGAATATTTCTTTTTTAATTTTGTTGCCAAATTCTTCTGCTAAATATTGAGAGTATCTTATATTTCTTACTATTTCTTTTGCCTGATTTCTGCTATCTTCATTTCTATTTAAAAGAAAGTCTGCTGAATAAATAATCAAATTTTCTAAATATTTTAAAGGCTCAATGCTTTTTAACAAAAGATTCTCAATTTCCTTAAAAAGATCCTTAGGTATGTCTACATATTTAAAAGAAAGCCAGTTTAAAATTTCTTCAGCCACATCAGCAATGGCATCTTGCTCTTTAAGATACATAAAAAGTTCAAATCTTTCCACAGGAAGGATAAGTCCTTTTGGAAGGTGTCCTCTTATATTTCTTTTTAACTGATCTGCTTCTTTTTCTATCTCAAAAATATGTTTTGCTATTTCCTCAAGCCTTGTGTTATCTTTTTTATTATAGGCTTCCAAAGCTAAAGAAAGTCTCTCAACACATTCAAGAACTAAATGAGCGTGTTTTTTTAGAAGATCAAATACGGGAAGTTCCTTTAAAACTATATCCTTTATTTCTTTTACCCTTTCGGTATCTAATTTTGGTATCTTCCCTTCAACAGTAAAAATGACACCTTCAGCAATGTTTGTTGCTAAATCACCAACTCTTTCCAGATTCTGAACCACTATAATATAGTCTATACCAATTTCAAAAAGTTCAGGATTGCCTTTCATACAGTCTTTTATCTGCTCAATGTTATCTTTCTGAAATCTGTCAACTATATCATCATACTCAATCACAGAATAAGCTTTTTGAACACTTTCCGTAACAAAGGCATTTATAGCAGACTGTAACATGTAAAGAGCTTCATTAGCCATTTCTATAATAGTTACTTTACATTGAGGGACATTTTTTTCTCTTGTTTTATATATATCAAGAACTCTAAAGGCAATATTAACAGACTGATCTGCCACTCTTTCCAGATTCCTTGCAATATCTATAGCTGTAATAATGAACCTCAGGTCTTTTGCTACAGGCTGTTGCAAAGCAATAATTTCAAGAGCAGTTTGAGAAACCATATTTTCATAGTAATCTACCTGATCATCAAATTCTATAACTCTCTTAGCTAAATCTGGGCTTAACTTATCAATAGAAAGAATAGCAGCATTTACCATTTCATCCACTATTTTTGCCATATCTAACAATAAATTTTTGAGTATCTGCAAATCTTTTTCTAAGGTAATTCGTGTCATCAAGACCTCCTTAGCTTTTTAATAATCTTTAATACTGTAGGCTTTAAATCCCTTTTTTCTTAAGTTTAAAGCTATCAGGTATCCAACTTCTGCTTCAGGATAAGTAAAAAATATATGTTTATCTTTGTAAGGTTTGAATAACTTTTTAAGTTTTTTGAGAGGTGCGTTTATCAAATTTTCCTTTTCTTTTAAATCTATTAAAATCCAGTCCGAATTTAAAGATTTTACATATTCTTCAAACTCCTTTTTAGATAATTCTAATAATTTGTTTTCCACTTTATTTAAAAGTTCAATTCTTTTACATCTACTGCATATATTATCAGAAGCCGATGTAATCTCTCCGCACTTTAAGCAGGTGTTTAAAGATGGTTCTTCTCTGTAATGAGATTTTATAAGGGGAATTAGTTTTTTTGTAAAAACTGAAAGCAATTGATACTTGATTTGTTTATTTTCTTTTTCCAGCTCATTAAGAATTTTTTTAGTTTTTTTAGGAGGATTTTTATCTGCATGTGGGCAGACGAAATTTGCTACAGGAATATCGTTTAGAGCGACATAATAAAATATTTCCTTCTCAGGGGTTGTATAGAGTGGTTTAACTTTTTTAGCCTGAGTAGGTAAAAGAGGAGGTAATACAGGCTTAAGTTTAGCAATACCAGAAAAATCTCCCTGAAAAAAAAGAGTTAACATTGTTGAAACAGTATCGTCTAAATGATGCCCAGTTGCTATAACATTTAGTTTTAGCTCTTTTGCTATTTTAGAAAAAAGATATCTCTTTATAGCCCCACAGGCTGAACATACTTTGTTTTTAAAATAAGTAAAAACAAAGTCATCAATTCTATATCCTTCTTTTTCTGGCAGATTATATATGTAAAGAGGAATATTTAACTTTTCACACAAATCTATTATGACTTTTTCTACTTTTTCTGAATAGTATTTTATTCCTAAATTTAAAAAAATAGCCTGTATGTTTAGGTCTGGATAAAGTTTCTTTAATACTGTAATTAAGGTAGAGCTATCTTTACCACCAGAGAGAAAAATTCCGACTTTATCTTCTGGTTTTATCATTTTGTATTTTTCTATAGTTTTTTTAACTCTATTTTCAAAAAAATTATTGTAGCAGGTTTTGCAAACTTTTATTTTTTGAGAAGGAATTTCAATTAAAGCCTTTTCTTTTTTACAAGATTTACATAAAAAAGGGTACTCTTTAAGTTCTAATTCAAACTCATCGCTATATTTATAATATTTCATAAAATTTTATTTTAACCTAAATATTTCGTTGTGAAAAGAAGAAACTTTTTAGATTTCACTTGTATTTGTTATGATTAAGAGTAAAATATAATTCAGCTTGTAATGAACAAAAAAGTCTATCCAAAATTTTATAAGAATTTTTTTATTATAATTACTTTTATTTTTTTTCTTTACAGTTGTGCTACAAAGCCGGGTCCCAACTTAGCTTCTAAAGCATCTTTAATTCATCCTAAACAAACTACAAAGGCTGAAGTTTTACAATTTCTTGGTCCACCGGTTCAGATTTTTACCTTTCCTGATGGAAAAGAAGAGTGGTACTATTATTATAGAGTGAGAAATTTCTGGGAAAAAATTCCTATTGTAAGAAGTTACAAAGGCCAAGATTATACTGAAGTTTTAAAAGTTGTTATAAAGGGTGAAGAAGTAATAGACTGTATATATTATACTGTTTCACCTCCGGATAAAAGATGAGTATAAAGCCATTTGTAGAAAACGAAAAAGATTTATACAGAATTGCCAGAGAAAGAATGGTTGAGAATCAAATAAAGGCTCGCGGTGTAAAAGATGAAAGGGTTTTGGCTGCAATGCGAAAAGTTCCCAGGCATTTATTTGTAGATGAAGCATTGAGAGATCAGGCTTATGGAGATTTTCCGCTTCCTATAGGAGAAGGTCAGACCATTTCTCAACCTTATATAGTAGCTGTGATGACTGAGGCTCTTGAATTAAAGGGAAATGAAAGGGTTCTTGAAGTGGGAACTGGTTCGGGATATCAGACAGCCATCTTGGCAGAACTTGCTCTTTGGGTATATACTATAGAAAAATATCCTACTTTACTTGAAAGGGCAAAAAAAATTCTTTTAAATCTCGGATACAAGAATATATCCTTTAAATTAGGAGACGGGAGTTTGGGATGGAAAGAGGTAGCACCTTTTGATGCCATAATTGTTACTGCTGCTGCACCTAAAATACCTCCACCGCTCATAGAGCAACTTTTAGAAGGAGGAAGAATAGTAATTCCTGTAGGTGATGCCTATTCTCAGGTTTTGGTGAAAGGAGTTAAAAGAGGTGGTAAGCTTTATACGCAAACCTTGGAACCGGTGAGGTTTGTAAAATTAGTGGGTGCCTATGGATTTGAAGAATAAAAGAATAGGAATAATAGGTGCTGGGATTGCTGATAAAGAAATTTATGAGCTTGCTTATAAAGTAGGGAAACTCCTTGCAGAAAAAGGAGCTATTATTTATACTGGGGGACTTGGCGGTGTTATGGAAGCAGCTTCAAAAGGAGCTTTTGAAGCAGGAGGAATTACAGTAGGAATTTTACCAGGTAATAAGGCTGAAGATGCCAATCCTTATGTGAAAATTATAGTATTAACTGATATGGGACATGCCAGAAATGTGATTTTAGTGAGATCTGTAGATATAGTAGTTGCAATTGCAGGTGGATA
>DAIQAS010000013.1:0-21635 GCA_036781525.1 Thermodesulfobacterium sp. | reverse complement strand
TTAGATATGCTTCCCATTTTTAATTCCTATTTCTTAATAGTTGACTCCTTTTTATATTATGGCATCTTCTTTTAATTGTCCTTCATATATAAATCTGGTTTCTCCTTCTAAGTATATTTTATTGGCTTTGTCTTCAATGTAAATAGTTAAAACTTCTCCGCCTTTAGTTAAAACCTCAACCTTTTCTCCTACCAATCCGAGTTTATATGCTATGTATGCACCAGCACTTGCCCCTGTTCCGCAAGCAAGAGTTTCAGCCTCAACTCCCCTTTCATAGGTTCTTATTTTTAAATATTTTTTATTTTCTTCTTCCACAACTTTTACAAAATTCACATTTGTTCCTGCTGGTTTAAACATTTCATGATATCTTACTTTTGGAGCTATCTTTTCTACAGGTGCTGAAACAATATCTTCCCAGAATATAACCACATGAGGAACTCCGGTATTGACAAAATGGGCTAAAAACCAATCATAATCTGTTCTTATTACAAAGTTCAGTTTTAAATCCATGGGAGATGTCAGGGCAACCTTGACGCGTTTTCCTTTAACTTCAGCATATATCAATCCTGCTTTGGTTTCAAAGTAAAAGGGGCTTTTAAAAAGTCCAAGTTCTTCCACCAATCTTGCCACACATCTTGCACCATTTCCGCACATTTCAGCTTCACTGCCGTCAGAATTAAAAAAATACCAAGAAAAGGCTGCCTCTGAATTTTTTGATTTTTCAAGAAAAATAAGCCCATCTGCTGAAATTGAAAATTTAGATCTGCAAAGTCTCTGAGCCAATATTTTTTTTTCTTCTAAAGTGAATTGATTTTCAAAATTTAAGATTACAATGAAATCATTTCCTGAGGCTGAAAGTTTATAAAAAGTTTGATTGGCTGCTTTTTGTAATAAGTGATCTAAATCTTCCTTCATCAGTTTTTGATTTTAGCAGAGCTTTATTTTTTTTCAAATATTTGAATCCAAAATATATCTTTTAGATATTGAAACCCTAATTAAAATAAAAGAAAAAAGTAATCGCCTGCTCGATCTTAGTGATGCTGAAAATCTCCGAAGAATACAAAAAATTAAAGACTTTACTGAAAATTGATATTCCCTTGGAAAAAATTAAAGAATATATGAAACTTTCTCCTGAAAACAAACTAAAATTTCTTGAGGAAATAAATGAGCTTAATTATTTAGTTTATACCAAAATGCAAGAAAGGGCGGATTTTAATTCTTCAAAAGATGAGACTTCATAAAATCCTGCTTTTCCTATTTTCTGTAAAAGAACAAGTGTAAGTTTCCCTTTCCATACCTTTTTGTCTTTTCTCATATGAGAAATCAATCTTTCTAAATTTAATTTTTCTGAAAGGTGAAAAATCTTATAGGGCATCTCTAATGACTTAAGAAGTTTTTCTAAAGGTTCTGATACTTTGTTTTCTGCAAAACCAAGAATTTCAGAAAGTTTTGCCTCAACAGCCATTCCTACAGATACTGCAAGTCCGTGAGAGATAGAATAGTTAAGCTCTGTTTCAATAGCGTGTCCAATGGTATGCCCGAAGTTTAGAATTCTTCTTAAATTACTTTCTTTTTCATCTTTTGAAACAACATAGGCTTTGGCTGAACAGCTTTCATAAATTATGTATTCCACATCCTGTGGTTCAAGTCTGTAAATCTCTTTTCCTTTCCTTTTTAGAAAATCAAAAAGTTTTCTCTTTAAAATACATCCGTATTTTATAACTTCGGCAAGGCCGTTTTTTATTTCTTTCTCTGGAAGTGTTTTCAAAACCAGGGGGTCAATATAAACTCTTGCTGGTTGATAAAAAGTTCCTATCAAATTCTTACCTTCTGGAAGGTCAACTCCTGTTTTTCCGCCAACTGAAGAATCAACCTGGGAAAGAAGGGTGGTTGGAACTTGAACATAGGGAATTCCTCTTAAATAAATGCTTGCAAGGAATCCAGCTATATCTCCTACCACTCCACCACCAAGAGCTACAATTATGTCTTTTCTATCAAAATTTTTTTGCACAAGTGCTCTTGCAAGAGAAATAACTGTATCTATATTTTTTGAAGCTTCCCCTGCAGAAAAGGAAAAGACCTCTGCTTTGATATGGACTTTTTCAAAAGCCCTTAAAAGCCTTTTTGCATAGAGCTTTTCTACAACACTATCTGTTATAATAGCTATTTTGCCAAAACTGAAATTTTCTTTTAAATTCTGAGGAATTTCTTCAAAAATATTTTCTTTTATTAGAATTTCATAAGGAGGATTGGTTTTTACTTTAAGAATTTTCATTTCAGAGCTTTGAGAAATTTTTTAATTTCCTTAGGTGCTGATTTTTCTTTTTCTTCCACTATTTTCACTATGGCGCTTCCTATAATAATTGCATCTGCATAAGGGGAGAGCATTTCTACATGTTCCCTTTTGGAAACACCAAAACCTACAGCAACAGGAACTGGAGAAAGGCTTTTTACAAGTTCAAGACGGGTTATAACATCTTCCGGGAGTCTGTCTCTTTCTCCTGTAACCCCTGTTAAAGAGACATAGTAAAGGAATCCTGAAGAAATTTTGGCAATTTTTTTTATTCTTTCTTCTGATGAGGTAGGTGCTGCAAGAAATATGGTTGCAAGCCCTTTACCTTTGTTGGCTTTTAACCAGGGATTAGCTTCTTCTATGGGAAGGTCAGCTATTATAAAACCCGAAAGTCCCGAATCCAAGGCTTTTTCTACTGTATTCTCAAGTCCAAAACGATAGACAATATTGTAATAAGTCATGCAGACAAGCGGTATAGAATATCCCTTCTGATTGAGTATTTTTATAAACTCAAAAAATGTTTCAAAGGTAGGTTTATTTTTTAATGCCCTTACCACTGCTTTTTGAATGGTTGGTCCATCTGCTACAGGATCAGAAAAAGGAAAGCCAAGTTCTATACATGCAGGCTCTATTTCTGCAAGTTCCCAGAGTATAGCTTCTGTGGTTTCTAAATCCGGATCCCAGCAGGTTATATAAGGAATAAGAGGGATTTCTCCCTTTTTTTTCTTTTCTCTTATCAATTTTTCTATTAACCTTGCACCTCTTTTCATAGCCTTTTTTCAGGTTTATTTTTTCTCTAAATATTCCTTAACAGCCATTACATCTTTGTCCCCTCTTCCAGAAAGATTAACAACCACTATGCTTCCCTTGGGAATATCTCTGGCAACTTTTATCAGATATGCTATGGCATGGGAAGGTTCAAGTGCAGGAATTATACCTTCTGTCTCAGAAAGGATCTGGAAACCTTCCAAGGCTTCTTCATCTGTTACAGAAACATATTCTGCCCTTTTTATTTCTTTAAAATAAGAATGTTCAGGACCAACTCCTGGATAATCAAGTCCAGGAGCAATGGAATGGGCTCCCTTTATTTGTCCTACTTTATCCTGTAATAGATAGGTTAACATTCCATGTAAAACTCCAGGCTCCCCAACAGATAGTGTTGCTGAATGATGGTCTGTGGTTAGCCCATGTCCTGCTGCCTCAACTCCTATGAGTTTTACTTCTTTATCTTTAGAAAAGGGATAAAAAATTCCCATAGCATTTGAACCACCGCCTACACAGGCTATCACAACATCAGGAAGTCTTCCTTCTTTTTTAAGTATTTGTCTTTTGGTTTCCTCTCCTATAATGCTTTGAAAATCTCTTACCATCATCGGATAGGGATGAGGACCAACCACTGAACCTATCACATATAAGGTATTTCTTACATTGGTAACCCAATCTCTCAAAGCTTCATTTATGGCATCTTTTAGGGTTTGAGTTCCAGAATAAACAGGAACAACCTCTGCTCCAAGAAGTTTCATACGGAATACATTTAGAGCTTGTCTTTCTGTATCCTTTGCTCCCATATAAACCACACATTGCATATTGAGAAGTGCACAGGCTGTGGCAGTTGCAACTCCGTGCTGTCCTGCTCCAGTTTCTGCAATAATTCTTTCTTTTCCCATTTTTTTGGCAAGAAGAACCTGCCCGATGGTATTGTTAAGTTTGTGAGCACCTGTATGCAAAAGATCTTCTCTTTTTAAGTAAACTTTAATGTGTCCGCCTAAGTATTTTGAAAAATTTTCAGCATAATAAAGAGAGGTTGGTCTTCCTGCATATTCCTGTAGCAGAGTTTTCCATTCTTTCCAGAAGGATCTGTCTTTTTTTATTTGAAAATATGCCTTTTCAAGCTCATATAAAGCCGGAATAAGGGTTTCTGGAACAAAGCGCCCGCCAAATTTACCAAAATAACCCTTCTTGTTGGGAAGTTTCATAGTGTTTCCAATATAAAACTTCTTTTTAAAATAAGCAAGGCTTACCCATAAAATTTATTTAATTCTGTATTAAACTTTAAAACATGCCTTTACTTATACCAGGGATTTTTAACGAAAAAATTTTTAAAAGGGCGCTTAAGAGCTTAGGGCTTAAAATATCTGATATAGAAAAAATTTTTGTGGCTAACTATTCAGCTCTTATCTATCTTAAAGACGAATCTGTATGTAAATTCTATCAGCACCTTATTCCAGACAAAAATACTATAAAGGAAATAAAGGGTGTTCATCAGTATGTGGAAAAATTTAAAAACCTTATTGATCTGGAAAGAAGCGCAGAAATCAAGACACAGGAAGAAGAAATAAAAAAGCTTTCTGGAAAAGAAAGAGAACTCCTTGGAAGAGCAATTCTCAATTTAAGAGGATCTAAAGCTGGAACAAAATTTCATTTGCATTTGGTAAGATTTTCAAGGGAGAAATCCATTGAAACTGAAATAAGAACTGGTGATGTAGTTTTAATAAGTCAGGGGAATCCTTTAAAAAGCAATCTTTTAGGAACTGTTTTTAGAATAACAGAAAAAACTATAACTGTTGCTTTTGAGCAAAAACCTCCTCAATGGGTTTACAAAAAAGGCATAAGAATAGATTTATATGTAAATGATGTAACTTACAGAAGAATGGAAGAAAATCTGGAAATTTTAAGACATGCATCTGGCAGAGCAAGAGATTTGAGAAATATTATCATAGGTTTAAAAACTCCCTCCTCGGTTCAGGAAAAGGAATTTACTCCTGTAGATAAGTTTCTTAACGAAACTCAGATAAGAGCTGTTAAAAAAGCCTTAGGAGCAAAAGATTTCTTTTTGATTCACGGACCTCCGGGAACAGGGAAAACACGCACCTTAACAGAACTTATAGTTCAGCTGGTAAAACAAGGAAAAAAAGTTCTTGCTACAGCAGATTCCAATATTGCAGTAGATAATCTTGTTTTAAATCTTTCTAAATATTCCGATATAAAAATGGTAAGGATAGGGCATCCTGCAAGGGTGATGGAAGAGCTGGAAAGGTTTTCCATTTTTGCTTTATTTGAAAGTCATCCGGAGTTTAAAAACATACAAATTAACTGGGCAAAGGTAAGAAATTTAATTGAAAAAAGAGATAGATTTATTAAACCCCATCCAAAAATAAGAAGGGGTTTAAGTGATGAAGAAATTCTTTATTTTGCGAAAAAGAGACAGAGTGTCAGAGGAATTTCAAAAAGCACTTTGAATTCCATGGCAAATTGGATCATTTTAAATAATGAAATAGATAAAAATATTAAAGCTCTAAAGGAAAAAGAAGAAAAAATATTTAAAGATTTAATTTCAGGGGCTGATGTTGTGCTTTCAACCAACTCTATGGTGCTTTCTGAAATTTTAAAAGATTTTTATTTCGATGTTGCTGTAATTGATGAAGGAAGTCAGCAAATAGAGCCCTCAACACTTATCCCCATTATGAAGGCTGAAAAATTTTATATTGCAGGAGATCACAGACAACTTCCTCCCACAATTCTTAGTGAAGAAGCAAAAGAGCTTGAAAACACCCTTTTTGAAAAGCTTATAAATAGATACCCAGAGCTATCCCAGATGCTTGAAATTCAATACAGAATGAATGAAAAGATTATGGAATTTCCAAATAGAGAATTTTATAATGGACTTTTAAAATCCGCTGAAATTGTAAAAAATCATACCTTAGCAGATTTTAAGTTAAAAAATCCGAAAAGATTTGAAGAAATTTTAGCAGTAAATGAGGTTATCTCTTTTCTTGATACCTCAGAGATTGATGCCCCTGAGCATCAACCCGAAGGCTCAACCTCTTATGAAAATCCTGTGGAAGCTCAAATTGTTATAGCCCTTGTAGAAGAACTTTTGAATATGGGGCTGGACAAAAAAGATATAGGAATTATTACTCCCTATGCAGCGCAGGTAAAACTTATTAAACTGCTTCTTTTAGAAAGAAATTTAAAGATAGAGGTTAATAGTGTGGATGGATTTCAGGGAAGGGAAAAAGAGGTTATTCTTATATCTTTTGTGCGCTCAAACGAAAAGGGAGAGATTGGATTTTTAAATGACCTAAGAAGGCTGAATGTAGCTATTACAAGGGCAAAAAGAAAACTTATCTGTATAGGGAATGCAAAAACTCTCTCAAAACATCCCACTTATAAAAGGTTTATTGAATATATTAAAACTGTAGGCACATATAAAATTTGTGATAAAGTTTAGTTATGCGCGTAGCTATTCATATAACTCATGAAGCCTTATATAAGGTTGGAGGAATAGGAGAAGTAATTAATCAACTTTGCACTTCCCCTTCTTATCTTTCTTTTTTTGATAAAACCCTTTTGTATGGTCCTCTTTTTGAGTATATAGGTTCTCCGAGCGCAAGGCTTGGGAAAGATGGAACTGTCTTTTATTCAAGCAAAGATTCCTACGATACAAAAACCTTTAACAAAATCTTTAAACCAATTTTAGAAAAATATAATATCGACATAGTTTATGGAGAAAGAAGAATTGTTAATGAACTTGATCCTAAAAAAGTATCTACAATAGAAGTATTGTTAGTTGATGTAACTCGCATGCATAAAGAAGTTATTAATTTCTTTAAATATATGTTCTGGGAAAATTTCAGACTTTCTTCGGACAAATACGAACATGACTGGGATTACGAGCAATACTTTAGAATTGGGATTCCTTATTTTGAACTAATTTCTCTTTTATATCCTGACGATGTGGAGTTTTTCCATTTTGCTCATGAATATATGGGAATCCCCTCTTTGTTGAGCTTAGAATTAACTCCCGCTTTTAAATCTAAAAAACACAAAAGAATCTTTTATGCTCATGAAGTTGCTCCTGTCCGAAGAATTGTAGAAAACTTAGGAGGCTCAGATATAAGTTTTTATAACATTCTTGAATTTGGGAAAAGAGAAGGGTTTTCCTTAGAAGACATTTTTGGTTCTCAGGAGGACTGGTATCGCACCCCTTTAGTAAAACTTGCCAAAAAATTTGATAAAATATTTGCAGTTGGGGATTGGGTAGCAGAGGAATACAAATTTTTATGCCCTGATGTTTCCGAAGATAAACTTGCTATTGTATATAATGCAACCACTTCAAATCATTATAGTTTTGATGATAAACTAATTTCTCAAGAAAAAATTAAAAAGAATATAAAAAACAAATTCGGATTCCCTGAAATAACTCATATAATCACCCATGTTTGCAGACTGGTTAAGAGTAAAGGTGTTTGGAGAGATTTCATTATTTTACATTACTTAGATAAACTTTTTAAAAAAAACAATTTATACGGTATTTATATACTTCTTTCTTCTTTGATAGCAAATGGAAGACCTATTTACGAAGTAGAAAAAATGGTAAAGAATTATTGCTGGCCCCTTGAACACAGAGAAGGCTGGCCTGATTTGGTAGGATATGAAATTGAAATATATAAACTCGTAAAAAGTTTTAATGAAACTTCAAAAAATATAAAAGCTATCTTTATAAACCAGTTCGGTGTGTCAAAAAGAAAATGTCCTACCTTATTTACTGAAGATATAGAAACAAGAGATCTAAGAATCGGTTCTGATATTGAGCTTGGAATGTCAATTTATGAACCCTTTGGAATTGCACACATAGAGGTTTTACCCTTCGGAGGGTTTTCTATCCTTTCTACTTCCTGCGGAGTTTCCTTTTTCTTAGAAAAAAGCTTTGAAAATACTTTCAAACCTTATTTTACCTTAGATTTTATTTCAACTGGAAAAAACTTATCCTTAGAATCCCTTAAAACCTTAACTGAAGAAAAAAGATACGCTTTAGAGGAATATTACATAGCAAATAATATTTCTAAAATATTTGAGAAAATACCCAAAACTCTAAAAGACAAAGAAAGATTTTTTAAAATTATTTCAAAAGAGGGATACAAACTCAATTGGGATTATGTAATCAAAACTTACTTTATTCCTCAAATTGAGAATTTATCCTAAGAATAATTATCAAGGAGTAAGATACTTTACGGGACCGTATTTTTCTTCCCATATTTTATAAAATTCTTCGTGAATTTTTTTTACTGTTTCTTCGTAAGTCTGCGGACTTATTTTTGCTCCCTTTATTCCACCTTTCAGGCTTATTTCTGAAAGATAGGGTCCTTCTTCTCCAGTATAAATAAGATCTAAATGCGCATAAGGAAAATTTCCTCTTTCCATTACTTTTTTACAAAATTCTATTTCCTTTTCGTTTAATTGATAGCTTTTTGCTTTTCCTCCTAAAAAGAGATTTTTTCTGAAATTATAGGGATTTATTCTTTCGTAGGCTTCCATATAATATTCTCCGAGAATGATAACCCTTATATCTTTTACATTTTCATAAAATGGCTGTAATACAAAGGGAAAGGGTAAAACCGGAGTTCCAGCAACATTATAGATTTCTTCTAAGGAATTCCAGAGCCTTACTCCTAAACCACAATTTGCCCTGTCATCCTTTGTAACAAATTTATAAAATTTTTTACTCAATTTAGAAAGTTCAGAAATAGCAAAAAGCAGGCTATTTTTATCTCGAACAGAGAAAGTATAAGGTAACATAAAATTTTTTAAAATTTCTGCCTGTAAAGTTTTTGACACACTCAGTATCTGTGATAAAAAAGAAGGAAAAGCCTCAACTTTTCTGTGTATCAAATCTATTATTAGTCCCAGTTCTTCCTTTTTAAGCGGAAGCCTTATTCCTATGAGATCTCCCTCTTTAAATTCTTGAAAATACTTTTTAAATGCCTGATAACTGAGAACTATATAGTAGGGACGCAAACTTTTAACCAGTTTAATATTTCTTTTTAAGCTGGGTCAGATCTGCATTGCAATTTCCGCAAAAGAACTTGACAGGACCCAAAAATTCTATTTCCTCTTCTATGGGTTCTAAAGTTCCATCTGAATTCTGAATGTAAGAAATCAAAAATGTTGCATTTTCTATTACTTCATAAAAATCCTCACTATTATTACAATAAGGACACACTATTCTTTCTTTGTATTCTATACTAAAGGGCTTTTTTACTTTTATTTTATGTGTTCTCACAGAAGTTATATTTTTTTCTGCCATTCAAATTTTCCTCCTCTTTATTCCTCCCTCTCTAAATTTTTCACAATTTGTTTTATCTCATTATACATTTTATCTTTTTCAGACAAAAAAGAAAGAGCCTTTTTATAATGAAAAATTGCTGTTTTATAATCACCCTTTAATTCATAATATTTGCCAAAATAAAAGTGTGCTTCTCCATCTTTATTTATTTTTGAACACACTCTCCCAAAATAAAAGTAAAAATAAGGATCATTTTCCAAAATTTCTTTGTCTTTGAGTTCTTCAAAAATTTCATAAGCCTGGAAAAGCTGAGAAGTCTCTGAAAATGCTCTTGCTTTTAAATACTGAAGCTTTAAATAACTTATTCTTTCAAAAGGTTTATCTGAATTTTCAGAAAGATTTATATTTTCAAGAATACCCAAAGCCTTTTTATATTCTCCTGAGTTTAAATATATTTCAGCAAGATCTATTAAAAAGTAAGGACTGTCGGGAAGTTCCCTCAAAGCTTTTTCCATTTCCTCTATTGAGTCTTTAAAAAACCTCTGCTGTGCTAAGGATAAAGCCAGTGCATATCTAATCCAAGGATCATTTTTATTTTTCAACTCTTCTCTATATTTTAAAACGAGATCTGCAGCATCTTTAGAAATTACTTTTGCTTTAATGATAAGCCTTTTAAAATAGTAAGGGTCTGAGGCTATAACTCCTACAGGGGTTTTTTTAGTTCCGTATTTACTTGCTAAATTTATTAAATAATTTAATCTTTCTTGAGGCAAAGGGTGTGTTAGAAGATATCTATAACTCAATTCTATGGCAAAACTGCTCTTACGAGAAAGCTTTTCCATTACACTTACTATTCCCCAGGGACCATATCCTGCCTTAGTTAGGATTTCAAAACCCGCTCTATCTGCTTCTTCTTCGTCTGCTCTGCTAAAGGCTAATAGCTTTGTTTCTGCAAATGCTGAAGAGGTAATTCCCACTGCCTCACCTGCCTTCCCTCCTCCCAGAAGGATCGCCGCAAGGGTTGCCGCTGTAATTGCAACCTGCATTTTTTTAATAGCTTCCAATCTTCTTGCTACATGTCTGCAAAGATTGTGTGCCATCTCATGAGCCATTATTCCTGCAAGCTCTTCTTCTGATTCTATATCTTCAAAAACACCCGAATTGATAAAAATATAACCTCCTGGGACAGAAAATGCGTTAAATGTATCGTCTTTTAGAATATAAAATCTGAAATTAAAAGGAGAAAAATTAACTCCCTTCTCTTTAAGATTTTGCCCTATACTGTTTACATAGGCTACCAGCTCTATATCCTGAATAAATTCTATCTTTGTTGAAAGCTCCTGAAGAACCTTTTTACCTATTTCTTCCTCTTCAGAAAGTGTTATAAGGGCATAACTTAACTGTTGGATTAAAAAAATAAAAATGAGCGTATAAATAAAGATTTTTAAAAGACTTTTTTTCAATTTATGAAGATTTTTATATTTTGGTTTATTTTGGCGGAAGCGTGTGGGAATTGAACCCACCCACCCCTTTATTTGGGGCGCACCGGGTTTGAAGCCCGGGAGGGGCACCAGCCCCCTTACGCTTCCGTTATTACAAAAAGGGGCTATTGGGATACCTGTGGCACCCGGAGAGCCTGGCTACCGTTGCTCCCTTTCGGGCCTGGCGGGGTTCACCAGGATCCGTCGCACAGGTCCCAATAGCCTTAAATACAAATATAATACCTTTTAAACTTTTTTCAAAAATCTTATTCACCAATAAGATCTATTTATTAAATCTTCTATATCTTCCGGATCTAAGTTGATTCCACGAATATAAAATTCATTATTATTCAAAAAAGTGATAAGCACGCCCTTTAAGTGAAATACCTCAAAAGTTAGAAAAAATCGGCTATCAAGAAATAAAATCTCACATAAAAGTGCTCTTATAAAACCACCGTGTGTAAAAATTACATATAATCCATCTTCAAGAACCGATAAGTTTTCCCAAAAACTTCTCGCTCTTTTTCTTAAATCTTTTATGGATTCTCCCTCTGGAGGAGAAAGGGCATCATCTTTTAATCTTTTCCAATAAAGCGTTTCTCTATAAATTTCCTCTCTTGGTTTTCCTGTCCAGGCTCCATAATTAATTTCTTTTAGAGCTTCCTTTATCTCAAGCGGTATTTTCTTTTTTTCTGCAAGCACTTTGGCAGGAAAAAGAGCCCTCTCAAGAGGACTTGAAAAAACGGCTCTTATCGGGTATTGAGAAAGTTTTTCTACTACCTGTAGAGATTTAAGTTTTCCTTCTTCAGAAAGAGGAATATCAAGTTGCCCGTAAAATACTTTTCTATATTCCTCGGAAACAGGACCGTGTCTAACAAAGAAAAAATTTTTCATACCCTGAAAATATATTCCCAATTAATTAAAAATGAAAGGGGCTCCTTTAAAGAGCCCCCTAAAAATTTTAGTAAGAAATTTTTTCTTCGGTAATTCTGTAAGAAAAGACTTTGTATGCCCAGAAGGTATAGGCAAGGACAATCGGAACAAAAATAACTGCAACAATTGTCATTATTTTTAAAGTCAGAGGACTTGAAGAGCTATTCATTATGGTTAAGCTATAAGCTGGATTAATGGATGAGGGTAAAATATTTGGGAAAAGCCCTGCCATCCCCCAGGCAGTAAAGAATACAATGGTTAAAGCTGACATTATCCAGGCTTTAAGATATTCTTTTTTGTGAATAAAAAGGGGAACTAAAAAGTAAAACAATACCGCAAAAAGCGGGAAAATTATAAGAATAGGAGCTTTCATATAATTTTGCCAGATATTGGTAATCACAAAAGATACCACCCAGAAAATAACAACTAAAATAAGACTAATTGCCCAAAGTTTTTTAGCTAAGTTTGCAGCTCTTTCACTTAAAAGCCCCTCTGTTTTAAAAGCTATCCAGAGAGCACCATGAGTTGAAAAACAGAAAAGAAATAAAGCTCCTCCAAGAATTCCATAAAAATTCAATAGCCCAAGCAAATTGGTTTGAAGAATTCCTTTTTCATCAATAGGAATACCCTTAAAAATATTGGCAAAAGCAACACCCAAAAGTATTGGCGGCAACACACTTCCTATAAAAAAAGCTACATCCCAGAATTTTTGCCATGATGGGCTTTCATGTTTATTTCTGTATTCAACTGCAACACCGCGTATAATCAAGGAGAAAAGAAGTAAAAGAAGAGGAGTATAAAGAGAGCTAAACATAATTGCATAAGCTGTGGGGAATGCTGCAAAGGTTGCTCCACCAGCAGTAATTAACCATACTTCATTACCGTCCCAAAACGGACCTATGGCATGATAAATAGCATTTTTTTCTCTTTCATTTTTACCGAGAAAATAAAAAAGAGAGCCTGCTCCCAGATCAAATCCGTCTAAGGCAAAATATCCAGCCCAGAGAACTCCCCATAAAACAAACCATATTATTTGGAAAATATTCATTTCCATAGTCTCACCTCCTTTTAACAGTTTTTATGCTATTTTTTCTGGTTCAGGTCCTTTTCTAATATGGTAAATCATCAGCCAAAAACATATAATTCCAAGAATTCCGTAAACAATTATAAAAGCTGGCAGACTAACTCCGATTTGGACCGCAGAAATGGGAGAAACTGCCTC
This sequence comes from Thermodesulfobacterium sp., assembly GCA_036781525.1. Lineage (GTDB taxonomy): Bacteria > Desulfobacterota > Thermodesulfobacteria > Thermodesulfobacteriales > Thermodesulfobacteriaceae > Thermodesulfobacterium. Next base: position 8,640 of record DAIQAS010000013.1, on the reverse strand, counting down.
TTTGGTTTTCATAACTCCATAGACTATCCAGGGCTGTCTTCCAACTTCAGCAACAATCCATCCAGTTTGAGCTGCTATGTAAGGTAAAGGAATATTTAAAATAAGGGCTCTTAATAGTTTAGGACTCTGCTCAGGGTTATTTCTTTTCAGAAAAGCAAGAATAGAAAGAAGTCCAAAAAGAAAACCAAGCCCAACCATTATTCTAAAACTCCAGTAAGTAAGACCTACAGGAGGTCTTTCTTCTTTGGGCCATTCTTTAAGACCCTTTACCTCTGCATCGGGGTCATGAAAAGCTAAAAGACTTAAAATCTTTGGAATTTTCCCTATTTCCACGATATTTCTTTCGTTTTCTTCATCAGGAATGGCAAACAAAATCCAGGGAGCACCTTTTTCAGTCTCCCAGAGAGCTTCCATAGCTGCAAGTTTTGTAGGCTGAGTTTTGGCAACCTCTGCACCATGAATATGTCCTTCTACAATAAGGTAAAGGCTAAAAATTAATGTCCAAATTGCTGCAATTTTAAAACTCTTTTTAAAAAGGGAAAGTTCATTTTTTCTTAAAATATGCCAGGCTGCTACTCCAAGGACAAAAAATCCTGAAAGAACATAAGCTGATGGAACTACATGTAAAAATTCCCACCATCCAAAAGAATTAGTTATTACTGCAGCAAAGCTTTCAAGCTCTGCTCTTCCATTTCTTATAACATATCCCACTGGATGCTGCATCCATCCATTAGCAAGAAGTATCCAGAGTGCCGAAATGTTTGAAGCAATTGCAGTAAGCCAGATAGCAAGAGTATTAATCTTAGGACTAATTCTTCCCCATCCAAACCACCACACCGCAATAAATGTAGATTCAAGAAAAAAAGCAAGAGTTGCTTCAATAGCAAGTAGCGGTCCAAAGACATCTCCTACATATTGAGAATAAAATCTCCAGTTTGTTCCAAACTGAAACTCAAGAGTAATACCAGTAACCACACCAAGTCCGAAATTAATTAAAAATAGTTTTCCCCAAAATCTTGCCGCCCTTTTGTAATCTTCATCTCCAGTTTTCAACCAAAGGGTTTGGAAAATAGCTGTTAAAAAGGAAAGCCCCAGAGTTAAAGGCACAAAAAGGAAGTGAAACATTGCTGCTACAGCAAACTGTAGCCTTGATCCTAATAGCACATCCATTTTCCCACCTCCTTTTTAAAGTTGTTAAAGTAAACTTAATAAGTTAACTTTTAATAAAATTTTTTTAACTTTCTATTTAAGCTTTACAATTGCCTCATTTTTTAACATCTGGTTCAATTTCTTCTCCATTTTTAAAAGTTTTGCAAAATCAATTTTCAATAAATTTCTAAATTTCTCGTTTATCTCTTTCCACACATAATTAACGGGACAAATGCCTTCTCTGGGACAAAAACCAGGATTATCAACACACTTATTTATGGCTATCTTTCCTGTAAAACTTTCAATAACCTCAAGAAGTGTTATATCCTTAGGAGCTTTTTTAAGTTTATAACCTCCTTTTTTACCTCTGAAAACTTCAACTATACCTGAAGCCTCAAGAACCTGCCCAATTCGTGCAACAAGACTAAGAGGAATAATCATAGCTTTACTGATTTCAGAACGGGTTGCAATTTTATCAGGATTCTTTGAAAGATAAAGCACCATACGAATAGCATAATCGTGAATTATTGCAAACTCCATAAAACTTTCCAAATCCCTTAAGTAAACTTGTTTGGTTTACTTTTAATTTATTATATGAAAGCAAAAAATTTGTCAAGAGTAATTTTAAAAAGAAATTATTTTTATTCTTGAAGCATTTTTTAGATTTTTTAATCTTGCTGGATCATCTAAAATTCTTCCTACTAAATTCACTTCACTTGCAGGAACTGGATTTTCATCAACAGAAGCAGGAGTGGGACCAAAAAAGATAGCAAGCGCTTTCCCAGGAGGCCAGTATCCTATATCTCCTGCCTTAACCTTTGAGGTTGCGGTCTCATCAAGAGGATAATCTAAGGGTATTGAAAAATAAAATTCATCTCCCCAAGTATTAAGATATGATTCAATAGGTAAAATTTCATAAATAGCTTTGGCACAAGCTGTATCAAAAAGTTCTGCAATAATTTCTTCTTTTTCATCAAAAATAAGTTTAATCTTCATTTTTACCCCCTTATTTAGCAAAACTTTTTCTAAATCTCAGAGCTGAAAAAATTAAAACAATTGTTCCTATTAAAACAATTCCTAAGATGTCTTTCCATACATATTTTAAACTATTCCCTTTCAATAGAACTCCGTAACCAAAATCAAGAAAATATCTCATAGGAGATAAAAGGCTTATATATCTTACAACTGGATGCATGGCTTCTGGTGGACTCCAAGCTCCTGAAATCATAAGCATGGGGACGAGTATAGCAATTATTACCATCATAGCTTGAGAAAGATTTTTAACAACTGTAGCTATGGCTATTCCAATTGATGCCATGGTGAATATGTATAAGATATTGCCGATTAAAAATAAAATTATACTGCCTCTTATAGGAACTTTAAAAACTCCTTTTATCATCACAAAAAGACTTATCAATGAAAGTGTTCCTATTACAATCACCGTGGGGATTATTTTTGAGAAAAAAACCTCCCAGCTTTTAACAGGTGTTACAAGAAGCTGTTCAATGGTTCCGTGTTCCTTTTCTCTGATTAGTGCTGCCGAAGTTATTAAAAGAGAAATCATAGTAATCATGTTAAATAGCTCAAGTAAGCTCATAAACCAGGAGCTTAAATTGTTGGGATTAAATTTTGTTCTTGTTTTTTCTTCCACTCCAGGAAGTGTTGAAATATCAAAACCTTCTAATGAATAGTTTCTCGTAATCTCAGCTACATAAGATATAGCCATAGTTGCTGTCATAGAGATTGTTCCATCTATAATAACCTGTATTTTAGCTTTCCCTTTATCAAGTTTTCTTTTAAAATCAGAAGGAATAATAATTGCCATAGATGCTTCTCCTTTATCAAGCTTTTCAAGTATTTCCTTATCTGATTCAACAAATCCTAAAATTTTAAAATAGGGTTCTCTAAATCTGCTTATAAGTTCTCTACTTTCTGGAGATTTACTTTCGTCTTTAATAATTGTTGGAAACTTTTGAACTTGAAGGACCACCCCCTTCCCTGCTGTATAAATCATCACTGTAAAGGCATAAAAAAGAACTATCATTAAAATTTTATCCCTCAGAAGCTGTAAGAATTCCTTTCTCAATAAAAATAAAATTCTCATTTTTTAACCAACCTTTTTTCTGAAATTCAGTATGGCTAAGACATAAATGATAAGAGAATAAATAATTAAAGAAAGAAATTCTTTAAAGTAAAAGCTAAGCCCCAATCCTTTTAAATACATGCCCCTAACAATGCCAAGAAAATAAGTTGCTGGCACAAATTTACTTATAATTTGACCGCTAAGCTCCATACTGCTTACAGGATAAAGATAACCTGAATAAAGATAAGAAGGGATAATAGTTCCCACAAAAGTTATAAGCATGGCCGTAATCTGAGTTCTCGTAAAAGTTGAAATTAAAATTCCCAATCCAACAGTTGAAAAAAGATAAACCAAAGTCCCTAAGGACAGTTCCAAAAAACTACCTTTAAATTCTGTTTTAAAAAGAGAAATGGTTATAAAAAACAAAATAAGATAACTAAAAAAGGATACAACAAGATAGGGAATAGCTTTTCCTATAATGATTTCCCATGGTTTTGCTGGAGATACATAAAAGTTCAGAATGCTTCCAAGCTCTTTTTCCCTAACCACAACTAAACAGGTTAAAAGCGCCGGAAAGAAGCAAAGAATAACCACAAGCTCTCCAGGCATAATAAAGTTTTCGCTTTTTAAGGCAGGATTATACCAGGCTCTCATTTCAACATCTATTTGTTTTTTTAACTTAAGAGAAGGATAATATTTTTCTAAAATCTTCTGATTAAAAAGTGTATTTATAGTGAAAACATATCCTTTTATTATTTCTGCTCTACTTGGATAGGTGCCATCAATTAAAACCTGAACTTCTGTCTTTTTGCCTTTATATATCTTTCTTGAAAAATCAGGAGGGATAACTATTATAGCTCTTATTTTACCTGTCTTTATAAGTTCTTCTGCTGAGTTGTAATTTTCACTAACTCTGTAAAATTTAAAATATTCAGAATTTACAAATGCATCTATGTATTCCCTGCTAAGACTGCTTTTATCATAATCTATAAAAACCACAGGAATATTTTTTACATCAAAGTTAAGTCCATATCCAAGGAGAATCATAACCACAACAGGAACAACACCTATAAAAATAAGGTAAAGTTTGTCTCTCAGAAGTTCAGAAAATTCTTTTTTTACAATACCTAAAAGTCTTTTAAACATGGAGTTCTGATTTTTTTATAAAATCCACAAAAACTTCCTGAAAGGGAATATCTCTTTTATAAATTTCAAAGTTTAAAATCCCTCTTTGAGTAAGTATTTTTGAAATTTCTTTTTTCGTATCCTCTGGTTTAAAGCTTCTTATAAAAATTTTTCTTCCATAAAGAGTGATTTCAGGAAAAAGGGGTTCCAGTATTTCATAGGTTTTTCTAAAATCCGCAGTTTTTAGTTGAAGAAGTGCTCCGGAAATTTTTTCTGATTCCTTTTTAAGTTCTTCTGGAGTTCCAAGAGCTACAAGTTTTCCATGATTCATAAGGGCAATTCTATCGCAATTTTCTGCTTCATCCATATAGTGTGTTGACACAATAACTGTGGTTTCTTCTTCAGAAATGTTATAGATTGTCTCCCAGAAGGCTCTTCTTGCCACAGGATCAACTCCAGAGGTTGGTTCATCAAGAAAAAGAACAGAGGGTTTATGAAGTATTGCGCAGGCAAGAGCTGTTCTTTGTCTTATTCCAAAAGGAAGGTCTTTAACCAGCCGATCTTTAAATTCTAACAAACCGAGTTTTTCAAGAATTTCCTTAAAATTTTTATTTTTTATTCCATAAAGACCTGCATAAAGCTTTAAATTTTCAAGAACAGTCAAATCTCTATAAAGAGAAAATCTTTGAGACATATATCCTATTTGATTCCATATTTTAGTTTTTTCTTTTTTTACGCTAAAACCTTTTATATAGATTTCTCCTTCTGAAATATCCAAAATTCCGCACATCATTTTTATGAGGGTTGTTTTTCCTGCTCCATTCGGACCAAGAAGTCCCAGTATTTCTCCCTTCTTTATCTCAAAACTAACCCTATCCACAGCTTTAAATCTGCCAAAAAATTTGCTTACTTCTTTACAGACAACTACAGGTTCTTTAAATGTTTTTTTTCTTTTAATAAGGGATTTGGCTTTAGTTCCTGTTATTTTTTCAATAAAAATTTCTTCTAAATCAGAAATTTTTTCCGAATCTTCTTCAAGCAAAATTTTTCCTTCATGAATAAGAGCTATTCTATGGCATCTTTCTGCTTCATCCATATAGGATGTTGTTAAAAATACGGTAATTTCTCTTTCTCTAACCAGCTGATGTATAATTTTCCAGAAATCATATCTTGAAAGGGGATCAACTCCTGTTGTGGGTTCATCAAGAAGAATAATATCTGGAAGATGAAGAAGAGTGCATATAAGAGCAAGTTTTTGTCTCATTCCTCCTGACAAAGCTCCCGCAGGTCTATCAATAAATGGTTTGAGTCTTGTTATTTCAAGAAGAATTTCTTTGTTTTTCTGAAAAATCTTTTCGGGGATAACTCTTAAGTCTCTGAAAAAATTAATGTTTTCTTCTACTGTAAGAGTATCATAAAGGTTTAATCCAAGTCCCTGAGGCATATACCCAATAATATTTTTTGCCTCTTCAGGATTTTTTTGAACATCTATACCTTTGATAAATACTTTTCCTGAGGATGGATTTAATATTCCTGCTAAAATCTGAATAAGGGTTGTTTTTCCTGCTCCATCAGGACCAATAAGACCAAAAACTTCTCCTTTTTTAACCCGAAAGGAAATCTCTTTTAAAGCTTGAGTCTTTTTGTATCTCTTTGAAACTCCATCAACTTCTATAAGGACCTGATCTAAGGTCTTATCCATTCTGCTTTGGGATCAATTTTTATAACCACATCAGCAGGCATGCCTGGTTTAAGAAGCTCTTCTCTATTATCAACAGACACTTCAGCACCAAAAACAAGTTTTACTCTTTCTTCCTTGGTCTCTACATTTTTAGGAGTGAACTCTGCCTGCTCATAAACTCTGGTTAGAGTTCCGTTAAAATAACGATTCTTATAGGCATCTACGTATATTCTTGCGGGACTTCCGAGTTTTATTTTACCGAGTTCTGGCTCAGGTATATAAACCTTTACATAAAGCTCTTGCAAATCAACCATAGTGTAAATAGTCTGTCCTGGATTTACCACTTCACCCTCTTCTGCTGGTCTTGAAAGAATAACCCCGTTTGTAGGAGCATATATTTTTGTTTCTTTGTAGTATACTTCTGCCTCTTTTAGTTTTTGCAGGGCTGACTTATATCTTGCTTCTGCCTGAGAAATAAATCTCTCATTAACCCTAAATTCAGCAAGAGCTGATTTATAATTCAGTTCTGCTAACTCTTTTTCCCTTTTTGAAACAACACCTTCTTTATAAAGTCTTTCATATCTTTCTAAATCCCTTTGAGCTTGTTCCAAATTAACTTTTGATTTTAAAAGATAACTTTCTGCAAGAAGTTTGTTTTGATAAGCAGCCTCAACCTCTTCTTTTGCACTTTTTAATTGAGCCAAAAACTCATCAGGACGAAGTTCAGCCAGAAGCTCCCCTGCCTTAACTTTATCGCTTTCTTTTTTATAAAGCTTAATTATTCTTCCCTGAATTTTGGAAGATAGACTTATTTCTCTTCCTTCTATTCTTCCGTGTAAAACAAGAACTCCTTCAGGGACTTTCTTTTGCTGAAAGATTTTAGTATAAACTAAAAGAGTAATAAAAGACAGTATTAAAATAGGAATAAAAATCTTTATATTAGGCTTAAAAGACATAGAGAAGTATTATACTTAATTTCTTAAATTTCCCAATATGCTTTATATCTCAAAAGATCTTTAAGGGGTTTCAAAACTTTTTCTTCTATCTTTTCTGATCTCTTTGTATAAGTAATTTTCTGAGCAATTTCTTTAACATTTAAAAAAGTTAAAATTAAATTAGCCACACTTTCCTGTAAATTCATCAAATCATAACCGCCTTCTAAGGTAAAAAGTATTTTCCCCTTACAGGTTTTATCAGCAACTTCTTTTAATATTTTTGTTAACATAGGTATTCCAAAAGAGGGGGTTACTTCCATTGCACCAAGTGGATCATTTTCGCAAAGGTCAAATCCTGCTGAAACCATAATTATTTCAGGTTTATACTGTAAAGCTATTGGTTTTAGGATTGTTTCAAAAATATAAATATATTCTTCATCTCCGCAATAAGCAGGCAAGGGCACATTTAAGGTAAAACCTCTTCCCTCTCCGATTCCAATCTCAGAATAATGTCCTGTTCCAGGATAATAGGGATATTGATGAACTGAAAAATAAAGAACTTCTGGATCAGAATAGAAGCTTTTTTGAGTTCCGTTTCCGTGATGCAAATCCCAGTCCACAATTAAAATTCTTTTAAGTCCGTAATAATTTTTAGCATAATAAGCTGCTATAGCAATGTTATTAAAAAGACAAAATCCCATGGCTCTATCTCTTTCTGCATGATGCCCAGGAGGTCTAACAAGAGCAAAAACTCCATCGTAGTCTTTTTCAAAAAGAAGTTTTAAAGCTGTCTTTTGTGCACCAACTGCCTTAACTGCCGCATCAAAGGAATATTCATTTGTTGCCGTATCTGGATCAAGCTGGGTATGAGGGTTGCCCTTTGTTTGAGCAACAAGATTGTAAAGATATTCGCTGTGATTCCATAAAATTTCTTCCTTAGAAGCTACATCTGGAGAAAAAACCTCTATATAAGATGCGATATCCTCTTTTTGAAGTCTCTCCCAGATTGCCTGAACCCTCTGAGGAGCTTCGGGATGAAAACTTCCTGGATTATGCTTTAAAAATATCTCATCATAAATAACAGCAAACTTTTTCATCTTTTTACTCCCTGTGATAGGGTATTCCTTTTATAATAGTAAAACTTCTGTAAAGTGCTTCAGAAAGTAAAAGAAGGGCTATTTCGTGATTTAAGGTAAGATTGGATAAACTTAAAACTTCTTTAGCCTCTTTTTTAAGACTTTCAGAAATACCTTCTGATCCTCCAATAATAAAAGTTATAACAGATTGAGTTTGCATTAAATTTTTCAATTTTTCAGCAAGCTCCATACTTTTTAAAAACCTCCCCCTTTCATCAAGAACTATTAAATAATCTTTATCTGTAATGTATTTTCTTAAAGTCTCTTCTTCTATTTTTAGTTTTTTGTCTTTCTCAGCAGTTTTTACTTTTATTTTTGGGAAAACTGTTTCAAGCATTCTTTATCTTTCTATCCCGTAGCCTCCAAGCCCCTTTAATTCAAAAAGAAAATAAAACTTTGTATCTTCTGGAGTAACAGAAAATCCAAGACTTAATGAATAACATTGATGTAAATAAGTTCCGATAAGTTTCATCTCGGTTGTTTCATCTCTTACAAGGTTTCTGCTTATATAAAATTGAGCTAAAATACGAT
>DAIQAS010000012.1:0-22009 GCA_036781525.1 Thermodesulfobacterium sp. | reverse complement strand
TTTTATAATAAAACCCTTTTCCTTAGAAGAATTTAAAGCAAAGATTTTTAAATTATTAAAAGAATACATTATGTGTAAAGAAATTCTTAAAATAGAAAGAGAAGACCCTGTTACAGGAGTTCTAAACAGGAAGTATTTTGAAGAAATTATAATGGAAGAGTCTTATAGGGCTATAAGGCAGAAACATCCCCTTATAATTTTTTTAATTCATATAAATGATTTTAAATTTTACAATCAAACTTTTGGACACCAGAAAGGAGAAGAAATTCTTAAATCTCTTGCTCAGATTCTTATTAGCTCAACGAGAGAAAGAATTGATAAAATTTGTAGATATGATGAAGATAAATTTGCTATTGTATTGCCGTATATTAACTGGAGAAAAGCTCTTACCATAGTTGAAAGGATTATAAAAAAATGGGAAGAAAACAATGAAGAGGTAAGAATTTCTGTGGGAATCTCTCAGATACTTCCTGAAAGATCCTTAGAAAAAACAGTATCCTCTCTTATAAAACGAGCCAACGAAGCTATGGAATTAGCAAAAAGAGAAGAAGGTAATTCTTATGAAGTTGATAAAGAAACACTTAGGCTTATCCACTATTTATAAAAAGTCTTTGTCTAAGAATTTTCATTTTTAATTTGACTGTATCTATAAAATTGTTCAAGAATTTCTCCATTAATTATTCTTTTAGCTCCAACAAACCTTGAACAAAAATAAGGTTCATTTAAAGAATCTATAGCCAAACCTCTTCTTGAAGAAGAGAAATGGATAAATTTATTATCTCCTATATAAATCCCTACATGTGAAATTCTTTTTTTATTTCTGTATCTGGAAAAGAAAAGAAGGTCTCCTGGAATTAGCTCATCTTTTTCTACATCAATCCCTACCAAAAACTGTTCGCGGGATGTTCTTGGAAGTTCAATTCCCAGCTCTTTATATACAAGCTTTACAAACATAGAACAATCCAAGTATCCATTTCCGTTTCCACCAAATTTATATTTATAATTTTTATATTGTTTAGATATTTCAAGAAATTTCTTTTTTAAAAGGTTTTCATCTTTTTCGTCTATAATGGATTTAGATAAAAAATTTATGCTGAATTTCTGAGACAATAGCTCTTCTGGTTTTTCAAAATTAGCAACGGGATTTTCTAATACAAAAGGTTCTTCATCCAACGAATTATAAGGTATTTTAAGTTTTTGTCCTACAAAGATTACATTATCTTTAATCCCGTTTAAACTCTTTAATACTTCCAAAGGGACATTATATTTTAAAGAAATAGAGTATAGAGTATCTCCTTCTTTTACCACATATATTTTAAAATCTTCTTTTTTGAATTCTTTTAAATCCTTTTTTGAAGGAATTTCTGCGTTGTAAAATTGATATATTATTAGTTTTTGCCCTGGTTTTATTTTTGTAGTTTTTAAGTGATTAAGTTCTTTCAGCTTTTTAATCGATATTCCATATTTTTTAGAAATTTTATATAATGTATCTCCTTTTTTAACAATATAGTAAGTAATTTGTTTTTCTTCATTAATGGAATTTTTTGAAGATTCAAAAACATTAGTCTCAAAAACAGGAATTTTTAAAATCTGTCCCGGAAAGATGGTATTATTTGAAAGGTTATTTATTTTTTTTAGTTTATTTACAGTAGTTTTGTATTTTTTGGCAATACTGTAAAGGGTGTCTCCTTTTTTTACTAAATAAGAAATATATTTCAAATTGGAAGCATTATGATATGTATAATTAATAGATTTGGAAAAAGAGTAAAAAGGAAATATAAGTATACCGAGAAAGAAAATTGGTATATAAAAAAACTTTTTTGTCATTTGTAAAAACTTCTAAAAAGTCTGGTACAATTAATAAATGTTAATGAATTATTTACAGGAAAATAAGAAAAAGTCAATAAAATTTAATAATTTTGCAGGAGGAGGGATCAAATGATTGCAAGGTATACAAGACCGATTATGGCTAAACTTTGGAGTCCTGAAGAAAAGCTGAGAGCATGGTGTCTGGTAGAATTTTATGCCTGTGAAGCCTGGTATAAAATGGGAAAAGTGCCTGAAAAGGATTATCAAATTATAAAAGAAAAATTAACACCTTATATGGAAAATGGATTTACAGAAGAAAATGTTAAAAGAGTAGAAGAAATAGAGAAAGAGACAAAACATGATGTAATAGCTTTTCTAACTCATCTTTCTGAGATAATTGGCCCTTCTGGTCGTTATCTTCATCTTGGTATGACTTCATCTGATATGCTTGATACTGCAATGGCTTGGTTAATGAAAAGAGCTATGGAAATTATTATAGAAGATTTAAAGAGGGTAGAAAAGGTTTTAAAAGATAGAGCTTACGAATTTAAAGATACTTTAATGATTGGAAGAACTCATGGGATTCATGCAGAACCTATTACTTTTGGTCTAAAACTTGCTTTATGGTATGAGGAGATGAAAAGAAATGAAAAAAGGCTCTTAAATGCACTTGAAAACATTTCTTATGGAAAAATATCAGGAGCAGTTGGAACTTTTGCTCATGTTCCACCTGAAGTAGAAGCTTATGTTTGTGAAAAATTGGGCCTAAAACCAGATCCCATATCCAATCAGATTGTTCAAAGAGATAGGTATGCTGAATATATGGCTTCACTTGCAATTCTTGGAACCACAGTAGAAAAAATTGCTATAGAAGTAAGACATCTGCAGAGAACAGAGGTATTAGAAGCAGAGGAATATTTTTCTCCTGGTCAAAAAGGCTCATCAGCCATGCCGCATAAAAGAAATCCTATCTTATCTGAGAATCTTTGCGGACTTGCAAGGCTTTTAAGAGGATATTTATTGCCTGCGTTAGAGAATGTAGCTCTCTGGCATGAAAGAGATATAAGCCATTCTTCGGCTGAAAGAGTTATTGTTCCTGATGCCACAACAGTTGCTGATTTTATGCTTGTAAGACTTGAAGGGCTTCTTAAAAATCTGGTTGTTTATCCTGAAAATATGAAAAAGAATTTTAATCTCCTTAGAGGACTTGTTTTTTCTCAACAGGTTATGCTTGCTTTAACAGAAAGAGGTATGATAAGAGAGGAAGCTTATAAAATTGTTCAAGAATTGGCTATGAAGGTATGGAAAGATAAAACCCTTAACTTTAAAGACCTTGTATTGAAAGATGAAAGAATACTTAAAGTCTTAAAACCAGAAGAAATTGAAAAAATTTTTGATGTAGCTTATTATCTGAGATATGTAGATAAAATATTTGAACGAGTATTCGGGAAAAACTAAATGGCTTTAAAAGTAGTTGCAGGATTTTTAAAAAAGGGAGATAAGTTTTTGCTTGTCAGAAGGCCTTTAAATAAAAAAAGAGGAGGACTTTGGGAATTTCCGGGAGGAAAAGTTGAGAATGGAGAAACATTGGAAAGTGCTATAGAAAGAGAATTAAAAGAAGAGCTTGGTATAGAAACTGAAGCAAGAAGGCTTCTCTGTAAAACAGATTATACATATCCAGAGGGAGAGATAGAACTTTATCTTATTGAGGTAGAATATAAGGAGGATCCAGTTTTAAAAGAGGCATTAGAAATGAAATGGGTTAATTTAAAGGAAAGCAAAAATTTGGAACTTTGTCCTGCAGATAGTAAACTTATTGAGAAATTAGAAAGACTTGTAAAAAATAAAATATGAGGTAATTTAATAAAAAGTTTAGTTAGGGCGGTTAGCTCAGGGGTAGAGCGCCATCCTCACACGGTGGATGTCGCTGGTTCGAATCCAGCACCGCCCATTTACTCCTTGCTCCCTTTGTAATAAAGGGGGCCAAAAAGGCCAGAAGGAGGTGACCTATGATTGAACTCTGGAAACCTGTCAAAAGATTCCGTAAGTGGGAGTCTCTTTTTATTATTCATCCAGAAAGGGTAGATGAAAAAGATCAGGTTTTAGAAAAAATTAAACAGATTGTAGAATCAAAAGAGGGAGGGCTTTTAAAGATTGATGAATGGGGAATGAGAAAACTTGCTTATCCCATTGAGAAAAAGAAACAGGGTTATTATGTGTTGATAGAATTTTATGGACTTTCAGAACTACCAAAAGATCTGGAAGAATTTTTCAGAATTGACGAAAGAGTTATAAGATTTATTATTGTAAAACTTGAAGATAGATTTAATCCAGAAGAAGAATTAGCTGAGGCTAAAGAAAATTAAAAAGGAGGTAAAAGGAAAATGAGCGAAGGAATAAATATAAGAAGAAGATTTTTTGCAAGAAAAAAGGTTTGTAAATTTTGTGTTGATCCCAATCTAAAGATTGATTATAAAAATCCAGAGGTTTTAAAAGCCTTTTTAAATGAAAAAGGCATGATAATTCATAGAAAACAAACTGGTACTTGTGCCTATCATCAGAGAAGACTTACTACAGCAATAAAAAGAGCAAGAATAATGGCGCTTTTGCCTTTTGTTGCTGATATAGAAATAGAAGAATAATGTTTAAGGGAGGAAACCTATGGAGGTTATTTTAAGAAAAGATATTCCTAAACTTGGCAAAGCAGGTGATGTGGTAAAGGTTAAAGATGGATATGCAAGAAATTATCTTATTCCCAAGGGTTTGGCTATTTTAGCTAATCAGAAAACCTTAAAAGCTCTTGAAAATCAGAGAAAAGTTATATTAGCTAAAGCTGAGAGAGAAAGGAAGAAACTTGAAGCCCTTGCTGAAAAACTTGAAGGAATAACTTTAACGGTTTACAGAAAAACTATAGAAGAAGATAGAATTTATGGTTCTGTTTCTGCAGTTGATATTGTTAATCTATTAAAAGAACAGGGAATAGAAGTTGAAAAGAATCAGGTGGTATTAGAAGAGCCCATAAAAAATTTAGGGACCTTTGAGATTCCTATAAAATTAAGCAGTGATAAAATTGTTAATATAAAAGTTGAAGTATTAGAAGAAAAATAATTTTAAATGCCTTCTAACAAGCGTTCTAAAAAGAGGACGGAATTAAGTCCTGAAAGTGTTTTTTCTTCTGAATTTTTGCCACCTCAGGATTTGCAGGCAGAAAAACATCTTTTAGCAAGCATTTTTGTAGATCCTTCCTCTATAGTGAAAATTATTGACTATCTCAAACCAGAAGATTTTTATTCTCCTGCTCACAGAGCTATCTATTCAGCTTGTATTTCCCTTTTTGAAAGGGATGAACCTATTGATGTAGTTACAGTTCATAATGAACTTGACAGAACTGGAGAATTAGAAAAAGCAGGAGGGGCAGTTTATCTTTCAGAAATTGTGGGTCTTCTTCCCACATCGGCTCATATTCTTCATTATGCTAAAATAGTTAAGGAAAAAAGCATTTTAAGAGAAATTATAAGAGTGAGTCAGGATTTAATATATAGAGCTTATTATTCTGCAGAAGATTCTCAGGAACTTTTAAATTATGCAGAAAAGGTATTTTTCGATCTTTCTTATTATGGGAGAAAGGAAAGTTTTTCACCCCTTAAAGAAGTCGTAAAGGATACTATCAAACATTTAGAAAACCTTTATAAAAAGGGAACTGCTATTACAGGAATTCCAACAGGTTTTTATGATCTTGACAGGATGACAGCAGGACTTCAAAAAGGTGATCTCATCATACTTGCCGGTCGTCCTGGTATGGGTAAAACCGCTTTTGCCCTTGACATTGTAAGAAACGCCTGCAAGCAGACAAATGTTGGAGCTGCAATATTTTCTCTTGAAATGGGAAAACAGCAACTCTGTGCAAGAATGCTTTGTGCAGAAGCTAAGGTGAGTTTTCAAAGATTTAGAACTGGGCAACTTGATTCCCAGGAATGGCAAAAAATAACTCAAGCTGCCTCCACTCTTAGTCAGCTTCCGATTTATATTGATGAAACTCCGGGAATAAATATTTTAGAGCTTAAAGCCAAAGCAAGAAAACTTCTAAAAGAGATTCCTCTTGGTCTTATAGTAATTGATTATTTACAGCTTATGAAAGGACTTGAGAGAAAAGAAAGAAGAGAACAGGAAATTTCAGAAATTTCTGCAGGATTGAAATCTTTGGCTAAGGAACTTAATATACCTATTTTGGCTCTTTCTCAGTTAAACAGAAAAGTTGAAGAAAGACCTGATAAAAGACCTCAACTCGCAGATCTTAGAGAATCAGGAGCTTTAGAGCAGGATGCAGATGTGATTTTGTTTATTTATAGGGATGAATTTTATAATAAAGAAAGTCCTGAAAAGGGAATAGCAGAAATAATAATTGGAAAACAAAGAAATGGACCTATAGGGGTAGTTAAATTAAATTACTTCTCTCAATATACTTCTTTTGGAAACCTTGATACAACTTTACCTCTTTAATTTTTTACTACCAGCACAGGACAGAAAGAATTAGCAATTATTTTTTCTCCTACACTTCCCAGAGTTTTTTGACTCTTAGAACTATAAGCACCTATTACAATGGTTGTTGCATTTATTTCCTTGGCAGTTTCAATAACCTCTTTATAAGGTTCTCCAAATTTTACAAAAACTTCCACTTTTATTCCATCCTTAGCAAAATCTTCTGTAAGGAAAAGAAGATGTGATTCTAATTCTTTTTTTAACATATCCATAATTTCTCTAAGATCAATAATAGGCTCTACAGGAAGTTTTACCACAGAAATAACACTTAGTTTGCTTCTGTATTCTTTAGCAAGTGCTCCAGCTTTTTTAATCGCTTTATTCCCAAACTCAGAAGTATCAGTGCCAGCAAGAAGTTTCTCAAAACTAATCCTGGCATTTTTTGGAATAACAAGAACATCAACAGGGCTGTTATTAATTACTCTGTAAGTAGTACTTCCTATTAAAATTTTTTCAAAAGCAGTAATTCCCCTTCTACCCATAACAATAAGGTCATATCCTTCTTTTTGAGCAATCTCTAAGATTTTTTCATAGGGACTTCCTTCTTCAAGAAAAGTCTTTATATTTACTCCCTCTTCTTCAGCAAGATCTTTTGCTTCCTCTAAGGTTTTTTCATAAGGCTTTTTTATAAGATCTTTTATATGTCCGAATACCGAAAAGGAACTCGCAAGTTCTCTGTGTTCAGGAATTACACTTATAACTCCAACTTCTACCTGAGATGTTTTGGAAAAATTTAAAACCTCTTTAAGTGCATGAATACTTGTTTCTGAACCATCAATTCCTACTAAAACCTTTTTATACATAAACACCTCCAATTCTCAATACCTTAAAAATATTATTAAGAAAAAAAGATTAGAGGTCAAGGTTTTTTAAAAAAAGTATAATTATATTCTGCTCTTTTTTCTTCGGAGGAGAAAACATAGATCCAGAAGTGATTAACCAGTTCCAAAGGATAAAAATTATTTCCCAAGGCTTTAACCCCGGCTTCTTTTTTTACTGTGATAACCCACCATCCGGGTTCTTCTAAGGAAACTACAAAAAATCCCTCTTTGTTTGTTTTTACGGTTTTCTTTAAATAAGGATAATTTATATTTCCGTAGGAATCCTTTGGTAATTCTTCTAAACTCAAAAAAACGGAACTAAACCTTTCAAATTCTACAATTGTCTCCTCAAGGGGTTTACCTTTATAAAAAACCTGTCCCCAGAAAATACTTTTGTCATTAAGACCATATGGTCTGGTATAAGGTTTAATTTCAAGATCAAATCCGCACATATTGTCCCATCCTTTTTCTATTTCTACATGAAAAGGAGCTTTAGCAAAAGATTTTGTTAATTTAAGCTCTCTTGTAAGAAGATAATCACTTTCTATGCAGATATAATAATCACCCTTTTCTTCAGGTATCAGTTTTATTTGATAGCCTATTCTTTTTATGTTTAAAGCCTTATCCTCATATTCGGTTCTTAAAAGAGTTATTTTGGTTTGATTATTGTTTGGAGACAGAAGAAAAAATTTTTGGGGTGGTTTTAAATCGTAAATAACTCCGAAAGCAGGTTCAGCCCTTCCTATATAAAATATTTTTTCCTTTTTTACCTTTCCGTAGTTATCAGGAAGGGTAATTATAAAAAGTTTATAGGCATAGGCAGGGGAGGTGAAAAGTATGAAAATTATTAAAAAGAAAAGAAGTACCATTCTTTTTATGTAAATCTATTTAAAATCCAGGATATTACTGCACTTTTAAGTTGCAATTCCTGTTCAGCAGTCAAGCTTGAAAGCCAGTATTTTATCCATTTTTGAAGTCTATTTAAATGAATTTTGGGTATTTTTTCTCCGTAAATCATCTCCAGAGCTCTTAAATACCAAACAAAAATAGCCTGAAGAGGCATAAAACGATATTCCATAGTAATGGGATAAAGTGTTTCATAAAAAGCTCTTGTAGTAAACTTTTTATCGGGCTCGTTGGGGAAGCGTCTTATACTTAGCTTAGATGCAGGTTTCTCATGATCAGAAGATACATCAAGATTTTTTAAAAACTCAAGATTTTCCTGAAAAATATTTAGTTTTTCTTGATTAAGACGAATAATCTCATCTTGCAAAGCAAGAAGTGCAAGCGGATTTTCCCTTTCTCTGTAATATTTTGCCATTTTTTGTTTTAAAATGGATTTACGAGAACGTCCACCCATAAAAACACCTCTTTCTTTTTAGACTATTTTTAAGTTAATAAAACCACAGATTTAACTTTTTTCAAGCCTTTTGTAAAAGGTTTAGAAAAATGGAAACAAAACTCATCAGAGCTACAGAGGCAGTCTCAGCTTTTAAAACATAAGGTGAAAGAAAAAAGGGGGTAAACCCCAATTCTTTTAATAAAGCTTCTTCTTCCTTGCTAAATCCTCCTTCGGGACCAGAGATTAATATAAACTCATTGGCTTTTCCTAAATTTTCTAAAAAAAACTTAAGAGAAAGCTTTTTTTCTGGTAAAGCTACAATTTTAAAAGAATTGGGAAAGAGGTTTTCTGATAAAAACTTTTTAAGAATTACAGGAGGTCTAATTTCGGGAAGATAAAGCCTTCCCGATTGCTTTAAGGCATTTATAGCTTTTGCTTTTAACCGATTGATTAGTTTGGGAGAGGATTTGGCAACAGAATAATCACTCTGAAAAGGAATAAATTCCGTAATTCCAAGCTCTGTTCCTTTTTCCACTAAGAATTCTGTTTTATCTCCTTTCAATAAAGGAATCAATGCCACAATTCTTTTTGATAAAGGCTCTTCTTTTCTTAAAAGTCTTAGAAGTCTAACCTCAGTCTTTAAATTTTTTCCCTTTTCTAATATTTTTATAATTTCTCCTTCGTATTCTTCCCCTTTTCCGTTGATAAGTTTTATTTTTTCTCCTTCTTTTTTTCTTAAAACTCTTATTAAATGATGTGATTCTTCTTCAGAAAGAACCCCCTTTTTTCCCTCAAAAGTAAAGAAGAATCTATTTCCACCTTGAAGATGCACAGTATTATAATACAATTAACTTTGATGTCTGCCAATATAATAATTTATAATGCAAGTGCAGGAAGTGGTAAAACCTATCAACTTGCACTTAACTACTTGAAACTTTTGAGTCACCTCTCAGTAGGTGAAGAATTTAAATTCAAAAATCTCCTTGCAATTACCTTTACAAATAAGGCTTCTTTCGAGATGAAAGAAAGAATAATCTCATTTTTAAAAGAAATTTTTAAACAAACAGAAAGAGGAAAGAATTTATGCGAAGAAACTGGCATCACTCCTAAAAAAGCAGAAATTATTTTAGAGGAACTCTTTTTAAAATACGATTCTCTCCAGATAAAAACCATAGATAGTTTCCTTTTAAATCTCTACAGAGCCCTTTCTTATGAGCTTGATATGCCTGCGGATTTTCAAATAAAAACCTATATAGAAGAATCTCTTATAGAAAAAGCACTCAATAGACTTTTTGAAGAAGCAAAAGAAAAAGAAGAACTTTTGGAGTTTTTAGAAAATTTTGTGGATTATTTATTTACTAACGAAGATAAGCTACAAATTGATATGAAAAATAGATTGATTAAACTGACCGAAAAGATCTTTCAGAAGATTACCTATAAAAAAGAACTGATAGACACTCTGGAAGACTATAAGGAGCCTTATTTAAAATCTCAGGATCTTTATCTGGGATTATATGCACTTTTGAAAAAAAAGCTTGAAGAGGTGTTTAATGAAGAAAAGATATTTTTTATTGGACTCTGGAAGGAGAAATTGTCTCAAAATTTCACAAAATATCCCGAGTTTATCCCCTGGATTTATGTAAAACTTGGCAGTTTAGAGGGAATTATAATAGATGAATTTCAGGATACTGATCGAGTGCAATGGGAAGCTATAATGCCTATAGTTGAAGATGTAATCAGTAGGAATAGATTCCTCATCTGTGCAGGCGATCCCAAGCAGTCTATTTTTCAATGGAGAGGAGGAGATCCCTTTATTTTAGAAACAATCTTACAGGAATTTTCTTCTTACCCCATAAGAATAGAAAATTTAGAGAAAAACTATAGAAGCGCTCCAGAGGTGGTTAAATTTAATAATTTATTTTTTTCTCACATTAGTAACGATTATGAACTAAAAAAAGAATTGTTAGAGGAGCTTATTTTTGGGAAAGACAAATTTGAAGAAAAAGAAAGGGTAATTGAATCCGTTCTGAAAGATTTTAATTGGAGTTTTGAAAATGTATATCAAGAAGCGGTAAACAATTTTAAGGGTGAAGTAAAATGTAAATTTTTAAAAATTGAAAATAATTTAGAGAAAAAATCCCTAAGGGAAAGGATAAAGGAACTTACAAAAAAAGAGATTCTAAACATTTTAAGGGAGCTTGAAAAAAGTAATGATTTTGAAGATGTAGCTATTCTTGTTAGAAAAAATGAGGAAATTGCTGAACTGTCTTCCTTCCTTATTTCTCAAGGATTTAAAGTTATCGGAAGCTCCTTTTTGAAAATAAAGGAATCACCTCTTATAAACTCTATTGTCTCACTTCTTAAATTCATAAATTATCCGGAAGACGAAATAGCTCTGGCAGGGTTTTTGAGCGGGAGCTTTTCTGAAGAATTTTTAAATATTTTAAACAGATACTATGAATTTAAATTTTCAGGAAGCAATTTGATCCTTACAGATTTTGTTAAAAATGAATATCCCAATTTCTGGAAAACTTATATAGAAGATTTTATCTCAGCTAATAAATACTTTTCTTTTTATGAGCTTTGTCGGTATATCATAAATAAATTAAGGATTGAAGAAAAAAGAGAAAGTGAGATATCCTATCTTTATAAATTTTTAAGTATAGTGCTTGACTTTTCTTTTAAAGGTGGAGATCTTGAAGAATTTCTGGAATACTGGGAAAAATATTCGGAAGATGAGTTGGAGATGCCAAAGGATAAATCAGCCGTAAAAATTCTTACTATTCATTTAGCAAAAGGGCTTGAGTTCAATCATGTTATTTTACCTTTAACTTGGGAAGAAAGGCCTTATACTTCGGATTTTCGTCTGGTATTTTATAACGGTAATATCTATAGAGGGAAAAAAGAAGAGCTTCCTGAGGAGGGTAAAATCGGA
Organism: Thermodesulfobacterium sp.; assembly: GCA_036781525.1. Taxonomy (GTDB): domain Bacteria; phylum Desulfobacterota; class Thermodesulfobacteria; order Thermodesulfobacteriales; family Thermodesulfobacteriaceae; genus Thermodesulfobacterium. The sequence continues at coordinate 10,563 of DAIQAS010000012.1, read as the reverse complement.
TGGTATTTAGAAAAGGCAAAAACCAAACTTGAATTGTTTAATCTTCTTTATGTAGGTTTTACAAGAGCTATAAAAACACTTTATATTTTAATTCCGGGGTTAGAAGAAATAAAAGATAGTGCAAGGTTTGAGGCTACAAGAATCTTTAATAGGATTTACTCTTCCTTAAAGGCTGAAAACGGAAATTTTTCTCTATAAGTTTTCTCAGTTCCTCATAACTTTTTACATAAAAATCTGTTGAAAGATTGTTATTTTTAAAAGCAACCATTTTTACTCCACAATTTTCACATAATCTTTTATCAACCTCAGAGTCTCCGATATAGAGAACATTTTCAGGTTTTACTTTAAAATGCTCTAAAATAGTAAGAAGAGCAGAAGGATTGTTTTTAGGAATTCTTTCTGCAGTCATGATGAAATCAAAGTAATTTTTAATGTTAAAATGTTCTAAAAGGGGATGAGTGGAGGTTGTTCTATTAGTACAAAGAGCCAGATTGAAATATCCTTTTGCCCATTCTAAAAAATCGACAAGACCTTTTTCGGGTATGAGATATTTAAAAAACATTTGATAGGGAGTTTCTTTTTGAACTTTTTTAGCAAGTTCAAGTTTTTCAGGATGATTTCTTAAAATGTACTCAATACATTCGTTTACCGAATGCATGTGAATAAATTCAACTTCCTCAGGAGTAAGAGGAGCTCTTCCGACTTTTTCCAATATATAATTATAAAATTTAATGTTAGCTAACTTTGAATCAAAAAGGACTCCATCACAATCAAAGACAAGAAGTTTAAGAAGGCTCATTTTTTCCTTTCTAAAAGATAATCACTTATAAAAAGAAGTGAATCCTTATAGAGATTATTGGGTAAATCTTTTAAGGATTCTTTTGCTAAGGTTATATAAAGTTTAGCTTTTTCTTTACTTTTTTTAAAGCCCTGATTTTTTTCAATAATGTTTTTAGCAGTTATAAAATCTTTTTTCTCAACCTCAGGATTTTTAAGTAGATTAAGAAGAAGTTCCTTTTCTTTTTCTGAAGAGGATTGTAAAGCATAAATCACCGGAAGAGTAATTTTCCCCTCTTTAAAATCTTTTCCGAAGTCTTTTCCTGTCTTTTCACTTAGATAGTCAAGGAGATCATCTACTATCTGAAAGGCAAGCCCTAAATATTTCCCAAAATCTCTAAGTTTAGAGCTTTCTTCTTCTTTTGCTCCTCCTAAAATGGCTCCTACTTCACAACAGGCAGAAATTAGAACAGCAGTTTTTCTGAAAATAACTTCTTCATATTCAGCTTCTGTTAGATTAAAATTATCAAGATTTAAAAGTTGCATAACTTCTCCTTCACTCATAAGAAGGGTAGTCTGAGTAATTACATCCATTATCTTTGTGTTTTGAAGTGAACTTGCAATTCTTAAAGCTTTAGCATAAAGATAATCTCCTACAAGGATGGTTGCCTGATTTCCCCAGAGATTTCTTGCTGCCTTTCTCCCCCTTCTAAATTCAGCCTCATCGACTACATCATCATGAAGAAGGGTTGCTGCATGTAAATATTCAAAAAGTATTGAAGTTTTATAAATAGTTTCCAAATAATTATTATCGTTCGTTTTATCTAAAAAAAGTTTTGCTGAAAGAACTGTAAGGAGGGGTCTAATTCTTTTTCCCCCAGAAAAGATGATATACTCACTTACCTGATTAATAAAAGGATGTTGAGCATCTAAGTAAGCACTTAAAGCATTCTCTATTTCTCTTAATTCAGATTTTATAAGCTCTAAATATTTTGTATTTTTCACTTTTTTCTCCTGTCTTTCCCCATTATAGTGTAAAAATTAATTTTGAAAAGACTTAGAAATAAGAGGGAAAATTTAAAAAAATAAAAAAAATTTTAAGGAAAAAACTCAAAATAAACTAAAAAACTCATATTTTGAACAAAACTTTCAATAATAGTCTAAAATTAAGTTTGACTTTGGATACTTTTTTTTTTAATATCCAACATTGGTAATTTTACCTGGTAAAATTATATAAAATAAAAAAAAGAAGGAGGTTCTTATGGCAGAGTTATACTTTAAAAGACCCATGCCTCATGGTGGGCGTTTGGTTGAGAGGGTTTTGAAGGATAAAAAAGCAGCCAAAAAGATTGTTGATTTTTGTGAAAAGACAGGAGCAGTTTATGAGATTAAACCTACCCTCCACTACAAAAGAGGTGTTCCTGTAAGAAATGTTTATCGTGAAATTATGTCTGTTTGTTATGGATTTTTCAGCCCTGTAGAGGGCTCCATGACTTCTGCAGAATTAGAATCTGTATTAACCAAAAGAAAGCTTCTGAGCGGTTGGATCTTCCCTTATCCTATTCTTTTTGATATTTCTAAAGAAGATTATGAATCTCTCAAGGCAAAAGGAATCGGTGCTGGTGATAGACTCCTTATTAAATTAAAGGGTAAGCCTTTTGCTATTTTAGATATTGAAGAAATTTATGAAATTGATCCTGCAGAACTTGCTGACAGAACCTTTGGAACACCTGAGAAAAATCCTGAAGTAGTTAAGGAACCTTTTGATGATAAGCATCCTGGTTGGGTAATTTACAGAAGTCATCAACCCATTATTTTAGCTGGTAAGTATACCATAATTAATGAGCCTGTATTTAAACCACCTTTTGACAGATTCTGGGTTCCTCCAAGAAAATGTAGAGAAATTTTTGATGAAAAAGGCTGGAGAACCGCTATTGCTCACCAGACAAGAAATGTTCCTCATGTGGGACATGAAATGCTTATGAAAACAGCAGCTTATACTGGAGATGTTGAACCTTGTCATGGAATTCTTGTTAATGCTATTATCGGTGTTAAGAGAAGAGGGGATTATCCTGATGAAGCCATTTTAGAGGCTCATGAAATGGTAAATAAAGCCGGATATATCAAGCCTACCCGTCATATGGTTACTTTTACTCTCTGGGATATGAGATATGGTAATCCTTTAGAGAGTTTACTCCATGGAATTATAAGACAGAATATGGGATGTACTCATCATATGTTTGGTCGTGACCATGCAGCAGTTGGTGAATACTATGACACATTTGCTACTCAGATTCTCTGGTTAAAAGGTATTCCAAGCTATGGTTTTGATAAACCTCCTACAGAGATTGAAGGAGGTCTTCAGATCAGACCTCAAAATATGAGAGAATTCTGGTATTGTCCACATTGTAAGGAGATGGCTTACAGTGAAAACTGCGGTCACGATAAAGAAAAACAAAAACTTAGTGGTAGTTTAATTAGAGGACTTGTAGCTGAAGGAGTTCAGCCTCCTGCAATTATTATGAGACCTGAGATATTTAAAGTTATTGTAAAGTGGTGGAAGAAATTCAATTATCCATTTGTTAATGAAAGATATGTTGAATACAAAGAAAAAGAATTAGAAGTTGATGTACCTGATTTAGACTAAAAATTTAAAATTTTTAAAATACAGGAGGTGAAAATATGGAATACATACTTGAGGTATTTTTAGATGAATATAGATTAAATAAAATCAAAGGAACCCCTGTTGAGTCTCAAATTGAAGCAGTATTTGGAGGAGAATTAAAGGTTTTGAGAGTTAAAGTGGGTGAAGAAGTAAAAGATGCCATTCTTAAAGCTTTTGAAACAGCTCGTATAGATTCTCGTGCTTGTATAACTGATACTCCCGTGGCATTTAAAAGGGCTTTGTTTGAAGAGATTGCTAATCAGAAAAGCTTGGGAGAAGAAGTAGCCAAAGGAGTACTTGCTAAAATTGATCAGATTAAAGAGGCAGCTGCTAAAGAATCAGATTTTTTGCCAGCTCCAGATATTGATACTTCCGATATAGAATAATTTGAAAAAATGCAAAAGAAAAGAAAAAAGGAAAAAAAGAAAAAAAATTGAAGTGTAACTTAAAATAAAAGCAGAAAAGAAAGTTTGACTTGAGAAACTTAAAAGATATAATTTAGAATGCGGCAAAAATAGAAATAAAAACCATAAAAGGAGGTAGGCTATGCCAAGTTATGTAAACCCTGAAAAGTGTGATGGTTGCAAGGGTGGAGACAAGACAGTATGTATGTACATTTGTCCTAACGATCTTATGATTCTTGATCCTGAAGCGATGAAGGCTTACAATCAGGAACCTGATCAGTGCTGGGAGTGTTACAGCTGTGTAAAGAGTTGTCCTCAGGGAGCAATTTCTATAAGGCACTATGCAGATTTTGCTCCTCTTCATGGAACTTGTCAGCCCATGCGTGGAACTACTGATATTATGTGGACCATTAAGTTTAGAAATGGTGTTGTTTTAAGATTTAAGTATCCCACAAGAACAACTCCTGAAGGTTCTGCTGATCCTTCAGTAGGAAAACCTGATCCAGATCCTGGTTTAATTGGAAACAATCAGCTTTTTACTGAAGCTGCAGATGGTAAAGAACCTGCAAAACCTGAAGCTGTACTTAATAAGAAGTTTGAAGCTGGTGCTCTTGGTAAAACTTTAAAAATTCAGACAGCTTAAAATTTTAAAATTTTAAAAGGAGGTGGCACTATGCCTAAGATTTGGTCTTATAATGCTGGTTTAGAGTGTGCTGAACCTGAAATTGTAGAGAAAGAAACAGATATTTTAATAGTCGGTGGCGGAATGGCAGCATGTGGTGCTGCGGTAGAGGCTGTAAAATGGGCAAAACCTCATGGATTAAGAATCATTCTTTGCGATAAAGCTGCTATGGAAAGATCTGGTGCAGTTGCCATGGGTCTTTCTGCTATTAATACATATATTGGTGAAAATAAGCCCGATGATTATGTAAGAATGGTTCGTTGTGACTTGATGGGCATTGTTCGTGAGGACCTTGTTTTTGATGTGGGACGCCATGTTGATGACACAGTTCAGTGCTTTGAGGAGTGGGGTCTTCCTATCTGGAAAAAAGATCCCAATACTGGAAAGACCTTAGATGGAGCCGAAGCAAAGGCCAAGGGATTAACTTTGAAAGCTGGAGCTCAGCCTGTTCGCTCTGGACGTTGGCAGATAATGATTAATGGAGAATCTTATAAGGTAATCGTTGCTGAAGCTGCTAAAAATGCTCTTGTAAATTATGGAGATAAGGCTGAAATAATTGAAAGATGTTTTATTGTAAGACCACTTCTTGATGCCAATGAACCCAATCGTGTTGCTGGAGCGGTAGGTTTTTCTGTAAGAGAAAACAAAATCTTTATTATTAAAGCTAATGCAGTTTTACTTACTACTGGTGGAGCAGTTAATGTATTCCGTCCAAGATCCATCGGAGAAGGAAAAGGACGTGCTTGGTATCCTGTATGGAACCCTGGAACAGGATATGCAATGTGCGCTCAGATTGGAGCCAAACTTGTTCTTATGGAAAACAGATTTATCCCTGCACGTTTTAAAGATGGTTATGGACCAGTTGGAGCATGGTTCTTGCTCTTTAAAGCAAGAGCAACAAATGCATTTGGAGAAGATTATGTTCAGAAACACAAAGATGAATTAAAGAAGTTTGCACCTTATGGAGAAGCTTCTCATATTGGTACCTGTTTAAGAAACCATGCAATGCTTATTGAAATGGAAGCTGGACGCGGACCAATCTATATGCATACTGAGTGGGCTCTTCAGGAATCTGCAAAGACAATGGATAAGAAAGAGTTTAAACACCTTGTTGCTGAAGCTTGGGAAGACTTCTTAGACATGTGTGTAACTCAGGCTGGACTTTGGGCATGTTTGAATATTGAGCCCGAAAAACTTCCTTCTGAGATTATGCCTACAGAACCTTATCTCTTGGGAAGCCATGCTGGATGTGCTGGTGCTTGGGTATGCGGACCAGATGAAGATTGGGTTCCTGAAGAATATAAGGCACCCTGGAGAGAAATTGGACTTTATAACAGAATGACCACAGTAAAAGGTCTCTTCTGCGCAGGAGATACTGTTGGAGCATCTGGACATAAGTTTTCTTCCGGTTCTCATGTTGAAGGAAGAATTGCTGCAAAGGCTATGGTAAAATTCTGCTTGGACAATAAAGATTTTAAACCCACTCCTAAGGAAAATCCTGAAGACTTAAAGAAAGAAATTTATGGTCCTTGGTATAGATTTGAACAGTATAAGAATACTTCTACTCACTATGAAATCAATCCAAATTATCTCCTTCCTCGTCAGATTCAGGATAGACTTATGAAGCTTATGGATGAATATGTTGCTGGATGTTCCACTTTCTACAAGACCAATAAGGTTATGCTTGAGAGAGGACTTGAACTTCTTAAGATGCTCAAAGAGGATATGGAACTTGCTGCTGCAAGAGATCTTCATGAACTTATGAGAGCTTATGAAAATAGACATCGTGTATGGACAGCAGAAGCTCATCTCTTACATATCCTCTTCCGTGAAGAAACTCGTTATCCTGGATACTATTATAGAACAGACTTTATGAATCTTGATGATGCTAACTGGAGATGTTTCACTCTGTCTTCCTACAATGCTGAGACTAAGGAATGGACCTTAGAGACCTATCCTTATGTCCAGATCATTCCTGATCCACTTGGACCGTAAAAGTTAATTAAATAAAAAAAGGGGGACATTATGTCCCCCTTTTTTTATTTTTTTCAGAATAAAACCTCCTTAAAGAGAGGAGGTTTTATTCTGAAAAAGAGCTGAAAGGAGGTAATAAAATGGATAAACCTATATTAGTTGTAGGAGGGGGAATAAGTGGTATAACAGCAGCAGTTGAAGCTGCTGAAATTGGAGCAGAAGTAATATTAATTGAAAAAGAGCCAAGCTTAGGTGGAAGGGTTGCACAGTTGAGATATTATTTTCCAAAACTTTGTCCTCCTACTTGTGGTTTAGAGATTAATTATAGAAGAATTAAAACCAACCCAAGAATAAAAGTTTATACTATGGCAGAGGTAACTGAAATTTCTGGTGAGCCAGGAAATTATAAAGTAAAAGTAAAAGTTGAGCCTCGTTATGTAAATGATAATTGTACAGCCTGTGGGGAGTGTGAAAAAGTTTGTGAAGGAGAAAGGGTTAGCGAATTTGATTTTGGATTGAAAAAAACAAAGGCTATTTATTTACCATCTCCTATGGCTTTTCCTATGAAATATGTTCTTGACAAAAATGCTTTGGCAGATGGAGATTTGGAAAGAATAATGTCTGCCTGTAAATACAATGCCATAGATCCTGATATGAAAGAAGAAACCTTGGAGTTTGAGGTAGGAGCCATTATATGGGCAACCGGTTGGAAGCCTTATGATGCTACAAAACTCGATAATCTTGGGTATGGAAAGTTTGAAAATGTAATTACCAATATGCAGATGGAAAGACTTGCTTCTCCTTGGGGACCAACTGGAGGAAAGATTTTGAGACCTTCAGATCAGACTCCACCTAAAAAGGTTGCTTTTGTTCAGTGTGCTGGTTCTCGTGATGAAAATCATTTACCTTACTGTTCATATATTTGTTGTTTGGCATCTCTTAAGCAGAGCTGGTATCTGGCAGAGCAGGATCCTGAAGCAGAATCATTTATTTTTTATATAGATTTAAGAACTCCTGGAAGATATGAGAAGTTTTATAAAAGAGTAGAAAATGAAGCAAGAATTCATTTAATAAAAGGAAAAGTTGCTAAAATTGAGGAAGATCCAGAAACAAAAGATCTTATTGTCACAGCAGAAGATACTTTATCTGGTAAAAAGATACACGAAAGGGTCAATATGGTTGTTCTTGCCCTTGGTATGCAACCAAGTATAGCAGGAATTAATCTTTCAGGTGTAAAGGTAGATGAGAATGGTTTTGTGGTTTCTGAAAATGGGATAATTGCTTGTGGTTGTGCTAAAATGCCACTTGATGTTATGACTTCAAATGAGACAGCAACAGGTGCAGCTTTAAAGGCTGTGCAAACAATATTAAGGGGGTAGAAAATGGAAAAGATAGGTGTATTTATATGCACTTCCTGTGATATTGATAAACGTTTAGACATTGCAGAATTAGAAAATGCTGCTCGTGAGCAGGGAGCAGCTGCAGTATATAGTAAAGAATTTTTATGTTCTAAAGAGGGGAAGGCTTTTATAGAAGAGAAAATTAAACAAGATGAACTTAATGCTGTTGCAATTTGTGCTTGTTCTCCGAGAGTTAATTACGATGTTTTCAATTTTGAAAATGTAGCAGTAGAAAGAGTAAATTTAAGAGAAGGGGTAGTTTGGAGCAGATTTCCAGTTGGAGAAGGAGGAGAGGTTTTAGAAGATACAGCAGAATATGTAGAAGGTGTTTCTTTTAAAGATGAACTTATGGCACTTGCTAAAGACTATATAAGAATGGGAGTTGCTAAGCTTCAAAGTTATAAGTTCCCAGAACCATTTAAACCAGAAGAAGAAATTTCTAAGACTATACTTGTTATTGGTGGCGGAGTTGCAGGACTTACTGCAGCACTTGAGGCTGCAAATGCTGGCTATGAGGTGGTTCTTGTTGAAAAGGAAAAAGAACTCGGTGGTTTTGTAGCTAAAATGAAAGCCCACTGTGAAACAACTCATCCATTTAAAAATATTGTTCCTCCTATTGTGAATGATCTTATTTCACAGGTTGAGAACAATGAAAAAATAAAAGTTTATAAGGGAGCAACTGTTTCAAGCATTTCTGGAATGCCCGGACTTTTTAATGTAAAGATTAGTGTAGCCGGAGGAGAAGAGGAAGTAAAAATAGGTGCTATTGTTTTAGCAGCAGGATTTAAGCCTTATGATGCAAGCAAACTTACTGATTTAGGATACGGAAATATTAAAAATGTAGTTACCAATGTTCAATTTGAAGAAATGGCAAAAAATGGAAATTTTGTTAGACCCTCTGATGGTGCACCTATTAAAAGTGTTCTTTTTATTCAGTGTGCAGGGCAGAGAGATGAAAATCATTTAGCCTACTGTTCAGGATATTGCTGTTTAGCTTCTCTTAAACAGGCAAAATATATAAGAGAAGCAGATCCTGAAGCCAAAGCATTTATCATTTATGATCATATGAGAACAATGGGAATTTATGAAAACTTCTATAAGACTTTACAGGATGATCCAGGAGTATTTCTTACCAAAGGTAAAGTGGTTGAGGTTTCAGAAGGAGAAGATGGTAAAGTAAAGGTAGTGGTTGATGAGACCCTTCTTGGAGAAAAATTGGAAATAAATGTAGATCTTGTTGTTCTTGCTATAGGAATGGTTCCTGTTACTGCTGAAGAACCGGTTCTTAACTTAGAATATAGACAGGGACCAGGTCTTCCAACTGATGAACTTGAACTCTTTTATGGATATGCAGATTCTAACTATATTTGTTTCCCTTATGAGACAAGAAGAACGGGTATTTATGCAGCTGGTGCAATTCATCAGCCCATGACTATTGCTCAAGCAATTGAAGATGCTCGTGGAGCAGCTCTTAAAGCAATTCAGTGTCTTATTGCTATAAAGGAAGGGCGTGCAGTTCATCCGAGAACCTGGGATTATGCTTATCCAGAATTTGATCTTAAAATGTGCACTCAGTGTAAGAGATGTACTGAGGAATGTCCTTTCGGTGCTTTAAATGAAGACGATAAGGGTAATCCTCTACCAAATATTACAAGATGTCGTCGTTGTGGAACCTGTTTTGGTGCTTGTCCACAGAGAATTATTAATTTCAAAGACTACTCCATAGATATGGTTGGAAATATGATAAAGGCAACTGAAATGCCAGAGCAGGGTTATGGACTTTATAGACTTATGGCATTTGTTTGTGAAAATGATGCTTTACCTGCACTTGATATGGCAGCTTATCAGAAAAAACCGCTTCCTGTATCATTTAGAATAATACCTGTTAGATGTCTTGGTGCGGTAAATGTGTCCTTTGTAAAGGATGCCATGAGTAAGGGTTATGATGGAATTTTACTTTTAGGTTGTAAATATGGTGAAAATTATCAATGTCATTTTATAAAAGGAAGTGAATTAGCGAATAGACGTATGGAAAATGTTGCTGAAACTTTACAGCAGCTTGCTTTAGAGCCTGAGAGAGTTACTTTGCAAATTGTTTCTATTGATGAAGTAGATGAAGCAGTGAAAAAATTGAATGAATTTAATGAAGAAATAAAAGGATTTGAAGAGAATCCATTTAAAGGTTGGTAAAAAGGAGGGAACCCATGGCTAACGAAATTATAAAAGTAGATCCTGATTTAAATGCGGTTAAAGAAATACAGGCTGTAGGTGGTGATACGGTAAAAAAATGTTATCAGTGTGCTACCTGTGCTACAGTTTGTCCTTTATCTCCTGATGAAGCTCCTTTCCCAAGAAAACAGATGATTTTAGCTCAATGGGGATTTAAAGATAGACTTCTTAATGATCCTGCTATTTGGCTGTGTCATCAATGCGGAGATTGTAGTAAATACTGTCCGAGAGAGGCCAATCCCGGTGAAGTAATGGCAGCCTTAAGGCTTTCAGTAATTAAAGAGGCAACACCCTTTAAATTTTTACATACTTTTTACAGCAAGGCATGGGGATTCCCTATACTTATACTTATAGCTCTCTTTTTTATCCTTCTTGCAACTTTTGCAACCTTTGGTGGTGTTCCTAACTTTTTTGACGCTAATTCTTTTCCTT
>DAIQAS010000011.1:0-22515 GCA_036781525.1 Thermodesulfobacterium sp. | reverse complement strand
GGCGGTTTTAGAACTTTCTCCTCTATTATCTCAAAAGAAGAAAAGTCGGGATTTTCCTTATAAATAAGAGAAAAAACTCCGTTGTCCGGACCAACAAAAGTAAATTTTTTGGTTTTTATAACTATAGCCTTTCTTTCAGTTCCCACTCCAGGGTCAACTATGACCAGAAATATGGTATCTTCTGGAAAATATTTGTAAGAAAAATAAAGACTTAAAGCAGCTTTTCTTACATCCTGAGGCGGTATCCGGTGAGTAATATCAATAAAATTTACGGTTAATGGCTTCTTCAACTCCTTTAAAATTCTTGCCTTAACAACTCCTGCATAATGGTCTTCTATCCCAAAATCCGTAAGTAGAGCAACAGTTTTAAGCATTCTCTAAGATAAGAATAATCTCTTCTCCTTTTGAAATTTTATCTTTGGCTTTTTTGGAATATTTTACAAGCAATTTTTTAATAAAATCTTCAGGAGGGTTCCCCTCTATAACCGTTGCTGAAGGTGCAGGAACATTTAAAGTGTAAATTCTGTAAGCACCTTGCACTATTCTTTTTATTTTTTCATTTTCTTCCTTATTTCTTCCGAGAACTATCCATAGACCTTCCTCAAAGAAGTGCCTTCCCAAAACAAGAAGCTGTGCGGTTTTGTAGTTTAGAGTTCTTTTTTCTTTCAGAATCCTTAAAACCCTTCCCCCGATTTGAGGATCGGTAAGCAGACAACCTCCTGCAGGAGTTGGAATTTCTTTTAGTTTAAATTTTTTGGCAAGTTCAAACTGAGCAGTTCTTTTTCTCCCGCGAATATCTAAGAGTTTTTCTCTATTGATAAGTCCTTTTTTTTCCACCTCTGTTTCAGAAAGAAGTTTAGCTGAAAGTGGTCTCAGCAAAATTCCCTTAACACCAGCTTTTTTCTCTATTAATTCCAGAGCATTTTTATTTTGACTCATAGGTCTCTGTCCCAGCACCTCTCCTGTGGCAATAAAGTCTGCTTTAAATTCATTCATAAGTTCTTTTGCTTTATTAAGCATAAAGATTTTACAGTCAATGCAAGGGTTGGCATAATCTCCATAACCATATTCTGGCTTTCTAAGAATTTTCAAATATTCTTCTGTAATATCAATAAGGTATCCCTCATCAAATCCTAGCTCTTTTATTTTTTCGTAAAAGGGGGCTGGATTTTCTTTATAGTTCCATCCAAAAAAGGGAGTAATAAATCTTACAGCAATAACCTTTATTCCCTGTTCTTTAAGAATTAAACCAGCTAAATGGCTATCAAGCCCTTCTGAAAAAAGAAGAAGAGCTGCAGGCATATCAGCTTTGAAGATGTAAAAAATTTTTTGCTAACTCCAAGTTTTGAGGATCTCCGAGCATTCTTGCAATTTCTTTAATTCTTTCTTCTCCCTTCACTTCTTTTATCTTCGTTTTTGTCTCCTTTTCCTTCATTTCTTTTTCTACCACATAATGAATATCTGCCAGAATAGCAATCTGAGGAAGATGAGTAATACACAAAATCTGATAGTTTTCCGAAAGGTCTTTGAGTTTTTGAGCAATTTTTTTAGCAGTTGTTCCGCCAATTCCTGCATCAACCTCATCAAAGACAAGAGTTCCTGCTTCAGTTTTTTCTTTTAAAACGGATTTACAGGCAAGAAAAATACGGGAAAGCTCCCCTCCAGATACAACTTTTTCAAGTGGTTTGAGAGGAACTCCTGGATTTGAAGAAAAAAGAAACTTAACCTCATCAAGTCCTGAAGGAGAAAGATTTTCAACCTTCGCTTCTTTTGTAATAAGCTCTATCTTAAAATCTGCTTTTTCCATACCAAGATCTCTCAACTCTTTTAGAAGAAGTTTTTGAAGTTTAGGAATACCCTTAAGTCTCTCTTCACTTAATTTCATAGCTGATTCAATTAAATTTTTCCTCAATTCTTCCTCCTCTTTTAAAAGCTTCTCGTAATTTTCCTCTCCTGTCTCCATTAAATTAACCTCTTCCTTCAACTCCTCTAAAAGTTTTATCAATCCTTGGGTATCTCTTTTGTATTTCTTTTTAAGCTTTTCATATCTGGAAAGCCTTTCCTCTATTTCATTCAAAGCGGTGTCATCTTCAGGTAAACGGCTTGAGTAATCAATTAAATCCCTTGCTATTTCCTTTAGATCATAATACATGGAATAAATTCTGGAATAATGATCCCTAAAGTTATTCTCAACTTTGCTTAAACTTTCAAAAGAAGATACAATCTGAAAAAGGATTTTTTCAACCTCTTCAAAACTTGAAACAAGAAACTGAGTTTTTTCCTTTAAAAATGAAAGATTTTTTAATCTTTCTCTTTCTTTTAAAAGCTCATCTTCCTCTTGTGGATCGGGTTTTAATTCCTCCAGTTCTTTTATTTGAAAAAGGAGAAAATCCTTTTTCATCTGGGCCGAGGCTATTTTTTCTTCAATGGCTTTTATTTGGGATATTAAATTTTTGTAGTTGAGAAATAAATTCTGATATTCTTCCAGATAAGGCATCACACCAAGAAACTGATCCAAAAACTCAAGCTGTTTATCTGAAGACAGTAATGTATAAAATTCGTGCTGGCTTGTTAGAAGAATTAAATCTTTGGTTATTTTTGAAAGTTCAGCAAGGGTTGCAGGAGATCCATTAATATAGATTTTTTGTCTATTTTGAGAAAAAATACGTCTTATATGTATTTCTTCTTGCGGAGAATAGCCTAATTCTTTCAGTTTTTGAGAAAGTTTTTCTCCTCCCCATAAGATCGCCTCTATTTCTCCTTCTTTTGCACCTGCTCTTAAGTAATTAGCTCCTCCCTTTTCTCCAAGAAGAAGCTTTACAGCCCTTACAAGAAGGGATTTTCCAGCACCTGTCTCTCCAGTAAAGACAACAAACCCTTTATCAAGCTCTAAATGAACATCTTCTATTAACACAAGATTATTAATTCTTAACTCAAGAAGCACAGATTTATTTTAAAAACATTCCCAAATTTTTCAAACCCGGTCTTCCACTTCGTAAGTGGAATTTTTTAGAATGGTTATAAATTAAGAGAAATTTAAAAGTATAAAATTGGACTTGACTTTTTAAAAATTTTTAAATATGCTTAGTGGTATAAAGTGGGGAAAAGTGGGGCAAAATGTTTAGAGGTAAATTTAAACATACACTTGATGAAAAAGGAAGATTCAATCTCCCGGCCAAGTTCAGAGAAGTCTTAAGAGTTAAATATGGAAGCGAAAATCTGGTAATTACAAATTATCCGGATTGTTTGGTTGCCTATCCTGTTGAAGAATGGCAAAAGATAGAAGAAAAATTAATGAGTCTTCCCTGGGATGTTCCTGAAGTAAGACAATATGTAAGATATTTTCTCGGTTCTGCAGAAGAATATCAGCCTGATAAACAGGGAAGAATTCTCCTTTCTCAGTCTTTAAGAGAAGAAATTGGGCTTGAAAAAGAGGTTGTCTTTCTGGGAATGTTAACCCATTTTGAAATCTGGAATCCCAAAGATTTGGCATCTAAGTTTAAAGAAACCAAAGAAAACTTTAACAAAGTTATGCAAATTATTAATCCTTATCTTACAGGAGGAAAAGATTTACCATCATGAACCTGTATTACTAAAAGAGGTGCTGGAGTGGTTGGATGTGAGAGAAAATAAAATTTTTGTGGACGGAACCGTAGGTTTAGGAGGACACAGTTCCGCTATTTTAGAAGCCTCAAGTCCATCAGGCATTTTATACGGGTTTGAATGGAATGAAGATTCTTTTAAGATGGCCAGCGAAAGATTAAAAAAATACGGAGATAGGGTAAAGCTTTTTAATAAAAATTTTATCTTCATCAAAGATGTTCTCCAAAAAGAAGGAATACTTGCAGACGGAATATTGCTTGATCTTGGAATTTCATCTTTCCTTTTAGAAGGAAGTAAAAGGGGGTTTTCTTTTCAAAAAGAGGAACCCCTTGATATGAGAATGAGTTTAACCATAGCAACTACAGCAAAGGATATATTAAATTCTTATGATTTTGTAAGTTTAGCAAATGTATTTAAAAAAGGTGAGGTTCCGAGAGCAGAAAAATTTGCCAAATTTATTTGCGAAAAAAGAAAAAAAATGACCTTTGAAACTACACAGGACCTTGTAAATGCTGTAAAAGAATTCTTCAAAACTTCTAAAAAGGACCTCCTGGCAGTGGTATTTCAGAGTTTAAGAATTGAAGTAAATAAGGAACTTGAGAATTTGGAAAGAGCTCTAAAAGAACTTCCTGATCTCTTGAAACCCTCTGGAAGATTTGTTATTATCTCTTTCCATTCTTTAGAAGACAGATTGGTTAAAACCTATTTTAAAAACGATCCCAGAATAAAAGTCCTTACAAAAAAACCTATAACTCCTTCTGAAGAAGAAATAAAAAAAAATCCCAGGGCAAGAAGTGCAAAAATGAGGGTGGGGGAAAGGGTTTATGAATAATAAAACCCTTATTTACAGACCCACTATAGAGCACTATCGTACCAATGGCAGAACCAAAAATAAGAAAGAAGTTATATCTTTGAAAGATTGGTTAAAAGACTTTTTTATAAACACTCTCATCTTTTTCTTAGGAATTACCATTTTTGTGCTCAGTGTTGCTATTGCTTATCATACTTATCTTTTAATAAAGTTAAAAGTGGAAAGATTCTCTTTATTAAAAGAAAACAAAACATTAAAACAGGAATACCAGCTTTTAACTTCAAAGGAAGTTGTTTTGAGAAAAGCAAAAATCTTGGGCCTTTATCCTCCTGAGGAAAAAGATTTTCTGAGGCTTGAGTAAATGAAAAAGAAGCAGAATTTATTGTTATTATTAAGTTTATTTCTTTTTTTGGTTCTATTGATAATTAATTTTTCTGCAGAAAGGGTAACCGGAAAGGCACCTGACTATAAAGTCAAAAGAGGTTATATCTTTGACAGAAATTTAAATCCTATCGCTGTATCTCTGGAAAAATATAGAGCATATTATTTTATTAAAAACACGTCTTCCCTAAGTCACGCAGATTTAGAAATTCTGAAAAAGTATCTCGGTTCTACTCTAAATCTTTCTAAGAAAGGAATTATTCATCTTTCAGACGATCTAAGCTTAGAGGAAGTTGAGAGGTTAAAGAATAAAAAAAATATACTCATTGAGGAAACCTTTGAAAGAAAAGTGCTTCAACCCTATTTAAAATTTTTAATAGGTGAGACATTTAATAAAATCGGAGTTTCTGGACTTGAAAAAACATTTAATGCACACCTGAGTGAAGGGAAACCTCTTATTCTATCTCTTGATTTAAATTTAGAAAAAAAGATTTACAATATAATTTATAATTTAAAACTTTCTGCTTTTGAAATAGCTGTTTTTGATCTTGAGACAGGAGAATTACTGAGCTACCTTAAAAGTGAAAACTCAAGGCTTTTTGACAATTATTATCCTTTGAACTTTTTTGGAATTCCCTCATCCGAAGTAAGGGATTTGGACTGGGCTTTAGGCAAAAATCCTGTGTTAAAAGAAGAAAATATACCTAAAATAAATGCCTGGCATGTAGCTCAATGGTATATGGATAAAATTTGTAAAGGTTTGATTAAACCCACTATTTTATTTACAAAGAATAAAGCATGTCAACCTGAATTAAAAATTTTAAAAGAGAAATATATTTATACTCTTGGAGATAAATTTATTACGATAGCCTTTAAAGAAAATAAAATGATACTTGCTTCTTTTGCTTTTAATTCTACAGAAGCTTATGCACTAAACCGAAAATTGATAAATTACCTATATTCCCAGATATGAAACCATTAGGAGACCTTATTAAAAATCTGGAAATTGTAAAAGCCTATTACGGAAGCCAACCTATAGAGTGTTTCGGACCTTATAAATACCTTAAAATAAAGGGTATAGCAGAAAATTCTAAGAAAGTGAAAGATGGATATATTTTCGTTGCAAAAAAAGGAACAATTTACAACGGGGAAATTTTTATAGAGGAGGCCATAAAAAACGGAGCATTGGTAATAATAAGAGAAAGTGAAATAAAGCCAGAGGAAAATTATCCGGGAACCATTCAAATTCAGGTAAAAGATGCTAAAAAAGCCCTCTCCTCCCTTTCCCTAAATTTTTACGACAATCCCCAAGAAAATTTAAATTTAATAGGAGTTACAGGAACAAACGGAAAAACTTCAGTAAGCTTTTTTACAAAAAATATTTTAAATGCCCTTGGTTTGAAATGCGGTTATATCGGAACTCTTTTTTATGAAACAGATAGAATTATCCCTGCCCTTGAAACAACTCCTTCAATTTTAACTGTAGCAGAATTGTTAAAGGAAATTGCTGACAAAAAATTTAAAGCCTGTGTAATTGAGGTCTCATCTCATGCCCTTGATCAGGATAGACTGTTAGGACTTTCATTTGATGTGGCTTCCTTTACAAATCTTTCAAGAGACCATCTTGATTATCATAAAAATATGGAAAGTTACTATCAGGCTAAAAAGAAGCTTTTTACCAATTATCTTAAACCTGAAGCTAAAGCCGTAATTTCCTTAGAAAACGAATACGGGAAAAGGCTTATTCAAGAGTTAAACGGTTTGTCTCTTCTTTTGGTAAATAATGAAGATTTTAAATGCGAGATTGTTGATAGAAAAAATGGATTAACTTTAAAAATTAAAATAAAAACAAAAGAATTTGTAGTTTCTACCAGACTATTTGGAGATTATCAAGCTAAAAATTTAGCTACCGCGCTTGGAATTATTCTTTCTTTAGGATTTAAAATTGAAGATGTTTTAAATATCTTAAAGGATCTTAAAAATCCAACTGGAAGACTTGAACTAATAGCTGATTATAAAAAAGCCAAAATTTTTGTAGATTATGCTCATACTCCTTCAGCGCTTGAAGAAGCCCTAAAAAGTTTAAATCCTTTAAAAGAAAATAGATTAATTGTTCTTTTCGGATGCGGTGGAAATAGAGACGAAGGAAAAAGACCTTTTATGGGAAAAGTGGCAAGTCTTCTTGCTGATGAAATAATTTTGACATCAGATAATCCAAGATTTGAAGACCCTATGAAAATTATTGAAGATATTAAAAAAGGCATAAATTCATCAAAACCTTATAAAATTATCCCTGACAGAAGAGAGGCACTTGAGTTTGCCATAAAAAATCTTAAAAAGGGAGATGTTCTACTGGTTGCCGGTAAAGGACACGAAACCTATCAGGAAATTCAAGGAAAACGTTATCCCTTTTCTGATAAAGAAGAAATCTTAAAAATTATAAACACATTGGGTTTGCAATGAATATAGAAAGGAAGCTTTCTACAGAAGAGATTATAAAAGCTACATCAGGTATTCTGATAAATGGAGATATGGGTATTTCATTCAAAGGAGTTTCTACAGATACAAGAACTATAAAACCCGGATATCTTTTCTGGGCTTTAAAAGGAGAGAGATTTGATGGACATAACTTCTATAAAGATGCTATAGAAAAGGGAGCAAAAGGTATTGTTATTTCCCATTTTCCAGAAGGTTTCAGAGTGGAAGAAATTCCCAAAACAATCTCTGTAATTTTAGTAAAAGACACTTTGAAAGCTCTTGGAGATCTTGCAAGTTTATGGAGAGAGAAACTTAATTCTATCTTTGTAGCCATAACAGGTTCTTGCGGAAAGACAACCACAAAAGAATTAACCTATAACATTCTTTCTAAGTTTTTAAAAACAGCCAAAAACCACGCAAACTATAACAATTTAATAGGAGTTCCCCTTTCACTCCTTTCTGTAAACAAAGAAACAGAAGTAGCCATTCTTGAGCTTGGAACAAATCAGAAAGGAGAAATAGAGAGGCTTTCTCAAATTGTAAAACCTCATATATCAGTAATAACCTCGATTTATCCTTCTCATTTAGAAGGTCTTGGCTCAATTGAAGGTGTTCTTGAAGAAAAAATAAGCCTCTTTAAAAATACTCATCCAGATGGAACCCTTATTTATAATTTTGATCAGGAACTTTTAAGAACCAAAACTCAGACTTTCCCGCACAACAAACTTTCTTTTGGTTTCAGTGAAAGTGCTGATATTTCTCTGAAAAATCTGACTTTTTCTGAAAATAGAATAAAAGCTGAAGTCTTTTTAAAAGGCAATTACTATCCTCTTGAAGTAGAAAACATAGGGAAACATAATTTATTAAATCTTCTTGCAGCTCTTTGTGTAGCTGTAGCTCTGGGTTTCGATCTTGAAAAAATCATTTCTCTCTTAGGAAATGAAATACCTCTCTTTAAAAGATTTAAACTTTTTGAAAAAGAAAATTTTCTTATTATAGATGACACCTACAATGCCAACCCAGGTTCAACAAAAGCTGCTTTAGAATTTTTACAGGAAATTTCTAAAAACTTTGATAAAAAAGTTGTAATTTTAGGAGATATGAAAGAACTGGGAGAAGAATCAGAAAGTCTTCATAAAGAAGTAGGGAGGGCTGTAGCAGAAGTTGCTGATTTGGCAATCTTTACCGGAGAAATGGCAAAAAGCTATAAAGAAGGATTTGAGATTGATGCAGAAGATAAAAGCTGTAATGTTTTTAGTAGTGTGGAGGAGTTTTTAGAAAGTTCTTTTTTAAAAGAGTTATTGCTTGATAAAGACGAAAAAATTGCGATCTTGGTTAAAGGCTCAAGAGCTTTAAAAATGGAAAGGATTGTAGAAAGAATTCTCAAGGAGCTTGGCTGATGTTTTATCATCTTCTTTATTCATTAAGAGATATTTCTATCGTTTTTAATGTTTTCAAATATATAACTTTTAGAATGATTTGCGGGGCTATAACTGCCTTTTTCCTGGTTTATTTTTTGATGCCCTACTTTATAAGATTTATGAAAGAAAAACAGTTCGGTCAAATTGTAAGGGAGGAGGGACCTTCTCATCACAAAGTAAAAACTGGAACTCCTACAATGGGAGGAATTGTAATAGTTGGTTCTGTTTTATTATCTACCCTTCTCTGGTGCAATCTTACTAACTATTTAGTCTGGATAGTTCTTTTTATTCTTTTAAGTTTTGGCTTTATAGGATTTTTAGACGATTTTTTAAAAATAAAAAGAAAGAAAAATCTTGGATTAAGGGCAAGGGAAAAAATTCTTGCTCAACTTATAATTGTATCTGTTTTTTATTTCATCTTATTCAAAGGATTCAACTTTCCAACAACTCTTAATTTCCCGTTTTTTAAAAAATTAGTGATTGATATCGGAAGTTTTTACTTAATTTTTAGTATGCTTGTAATAATAGGTAGTTCTAACGCTATGAATCTGACCGATGGACTTGATGGTCTGGCTATAGTTCCCTTTATTATAGTTGCTGGCTGTTATAGCATTTTTAGTTATGTCGCAGGACATATAAAATTTGCCAGCTATCTTTATCTTCCTTATATTCCTTATGCTGGAGAACTTGCTATCTTATGTGCAATTCTTGTAGGAGCCGGTTTGGGATTTTTATGGTATAATGCGCATCCTGCAGAAATTTTTATGGGAGATGTAGGTTCTCTTGCTCTTGGAGCAAGTCTCGGAGCTATTGCTATAATAGTAAAACAGGAATTTCTTTTAGTCATAGCTGGCGGACTTTTTGTTTTGGAAGCTATCTCGGTTATATTACAGGTAGGATATTTTAAGCTTACTAAAGGGAAAAGGATATTCAGGATGGCACCTCTTCACCATCATTTTGAATTAAAAGGATGGCCTGAAAATAAAGTAGTGGTTAGATTCTGGATAATCTCTTTAATATTTGGATTAATTGCTTTGAGCACTTTAAAAATAAGGTAGGATTATGGACCTAAAAAACAAGAGAATTGTAGTTTTGGGATTTGGAAAAAGCGGAAAAGCAGCGGTTAAACTTCTTTTAAAATCAGGGGCAGAGGTAATTGTTTCTGAATCTAAAGACTTGGATAGCTTTTCTTCTGAAAGCTTAAATTCTTTTAAATCTCAAGGAGTTTATTTTGAAGGAGGGGGGCACAAGAAAGAGACTCTTCTTTCAGCAGACCTTGTGGTAACAAGCCCTGGAGTTTCGAGAGAAATTTATAGAGATTGTTTAAAAAAGGATATACCTGTTTTAAGTGAGCTTGAACTTGCCTGGCAGTTTTTAGAAAATAAAGAAAATACCATTGCTATAACAGGCACAAACGGAAAAACAACAACCACTGCCATGGTATCTGAGCTTCTTAAGCTTTCGGGATACAGGGTTTTTACAGGAGGAAATTACGGAATTCCTCTTTCTGAACTTGTAATCACCGGAGCTTCGGTAGATAAAATAGTGCTTGAGGTATCAAGCTTTCAGCTTGAAAACATCTATACCTTTTCTCCAAAAGTTGGTATTCTTTTAAATATAACTCCTGATCACTTGGAAAGATACAGCTCTTTTGAAGAATATGCATACTATAAATACAGGCTCTTTGAATTTCAGAACAAGACCTGTTATGCTATTTTACCTGTTGAGGCCCCCTTTTTTGAAAATTTTAAGAATTTAGTAAAAGGAACTTTTCTATTTTTTGATGAAAAAGAAAATGAAAAAGCAAAAGCCTACCTCAAACCAAGTGTTATATCCTCTGAAGATGGTTTTATTCTTAATCTCGAAAAAGAAGAATTCTATTCCTTTTTGGGATTTAAACTTCTTGGAATCCATAATAAGATAAATTTTATGGTAGCAAGCTTGGGAGCAAGGCTTCTTGGAGCTACACAGGAAAGTGTAAAAAATCTCATTACTGAATTTAGAGGATTTCCTCATAGATTGGAATACATAGGAGAATTTGGCGGGGTCTATTTTGTAAATGATTCCAAAGCAACTAATGTAGATGCTACTTTGCAGGCACTAAAAAGCCTTCCAGGACCTATAATTCTTATTCTTGGAGGAAAACATAAGGGTGCCTCCTACAGTCCATTAATTCCTTATATAAAAGAAAAAGTTAAAATTTTAATTTTAATGGGTGAGTCGCGTTTTATAATGACTGAAGAATTAAACGGAACTACAGAAACATATCTTAGTGAAACCTTAAGTGATGCTACCCTTCTTGCCATAAAGTGCGCAAAACCAGGAGATATTGTGCTTCTTTCTCCTGCCTGTTCAAGTTTTGATCAGTTTAATGATTATACAGAAAGGGGAGAGCTTTTCAGAAAAATAGTTTTAACGCAGGCTCCTCTACATTTTAAAGAAAAAAGGGAGGAGATACTTCATTGAAGTGGCTTGTAGTAGCAGGCGGAACAGGAGGACATATTATACCAGGCGTGGCTGTGGCACAACAATTAATAAAAATGCAGAGGGAAGTATTTTTTGTTTCCGGAAAAAGAAAAATAGAGGAAGTAATTTTGAAAAATAAACCTTTTAAAGTTTATAGGTTGGATGTAGAAGGATTCATAGGAAGATCTTCTAAAGATAAGTTTAGAGCACTTATAAAAATGGTAAAAGCTTTTTTTAAGTCCTACAAACTTGTTAAAGAACTTAACCCTCACATTATTTTTGCAACAGGAGGTTATATTTCCTTTCCAGTTGTTCTTGCAGGTAAATTAAAAGGGAAAAAACTTGGACTTCATGAACAAAATATAGAACCAGGAATAGCAAACAAGGTGCTGAGCCATCTTGTGGATAAAATATTTATAAGTATTGAAGAGAGTAAATACCATTTTCCCAGAAAAAAAATAGTATTTTCTGGAAATCCAGTAAGAGCTGAAATTCTAAATTTAAAACCCCGAGAACATAGAGGAATTGGACTTTTAATACTTGGTGGAAGCTTGGGAGCAAGATTTATAAATGAGCTTTCCCTGAAAATTGTTCCGGTGCTTATAAAAGAATATAAAAATCTTTTTATTATTCATCAAACAGGGCTTGATGATTTTGAAAAAGTTAAAGAAGAATATAAAAAATTAATAAGTGATGAAGATAAAAATCGTTTAAGAGTTCTTCCCTTTATAGAGGATATGAGCTGGGCTTATGCTCAGGCTGACCTTTTTTTAGGAAGATGCGGAGCAACCACCCTTGCAGAACTATTTGCTGTTGGGCTTCCTGCTATTTTTATACCTTTTCCTTATGCTACAAAAAATCATCAGGAAAAAAATGCTAAGGTTGTTGCTGAAAAAGGAGGAGCTATTTTAATAAGACAAACTGAGGCAAACCCTGATAGGGTTTTAAAAGAAATACGGACTTTGCTTAAAAATGAAGATAAATTAAAGGCTATGTCTCAGGTAATGAAAAGCTTTTTTATTAAAGATTCTGAAAAAATAATTATAAAAGAATTGGAGGCTTTGGTAAAAAATGTCTGATAAGAAAAGAATTCATTTTGTAGGAATTGGTGGTGTTGGAATGAGCGGTCTTGCCATGATAATGCACTCCTTGGGATATGAAGTGAGTGGATGTGATATGGCAAGAAGCAAATATACAGAACTTCTGGAAAAAAGAGGTATAAAGGTATATTACGGGCATTCGCCTTCCCATATTGAATCTGCTGATATTGTAGTCTATTCTTCTGCTATTCCTCAGGACAATCCAGAACTTGTAAAGGCAAGAAATTTAGGAATATGGGTAATTCCAAGGGCTCAGATGTTATCAGAGGTTATGAACCTTTATCCAAAAAGTATTGTAGTTGCAGGCTCTCATGGTAAAACCACCACTACTTCCATGATTTCCGAAGTTTTAATAAAACTTGAAAAAGATCCTACAGTTATAGTGGGAGGAATAATAAATAACTTTAAAACCCATTCCCTTCTGGGGAAAAGAGAATTTCTGGTGGCTGAAGCAGACGAAAGTGACGGTTCTTTTCTATGTTACAATCCTTATGTAGAAGTAATTACAAACATTGATAAAGAACACCTTGACTTTTATGCAGATTTTAATGCAGTAAAAAAGGCTTTCATAAACTTTATAAAAAGATGTTCTCCTGAAGGTAAAGTAATTTTATGCGGGGATGATCCGGGAGTAAAAGAAATACTTCAGGAAATATCAGGACCTTTCTTACTTTATGGATTTTCAGAAGAAAATCAGCTTGTAGGTAAAATTGTTGAGGATTCTGCCTATCCAAAGGTTAATGTTTACTATTTAAAGGATTTTATCGGATCTTTTAAACTATCCGTTCCAGGAAAACACAATGCTCTCAATGCCCTTGCAACCATAGGAATTTCTCTATTCCTTGATCTTCCAATTTCTAAAGTATTAAATATATTAGAAAATTTTAAAGGTGTCGAAAGAAGACTTGAATTTAAAGGTATTTGGAAAAACTCTATTTTGCTTGATGATTATGCCCATCATCCTACTGAGATAAAGGCCACCCTTTCTGCGGTTAAAAAAGCCTATCTAGATAAAAAATTTATATTAGTTTTTCAGCCTCACAGGTATACCAGAATGAAAGCCCTGTGGGACGAATTTTTACTTGTTTTAAAAGATATTGACATATTAATCTTAACAGATATATATCCTGCAAGTGAAAAGCCCATACCTGGTATTTCTGGTTATACTTTCTTTGAAACCATTAAAAAATTACGCTCTCCCAATCCTACTTTCTATGGAGAATCTTTTGAAGAAATTGTAAATCTTCTTGAAACCTTAGCAGGAGAAAACCAAATAATTTTAACTATGGGAGCAGGAAATATTTATAAACTGCACTCATTAATTTTAAATCAAGAAAAAACTGAAAAATCAAGACATGTGGCTTAGAAATTTAGATAAAAAATTAAAGGAGTTGGATATAAATTTTAAAGTTGATGAACCCCTGGCACCTTATACAAGTATTAGAATCGGTGGTCCCTGTAAAAGGATGATTTTTCCTGAAAAAGAAGAAACCTTACTGGAAATACTTAAATTCTTGGAAAAAGAAGATATTCCCTTTTTCATTCTCGGAGGCGGAAGTAAACTTCTTGTATCCGATGAAGGATTTAATGGGGTTGTGATAAATCTTTGCAGTATGAAAGGATTGAAAATAATCAAAAAAAATGAAAAAAAAGTTCTTATAAAAACGCTTGCAGGAACGAGGATTAACGAAATAATTGCATTGGGATTAAAGGAAAATTTTGGAGGAATTGAGTTCTTAAGTGGACTTCCTGCCACCGTTGGAGGAGCTATAAAAATGAATGCAGGAGCTTTTGGAAAAAGTATGTCTCAAATTGTTAAAAGTTTAAAAATCTATAAAAACGGGAAAGTTCAAACTATTGAAAGTAAAAAAGAGTTCTGGGATTACAGAAAATTTAAAGAAGAAGGAGTCATAATTGGTGCTGAACTTGAAATGAAAAAGATGGAAAAAGAAGATATTATAAAACTTATAAAAAATTACTTAGAAAAAAGAAAAAATACTCAGCCTCTATCAGAAAAAACTTTTGGTTCGGTTTTTAAAAACCCGCAAAATTTTTTTGCAGGAAAACTTATAGAAGATTGTGGTTTAAAGGGCTATCAAATTGGTGGTGCAAAGATTTCTGAAAAGCATGCCAATTTTATAGTAAATATGGGCTCTGCAAGGGCTGATGATGTTTTAAAACTTATAAAACTTGCCCAAGAAAAAGTGTTTAAAAATTTCGGAATAAAACTTGAGCCGGAGGTGAATTTTTTAGGATGTTCTCTCTAATTGTAAAAGTAAAAGCTTTATTAAAGAACAAATTTTTATGGTTATCTCTGGGTTTAATATCTTTTCTTTCAGGAACAATATATCTGCTTTATTTCACTGATCTCTTTATACTTAAGGAAATAAAAGTATTAAACAATAAAAAAGTCTCAGAGAAAGAAGTAATAGCCTTAACTGGATTAAAAGGCGGAGAGAGGCTATTTTCAATTTCTGCTAAGGATTTAAGAAAAAAAATTCTTATTAACCCCAAGATTGAGGAAGTAATTATAGTAAGACACCTTCCTTATACCCTTGAAATAAAGATAAAAGAGCGAGAACCCCTTGCAATTATTACTCAAAATAACAAAGGATATCTCATTGACAAAAAGGGAGTAATTATAGACACCATCTTGCCTGAAGATTATCAGTTTTATCCTGTAGTTGAAATAAAAAACGAGGATTTTAAAGAAAAATTTTTAAATTTCCTGTATTGGCTAAAACATCACAAAAATTATCTTCCTGTTTTTGAAAACTTATCCAAAGTCATTCTTGATGAAACTAAAATAATTTTAATTACAAAAAATAATATAAAAATTTATTTTCCTCTTATTTCTGAAAAGGACTGGACCTATTTTTATAAAAATTTAGACAGAATAATGGCTTATCTATATGAAAAAGAATTGATTGAAAAAGTTGAGCTTATAAGACTTGATTATCCCTTAGGTTCTGCACTAATAAAATTCAGGAGTTGATTTATGGGAAAAGATAAAGGAATTTTAGTTGTAGATGTTGGGACTACTAAAATATGTGCTCTTATAGGTGAGGAGAAGGAAGAAAAATTATGGGTTACAGGAATGGGGATAGCTCCCTCAAGAGGTTTAAAAAAGGGAAATATAATAAACATAGATGAAGCTACTCAGAGCATCAGAGAGGCTATAGAAAAAGCTCAATCTCAGGCTAAAGTTCCGATAGAAAGTGTTTATACAAGTATTGCTGGAAGTCACATAAAAACATTTTCTGGTTCAGGGGTTGTGGCTTTAAAAGAAAAAGTGGTTACACCTTCGGAAGTAGAAGAAGTTTTGTATTCTGCTCAGGCAGTTGAAATTCCTCAGGATAGAGTTATTTTGCATGTAATTCCACAGGAATTCATAGTTGATCAGGCAAGAGGAATACTTCAACCTGTAGGCATGTCAGGAGTGAGGCTGGAAGCTCATGTTCAGCTTATTACTTGCAACCGTTCTAATCTCCAAAATCTATTAAGGTGCTTTGAAAACTTAGACTTGGAGGTTGACGGAGTAATCTTTCAAGGACTTGCTTCTGGAGAAGGAGTTCTCACTCCTGAAGAAAAAGAACTCGGAGTTATTCTTATTGATCTTGGTGGTGGAACAACTGATGTGGCAATCTACTGGGATAATGTCTTGAGATATGTATTTTCCCTTCCAATTGGTGGAGAACTACTCACTAACGATTTAGCCGTAGGATTGAGAACATCAAGAAAAGAGGCAGAAAAACTAAAAATTGAAAACGGAGTTTGCGCTAAAGAACTTGTTGAAGACGAAGAATTCGTTGAAGTTTTAGGAATAGGAAATCGTCCTCCAAAGAAAATAAGCAAAAAAATACTTGCAGAAATACTTGAATTGAGAATTAAAGAACTTTTTGAACTTATTGAAAAAGAATTACACGGACAGGTATTTGGAAATGAAGACATTTTGGACATAAAGTCCAAGCTTGGGAGCGGAGTGGTTATAACTGGTGGTTCAGCCCTTCTTCCTGGAATGGTTTATTTAGCCGAGCAGATACTTGACCTCCCAGCAAGAATCGGTTATCCCCTGCAATTTTCTGGTCTTACTGAGGAGATAAACCACCCTCAATTTGCCACTTCAGTAGGTATGCTCTTTTATGCTTATAATTTAAAAGAAAAATTAAAAGAAGAAAAAAAAGAAGGAATAATAGAAAAAATAAAGAAAAGTTTATTAAAATTTTTTAAAGGGGGATAATAATGGGCATTTCCTTTGAATTACTGGATGAAGAAATAAAGGTGCAGCCCAATATAAAAGTAATAGGAGTCGGTGGAGCAGGAGGCAATGCAGTAGCAAATATGATAAAAAATAGACTTCAAGGTGTTGAATTCATTGCAGCAAATACAGATTACAGGGTTTTGGATTTAAATCCTGCTCCCATAAAAATTCAACTGGGTAAAAAGCTGACTAAGGGACTGGGGGCTGGCGGAAAACCCGAAATCGGCAAACAGGCGGCTGAGGAAAGTGAGAGAGAAATAAGGGATGTGTTAAAAGATGCTGATATGGTTTTTATTGCAGCAGGGATGGGAGGAGGAACAGGAACAGGTGCTGCTCCTATTATAGCAAATATATGCAAAGACCTGGGAGCATTAACAATTGCTGTAGTTACCAAACCCTTCTCTTTTGAAGGAAAATTCAGAATGAAAATTGCTGAACAAGGACTTGAAGAATTAAAAAAGCATGTGGATACTTTAATAACTATTCCTAATGACAGACTTCTTACTCTTGGCTCTCCTCAGGAAAGACTTGCGGATATGTTTAAAAAAGCTGATGATGTATTATATTATGCAGTGAGAGGGATTTCTGATTTAATTCTTTCTCCTGGCTATATAAATCTTGATTTTGCTGATGTTAAAGCATTGATGAGTGAAAGTGGAGGAACAGCCTTGATGGGTATGGGAGAAGCAAGAGGAGAAGAAAGAGCAGAAATAGCAACACAAATGGCGATCTCCAGTCCTCTTTTAGAAGATATTTCTATTTCTGGTGCTAAGGGGATATTGTTAAATATAAGTGTTCATCCTGATACTTTAACCATCCATGAAACACAGATAATTACTGGCACAATTACTAAGGAATTACACCCAGATGCCAAAGTTTACTGGGGAGTTGTATTTGACGAAAATTTGGAAGATTCTCTCAGGGTTACTGTTATAGCAACAGGACTTGAAAAGGTACAGGATAAAGAAAAAAAAGATAAGGTAATATCAATGGAGGAGGGTTTAAAGAAAAAAGGAGAAAAACAAAAGAAAAGTATGTTCAATCTTTTTGATGAAGAACTCTTAGATATACCTACCTTCCTCAGAAGAAATGCAGATTAATGAGGGGGGAGGTGATAGCATGATTGAAATTGCTACTTTTGAAGACCCTGTAAAAAAACAACCCTTGAAACTTGCTCTTTTTAACATAGATGAAGTAATGAGACCTCCTTTCCAAAGAGATCTTTCAGAAAGTTTAAAAAAACATTTAGAGATGGCGATAGAAAAGCTCGGATTTTTAACTCCTATAGTAGTTGTTCCCAAGGACGGTAAATATTATGTAATTGATGGCATGCACAGACTTGAAGCCATGAGAGATCTTGGAGCAAGAGAAATTCTTGGAATTGTGGTTGATGAAAGTCTTTACCACTATATTCTTGAATTTAATACAGAAAAACCGCCCAATGTTAAAGAAAAATCAAAACAAACTTACAGACTTTATCAGGATTTATTAAGAGATGATCCCAATTTGATTGAAGAAGACCTTTTTACCTATTTCAAAGATCCTGTATTTATTACTTTTGGATTTGCTATAGAAGAGTTTGATTCAAGATTTCCGGCAAGTTTTTATGAAAGTTTTGTTTCAAAAATTGATAACTTTTTAGCTATGCCTTTGAGTTCCGCTGCTGAAGAAAGAAGGAAAAGAGCAGAAGCATTGGTAGATTTAAACAGAGTGGTAAATGAAAAATATGCTGAATTGGGATGGGAAAATGCTTTAATGAAAGGAGAAATAGTAAGAAAAGCTGTTCAAAAAGCTTATGGTGTAAGAGTAAGAACAATTGAAGAGGAATTTTATACCGCTGTAGAAAGAGTAAAGGAGGCTTGTCAGAGCCTATCTCAAGAAGATTTTGGAGAGGTAGAATAATGGATGCAAATTTTAAACCTATCCTAAGGTATGTAGATGTAATACCTTCTAAGCATGACGGAAAACCTGTATTTTTATTAAAAGACCCTTTAGGAATTATTGAAGAAATTGTAGTTGTTCCTCAAACTGTTGCATTTCTTTTACCTTTAATGGATGGAAGGCATGATCTCAGGGATCTTCAGGCTGAAGCTACAAAAAGATTTGGGGAAATTGTTCCATTGGACGAAATTGCTAAAATCGTAAATTTCCTTGACGAGAAAGGACTTTTATGGGGACAAAATTTTGAAGAAATAAAAAAGAAAGCCTATGAAAAATGGCTATCCCTTCCTTTAAGACCCATGGTTTATGCCAATCAGGCATATCCTCTGTCTTCTTCAGAAGCTCAATTCTTTATAGAGGATATTTTAAAATTATCTGAAGCTGATTCTTCAAAACCTCCGAGAGTTTTAATTGCTCCTCACATTGATCTTAAAGTAGGGGCTAAAGGTTTTGCTGAGAGCTACAAAAGATTTAAAATACCTTCTGGTTCAAGAGTCATTCTTTTCGGAGTGGGTCATCACCTTGACCTTCCATGGTCTGTCCTTTCTAAGGATATAGCAACTCCTTTCGGAGTGGTTAAAAATGATAGAGGCGGATTACTTTATCTCAGCAATTCTAAAAAAATTGAGCTTTTCCCTGACCACATTGCTCACAAATTAGAGCATTCAATTGAATTTCAGGTTCTCTTTTTACATCACTTACTAAAAGATGAATTTACAGTTTTACCTTTTTTAATTGGTCCTCTCATCACTTTCTTTGATAAAAATGTTAAAGACTCGGTAGAAAAATTTGTAGAGGGTATAACAGAGTTAATAGATGAAAGAACTTATATTGTCTTGGGAATAGATTTTTGTCATTTGGGTCTTAGATACGGAGATCCCTTTGAAGTTTCAGAATCCCACATTAAAAAAGCGCTTGAAATAGACAAAAAGCTTATAGAACTTACTTTTAATGGAACCTCGGAAGAGTTTTTAAATGAAGCAAAAAAGACTTCTCCTATGAAAATATGTGGTCTTTCCTGCCTTTATCTTTTGAATTTACTCCTGAATAAAGCTAATTTTAAAGGTAAATACGAGATTTTTTATCAAGAAGCTTTACCCTTTGGAAAAGGTTCTGTGGTGTCTGTTGCTTCAGCAGGATACTACTTTTAATGTGTTAAAAAGATTTTTTATTTTTTTTGGATCTTTTTTTCCTGGATAAAGTTCCACTCCTGAGGATATGTCAATAGCATAAGGATTCACTGTTTCTAAAGCATCTAAAACATTTTCTATATTTAATCCTCCTGCTAAAAATATTTTGTATCCCATACTAACAGCCTTTTTTGCAATATCCCAGTTAAATACCTTTCCTGTCCCTCCTGGAATCCCTTTTACATAGGTATCAAGAAGAATAGCATAACACTCTTTCCATGCCTCAAGAATTTTCAAATCAAAATCATCTCCCACCCTGAAAGCTTTGATTACTCTTTTAAATCCGATTTTTCTTACAAATTCAAGGGTTTCTTCTCCGTGAAGCTGAATTAGATCTGCTCCAGAATCAAGAGCATCTCTCACTTCTTTATATTCAGGATTTACAAAAATAGCTACCTTTTTAGCCTTTTTTACCAAGGATAAAAGCTCTTTTAACGCATTTCCTACATATCTTGGAGATTTTGGATAAAGGATAAAACCTACATAAGAAACAGGAAAATCATTTAATAAAAGGACATCTTCTTTCTCTTTGAGTCCGCAGATTTTTACTTTAATCATTAAAGATTTTATGATTTTCTGTCAAAGTAAATATTCTTTCCTTTTACACTTAGAGGGATACCTATAATTATTTGTCCCGGTAAAAGCCCCAGTCTTTTAGCTGCAACTCCTATGGTATACATTATTCTATTATCTATACACAAATCCTTAGCTTTATATACTGCAGAGCCTATAGCTATTCCCATATCTAAAAGTTTCATGGCACAGACTGGACCATCAAGATCAAGGCCAGGTTTAGGTTGTTTTAAAATGGTATCACAGCTAAAACCACAGGCTCCACAATTAAGCCCAAGCGGTTTTGAGAAATTTACTGAAATTAAAATAACTGCTTCGGAGTTTCTAACATTATCCGCATCCCTTTTAAAAAACTTAAAAGCTTGTCCCTTTTCTTCTGCTACCTTTTCCATTTCCTGAGCAAGTTTTTCTTTTTCAGCTTCTTCTGTTATTAATGCAAAAACAAGGTCATCAACTCCTTTAGCTTTGGGAGCAGTTCTTGCTGCAACAAGAATTTCTTTTGCTAAAAGTTCAACAATTTCTTTCTCGGGATTAATTTTCATATCCACCTCCTAAGGTTTCTGTTTTTTTCTCGGTATACTCTTGCTTTTTTGCCCTTCTTAACTCAAGTTTGTATTTAATAATCTGACCAAGAAATAGCATCATTCCTGAAAGTAATCCCAAAATAAAGCTTATGATAATCACAAGAGAAAGAGGAATATTTTCTAAGGTTGCTCCAGGAAGAATATGCACATTGACCTTTGGTTCCACATTAAAAATCACAAAAAACACAATTAAAAGGATAATGATAATCCATATAATAAGCCTTAAAATCATTTTTTACCTCCAGAGGAAGTTAAAAAAATTATATTCACTTTTAAGAAAAGCTTCAATACTTTAAAGAAAATTTTTAAAAGATAAGAAAGCCCCCATAAAGGGAGCTTTCCATTTTTAGGAAATATTAGAAGAAGTAGTAAAAGCTTAACATGAAGCGGTTAACAATTCCGTCATCTCCGTCACTTTCTCTGTAGTCTGTAATGGCACGGAGATACTCTAAACCTGCTCCAAGTTCAGGCACAAATCTATATAGAAAATGGGCATAGTACATCTGTTGTTGTAATCTTGCTCCTTTTACTTCCTCTAAGTCAGAATTAAGTGGATTATCAATTCCCCATCCAAACCAGCTCTGAAGTTTAGGAGTAAGTTTTAATCCAAGCTCAACCCATCCACCAATAGCATGAACAGGAGTGATAGAAACTATTCTATCATTATTCTTATCAAAACTTACTAAATGTGTAGCATAAACATACTTACCTTCACTTGCATCCCAGTATTTAATTCTTGCTGTTTGATCTATACCAGCTGTATAGTAACCACCTAATCCCTGACCATACCAGAATTCCCCTGATAAAGTGGGGTTATATTTTTTAAGAAATGGAAGTGGTAAACTTACCTCTAAACCTGTTGAAAAGCTTGTTGTCTTTTCATCTCCGCTTAAGCTTTTATAATCTTCCTTGTATTCCTGTCCAGAATAATGCCCAAAGAGAGCAAAAAGAGCAGGTCTATCAAAAAGTTTGGTGTGATAGGCAATTCTTGCCTCAAGTCCCGGATATCCAAAATCTGTATTAGGCTCATTGTCAAAAATAACTAAGTTGTCGCTCAATTTGGCAAAATCAAATGGCTTATCAAGAGCTACCTGAACCTTTAAAAGATCACCGTCTGAAAACTTAAAATTTTTTGTAACCCTTATCTGGGTTAAACGGTAAGCTAAATTTCCCATATAAGATCCTGCCGGAAAGTTTGAAAGATGCGGATAAAGCTGAGCAATGGTCATCCAGTCATGTCCCACTCTAAATTCCCAAGTATCCTTTAAGACTTCAAGATAAACAAGCCTTGCTCTCAGAGGTGCATGCTGTGGATTCCAAGGTCTATTATAAACATCATTACTCTGGGTATAAAAATCCATTTCAAGCTTTCCTTTAATAGTAAAGTCTTTATAAGGTTTTGTAAGATCAAAACCAAATCTACTGTGCCTGAAGGTTATAGTTGAAGTAGAATCATGTCTTCCTTTATTTTTTGGTAAAGCCCAAAGCAAATAAGTTGTTCCCACAGAAGCTGAATCCTGCCAAACTAAATCACCTTTTATGTATCCGTAAAAATCAATCTTAGACTTCCCTGCTCCATAGGCTCCTTTGGATAAAAAGCCGGTAAGCTTACCGCCCTCTTCCTTCTTAGCAATTTCTGCCTTTGTCTCCTCAACCTCCTTTTTCACTTCCTTAATTTCTGTCTCCTGCTGAGCTTTAAGTCTTTC
>DAIQAS010000010.1:0-22675 GCA_036781525.1 Thermodesulfobacterium sp. | reverse complement strand
CCCCTTACTTCACCTCTTGTCTTTGTGCAAGCTGTTCCCGCTCTCCATCTTGCCATTTGCCATCTAACAACTTCATGCAAAATACCAATTTTAGGAGTAACTCCGTATAAATCTAAAGGTAAGTCTATTTCACCAATTACTTTTGCTGAACTGTCAATTAATTTTGCTTTTATAGCCTCCATCTTTTAACTCCTCTTTTCTTTAAAATAAACCATTACATATCCATTATTCCATCCAGGAACAGCACCTTTAACTAAAAGTAAATTCTTTTCAGGAATTACATCAACTACTGTCAGATTCTTTATAGTTACCGTCTCATTTCCATAATGTCCAGGCATCTTTTTTCCTTTTATAACCCTTCCAGGAAATGTAGTTGCTCCACTTGAACCCCTCTTACGATGAACCTGTTTTGCACCGTGACTCATGGGTTGCCTTGAGAAGTTCCATCTTTTAATACAACCTGCAAAACCCCTTCCCTTAGATGTCCCAGTAACATCAACTTTTATACCTTTTTCTATAGATAAATCAGAAAGAGAAATATACTGTCCTGGCTTAAATTCTGAAGGATCTTCTATCTTAAATTCTCTCAAAATATAAAATCCTGTCTCAAATCCTGCTTTAAGAAAATGTCCAATCATGGGAAATGTGCACTTAGTAAGTTTTTTAGGTTCAAAACCAAGCTGTACCGCATTATATCCATCTCTCTCAACAGTTTTTACCTGAACCACTGCACAAGGACCCACCTGCAAAACTGTAACTGGTATGGCATTTCCCTCTTCATCAAATATTCTTGTCATACCCAATTTTTTCCCTATTAAACCTTCAAGCTTCATTTCTTACTCTCCCTTTTATACCTTTATTTCTACTTCTACTCCTGCAGGTAACTCTAACTGCATTAAAGCATCAATGGTCTGCTGAGTAGGTTCAAGTATTTCAATAAGTCTCTTATGAATTCTAATTTCAAATTGTTCTCTTGAATTCTTATCAATGTGGGGGGATCTCAAAACAGTCCATCTACTTATTTTTGTAGGAAGCGGAATCGGTCCCACTACTTTAGCTCCGGTTTCCTTAGCTGTATTTACAATACTTACTACCGATTTATCAAGTATTCTGTGATCAAAACTTTTTAGTTTTATTCTTATCTTCTGTGCAGGTATCATATTTTAAACCTCACACCTCTTATTCTATTATTTTTGTAACTACTCCAGCTCCTACTGTCCTTCCACCCTCTCTTATCGCAAACCTCAACCCCTCCTCCAATGCCACAGGCTTTATTAACTCAATCTCTAACTCCACATTGTCCCCAGGCATCACCATCTCCACTCCCTCAGGTAACTTTATAACCCCTGTAACATCCGTCGTCCTAAAATAAAACTGCGGCCTGTACCCATTAAAAAACGGAGTGTGCCTACCTCCCTCCTCCTTCTTCAATACATATACCTCAGCCTTAAACTTAGTATGCGGCTTTATACTCCCAGGCTTCGCTACAACCTGCCCCCTCTCTACATCATCCTTACCCACTCCCCTCAAAAGTATTCCCACATTGTCTCCCGGTAACGCCTCATCAAGTATCTTCCTAAACATCTCTATGCTTGTCGCAACAGTCTTTATCGTCGGCCTAAGCCCTACTACCTCTACCTCCTCACCAGGCTTAAGTACTCCCCTCTCTACCTTGCCCGTAACAACAGTACCTCTACCACTTATACTAAATACATCCTCTATTGGCATCAAAAACGGCTTGTCTACATCCCTAACAGGCTCAGGTATATACTCATCCATCGCCTTCAATAACTCCCATATCGGCCCACACCACTGACAATCCTCCTTACCACACCCACACTCAAGCGCCTTAAGCGCACTACCCCTCACCACTGGTACCTCATCACCAGGAAATCCATACTTGCTTAATAACTCCCTAACCTCTAACTCAACAAGATCCAATAACTCAGCATCATCTACCATGTCAACCTTGTTCATAAATACCACTATATACGGAACATTAACCTGCCTTGCCAATAACACATGCTCCCTCGTCTGTGGCATAGGTCCATCAGTTGCTGCAACTACAAGTATTGACCCGTCCATCTGCGCAGCCCCTGTTATCATGTTCTTTATATAATCTGCATGACCAGGACAATCTATATGCGCATAATGCCTCTTCTCCGTCTCATACTCAACATGCGCAAGCTGTATCGTTATCCCCCTCTGCTTCTCCTCAGGTGCCTTGTCTATACTGTCAAATGGTATCCACTGCGCTAAACCCTTCGCTGATAATACCCTCGTTATCGCACTCGTTAATGTCGTCTTGCCATGATCAATATGCCCTATTGTCCCTACATTCAAATGCGGCTTCTTCCTCTCAAACTTGGCCTTTGCCATCTCCCCTTCCTCCTGTCTAAATTTTATATTCCTTTTGCTTTCTTTATAATTTGCTCTGCCAAATGAGTAGGTACCTTCTCATAATGAGAAAATTGCATAATAAAGGTTCCTCTTCCTTGAGTTAAGGATCTTAAATTTGTAGCATAACCAAACATTTCTGCAAGAGGCACATAAGCTATAATAACCCTTGCATTACCTTTTAAATCCATACTTTCTACTTTACCCCTTCGAGATGAAATATCTCCCAAAACATCTCCTAAGTATTCCTCAGGAACTACAACTTCAACTTTCATAATAGGTTCTAGTAAAACTGGATTTGCCTTTTTACAGGCATCTTTAAAAGCAAGTGATCCAGCAATAGCAAAAGCAAGATCAGAAGAGTCTACTTCGTGATAACTTCCATCAACAAGCCTTACTTTAACATCAACTACAGGATAACCAGCTAAAACACCTTCCTGCATAGCTTCTTTTACACCTTTTTCTACAGCAGGAATGAATTCTTTTGGAATTACTCCTCCTACGATTTCTGATATAAATTCAAAACCTTTTCCTGAATTAGGTTCAACTATTAATTTAACATGTCCATATTGTCCTCTTCCACCCGTCTGTCTGATATATTTTCCTTCTGCCTCTGCTGAAGTGGTAATGGTTTCTTTATAAGCTACTTCTGGCTTACCTACATTAACACCTACCTTGAATTCTCTTACAAGTCTATCTATTATAATCTCTAAATGTAATTCCCCCATTCCCCAAATAAGAGTTTGTCCTGTTTCATGATTGACACTTACTCTGAAGGATGGATCTTCTATTGCTATTTTCTGAAGAGCTACAGTAAGCTTGTCCTGGTCAGCTTTAGTTTTAGGCTCAACTGCTATAGATATAACAGGTTCGGGAATTTCAAGCTTTTCAAGTTCAATCGGATGAGATTCATCACACAGGGTATCGCCTGTAGTGGTAACCCTCAATCCTATAGCTGCAACTATATCCCCTGCAAAAGCTCCTGTTATTTCCTCTCTCTGATTTGCATGAAGTCTTACCAATCTACCAATTCTTTCCTTTTTTCTTTTCGTAGAATTATAAACTGCCATTCCACTTTCTAATCTTCCTGAATAAATTCTTAAAAAGGTTAGAGTTCCTATATAAGGATCTGTCATAATTTTAAAAGCAAGTGCTGATAGCGGCGCATCTGGATCAGTAGGTCTCTCTTCCACTTCTCCGGTATCAGGATTAATTCCTTTAACAGGAGGAATATCAAGCGGAGAAGGAAGATAGTCTATGATAGCATCAAGTAATGGTTGAATTCCCTTGTTTTTAAAAGCTGATCCACATAAAACAGGGACTATTTTAAAATTTATAGTAGCTTCTCTTATTGCCTCCCTAATTTCCTCAGAAGTAATTTCCTTTCCTTCCAAATACTTTTCCATTATTTCATCATTAATATCTGCAAGGGACTCAAGAAGCTTCAGTCTATATTCTTCAGCTTTATCCTTTAGATCTGCTGGAATTTCTTCAAAATGATATTTTGCACCCAAAGATTCTTCATCCCAGATGATTGCTTTCATTTCTATAAGATCAACTACTCCGGCAAAATCACTCTCCTGTCCAACTGGAATTTGAAGGGGAACAGGATTTGCTCCCAACCTATTTTTTATTTGTTCAATTACCCTTTCAAAATTAGCACCAATTCTATCCATTTTATTGATAAAAGCTATTCTTGGAACTTTGTATTTATTTGCTTGTCTCCAAACAGTTTCTGATTGAGGCTCAACTCCTCCCACAGCACAAAAAATTACCACCGCTCCGTCAAGAACTCTCAAACTTCTTTCAACTTCTATAGTAAAGTCAACATGTCCAGGAGTATCAATAATATTTATTCTGTGCCCTCTCCAGAAAGTAGTTGTGCAAGCAGAAGTGATAGTGATTCCCCTTTCCTGTTCCTGGGGAAGAAAATCCATTGTTGCTGTTCCTTCGTGAACCTCACCAATCTTATAAGTCTTCCCAGTATAATAAAGAACTCTTTCTGTTGTGGTGGTTTTCCCAGCATCAATATGTGCAACAAACCCTATATTTCTTGTTGTTTTTAAAATTTTTAGTTCTTCCGGTGTCATCTTCTCCCCTTACCTTAAAAGTTTCAAAAAGCACAAAAAATTATTACCCTCTTCTTTCTACACCCAAGCATTATAAATTCCAAAAGAATTAATTACCAGCGATAATGAGCAAAAACTCTATTAGATTCAGCCATTTTATGAGTATCGTCTCTTTTCTTTATAGCTGCTCCTCTTTCATTATAGGCATCCCACAACTCATTTGCTAGTCTCTCAACCATTGTTCTCTCAGGGCGAGATCTTGCAGCATTAATAATCCACTTTATAGCCAAAGACACCTGTCTTTCGGGTCTTACTTCAACAGGAACTTGATAATTTGCTCCTCCAACTCTACGGGTACGGGTTTCAAGCAAAGGCTTAACATTTTCTACTGCTTTCTCAAAAATTTTCAAAGGATCTTCTCCCCCGGATTTTTCCTTAAGTCTCTCTAAAGCTGAATAAAAAATCTTACGGGCTACATTTTTTTTACCATCCTTCATAAGATTGTTTATGAATTTGGCAACAAGAACACTTCCATACTTGGGATCTGGAGGGATTTCCCTTTTTGGTGCTGGTCCTTTTCGCGGCATAAAACTTCTCCCCTTTTAAACTTTATTTAGGCCTTGGCGTTCCATACTTGGAACGGGATTTTCTTCTATTCTGAACTCCTGCTGCATCAAGCGCCCCTCTTATAATTTTATACCTTACACCAGGTAAATCTCTTACACGCCCTCCTCTTACAAGAACAACAGAGTGTTCTTGCAAATTATGCCCGATTCCAGGAATATAAGCTGTTATCTCTATTCCATTTGTAAGACGAACCCTTGCCACTTTTCTTAAAGCAGAATTTGGTTTCTTGGGAGTTACCGTATAAACCCTTACACACACTCCCCTCTTTTGAGGACAACCCTGCAAAGCAGGAGCTTTTGATTTTTTTACTTTCTTTCCTCTTCCTAATCTAACTAATTGGTTAATAGTCGGCATATTCCCCCTCTTTTTAATTTTAAAAATTCCAAAAAATCAGCAAAGCCTTTATATACTACTTTTTTCTTATATTGTCAAGGGTTTTTTAAACTTTTTTAATACAATCAATTATTGAGGTTTAAATATTATATCATTATTTAAAAATTTGTTAAGAGTTTGTAAAATGTAAAATTGAGGGCTTAAAATTTTTAAAAATTTTCTATATTTATATTTTAAAATTTGGATTATAATTTTCAATTTTATGAATTAAAGTTGGAACGGCGAAAAATGTCTAAAAAAATATCTCTAATCATTCCTGTTCACAATGAAGAAAAAAATATACCCATAGTGTATAAAGAGGCTAAAGAAGTTTTGGAAGAATTATATAAAGATGGTTATATTTATGAAATTATATTTATAAATGATGGAAGTAGCGATAACACCCTTGAAGTTCTCAAAAATATCAAAAAGAACGATCCATTTTTAAGAATTCTTAATATGGATAGGAACCGAGGACAAGCTGCTGGACTTACAGCAGGCTTTCACTACGCAATTGGTGAGATTATTGTCACTATGGATGGAGATGGACAGAATGATCCAAAATATATAAAAAACCTTATTAAAAAATTAGAAGAAGGTTATAAAGTTGTTACAGGATACAGAGTAAAGAGAAAAGAACCTTTTTTAACAAGAATTTTACCTTCTCGAATTGCTAACTATCTTATTGGATTAATAACAGGTCTTAAAGTTAGAGATAATGGATGTTCTTTAAAAGCTTATATTTCTCCTATACCAAAAAAATTTCAAATTCCCCATGGATTTCACCGTTTTATACCGGCTCTTTTTGGGGTTAAAAATAAAGATGTTTGCGAAATTCCGGTTATTGATAGACCAAGACTTTACGGAAAAACTCATTATGGGCTAAAAAGAACTTTTGAAGTTTTAAGAGATTTGCTAACTATTCCTTTTATTTTAAGAAATCCTGTTAAATATGAATTTATATTTAAAAATCTTTTTATTCTTTCTTTACTATTTCTTTTAATGATCTTTTTTCTTATTTTCCTTTTAGATTTTTCTTTATTACAAAAATTTTTTATAGGAACTTTTTTCCTTATATTCTCGTGTCTAACTTTTATAGTATGGAAGAATTTAAAAAGATTTAACCAAGCTCAGAAAAAAGGAGTTTTTAAAGTAGAGGAAATTTTTTAATTTTCTGATAAAATTGAAATACATTTAAAAAAATTAGGAGGGAGGGATTTAATGTCTTTTTTAAAAGATGTTGATCCAGAAATTTGGAGTCTAATTCAAAAAGAGATTGATAGACAGGAATATCAGCTGGAAATGATAGCATCTGAAAATCTTGCAGATGTTGCAATAATGGAAGCTGAAGGATCCTGTTTAATGAATAAATATGCTGAGGGGTATCCTTTTTCTCGTTATTATGGAGGTTGCGAAAATGTAGATGAAGTTGAAAAACTTGCTATTGAGAGAGTAAAACTTCTTTTTGGAGCAGAACATGCTAATGTGCAACCTCATTCAGGAACTCAAGCAAATATGGCGGTTTATTTTGCTATTTTAAACCCTGGAGACACTATACTCTCTATGAACCTTGCTCACGGAGGGCATCTTTCTCACGGAGCAGGAGTTAATTTCTCAGGAAAATTTTACAAAATAGTTCATTATGGTGTATCAAGGGATACTGAAACAATTGACTATGAGGAGGTGAGAAAACTTGCCCTTGAACACAAACCCAAACTCATTATAGCTGGTGCAAGTGCTTATCCGAGAGTAATAGACTTTGAAGCTTTCTTTAAAATAGCTCAGGAAATCGGAGCTTATTTTATGGTTGATATGGCTCATATTGCTGGTCTTATTGCAGCAGGGATTCATCCTTCACCTCTACCTTATGCTGATTTTGTAACTTCTACTACTCATAAAACTTTAAGAGGGCCAAGAGGTGGTTTTATCCTATGTAAAGAAAAATATGCCAAAATAATTGATAAAATGGTTTTTCCTGGTATTCAGGGTGGACCTCATATGAATATCATTGCAGCAAAGGCTGTATGTTTTAAAGAAGCTTTACAGCCTGAATTTAAATCTTATCAACAACAGGTAGTAAAAAATGCTAAGGTTATTGCTGATGTATTCAAAAATGAAGGATTTAGAGTAGTTTCTGGAGGTACAGATACTCATCTTGTTTTAATAGATGTTTCAACAAATGGCCTTACTGGAGCAGAAGCAGAAAAATTGTTAGAGGAAGCTGGTATCACGGTAAACAAAAATGCTATTCCCTTTGATACACGCCCACCGAGAATTACAAGCGGTATAAGAATAGGAACTCCTGCTATAACCACAAGAGGACTTAAAGAAGCTGAAGTTGAAGAGGTAGCCCACTATATGTGCGAAGTATTAAAAAATCCAGAAAATGAAACCTTAAGAAAAAGTATAAGAGAAAAGGTGAGAGAAATTTGTAAAAGATTTCCCTTTTATAAAAAATAATATGGCAGACAAAGTTTACAGACCTGACTGGCACGAATATTTCATGCTTATTGCCAAAATGGTAGCTTTACGCTCCGGTTGCAATTCCCGTCCCACGGGAGCTGTAATTGTTAAAGATAAAAGAATTCTGGCAACTGGATATAATGGACCGATGCCAGGTGCCTGGCATTGCACTGACAGGGGGACAAAATACTGTTTCAGAAGAGAAAAGGGAATTCCTGATATAGATAAATATAATTTTTGCAGATCCACTCATGCCGAAGCAAACGCCATAGCCCAAGCAGCTAAATTCGGTATTTCCGTTGAGGGAGCAAGCATTTATTGCACTTTAGCTCCGTGTTATGTATGTTTAAAATTGCTTGCTTCAGCTGGAATTAAGGAAGTATATTATGAATATGATTATGAAAGTAGGGACTTTGAAAGGGATGAATTCTGGAAAACTGCTATAAAGGAAGCAAATATAGAAGTTTTCAAACAAATAAAAGTCTCAGAAGAAACTCTAAAAGCTTTAGAAAATATACTTCCTTATCCCACTTCCAAAAGGAGACTTCCTCCTACAGAGTAATCCTTTCCTTGATTTTTTCTTTTATAAATATTATTTTTTATAAAGATATTTGAATGGAGGTGTAAGAGTTTATGCCAAAGGATTATTATGAAATTCTTGGTGTTCCGAGAAATGCAACTCAGGAAGAAATAAAAAAGGCTTATCGTCGTCTTGCAATGAAATACCATCCTGATAGAAATCGCGGAAATAAAGAGGCAGAAGAAAAGTTTAAAGAAATAAATGAAGCCTATGCAGTTCTTTCTGATCCAGAAAAAAGAAAATTATATGATATGTATGGTTCTGCAGAATTTGAAAAAAGATATACTACTGAAGACATTTTTAGGGGATTTGATTTTGAAAGTGTTTTTAGAGATCTGGGAATAGATCTGGGAGGATTTTTTAAGAGAAATAGAAGAGGTGGAAAAACCTTTATTTTTGATTTGGGAGATCTGTTTAGCAATCTTTTCGGAACCTATTTTGGTGAAGAAGAATTTTCTCCTTTTGGAGAAGTTTATGAAACCATACAGATGGATTTACCTCTCACCTTAGATGACATAATGAAAAAGGGAGAAAAAGAAGTAATTCTTCCTGGTACTTACGAAACCATAAAAATTAAAATACCCCAAGGAGTAAGAGAGGGACAAATTTTAAGAATAAAAAGAAAAGAAGGCAGAAAAACCAAAGAATATTTATTCAGAGTAAGAATAGTTCCTGATTATGGCTATAAAGTAGAGGATGGAAATATTTTAATTGAAAAGGAGATACCTCTTACGAGTTTTCTATTGGGAGATGAAATAGAAGTAACCACTCCAGATGGAAAGAAAGTAAAAGCAAAGGTTCCTCCTTTAATTAAGCCAGGAGCTAAATTGAGGTTAAGAGGTTTGGGACTCCCTTTAGAAGGTGGAAAACAGGGAGATTTATATGTAATTCTTCAACCCAAAATTCCTGACAAGTTAACCTCAGAACAAAAAACTCTAATTGAAAAATTAAAAAGCACAGGTCTTTAGACTCTTCTTTTGTTGACAAAATACTTCAAAATGATTAAAATTTTTTTAGTTTTCAAAGAAATTTCTTAAATTAGGAGAGTTCTCTATGGTCAAAGAAATAATGGCTAATGCACTTTCTACAGAGGAAAAAGGAGTTAGGGTTTTTTTTGCTGAATTTGTCAATATCGATTACTTATTTGGCTACATAGGAAGAATTATTTATGGAAATTCCGGTCTGCAAAATGTATATGTTTTAGAAAACAAATTCTGGGGAAGAATGCTTTTTATTAATAACAGCCTCCAATTTACCTCAAGAGATGAATTTATTTATCACGAAGCCTTGGTTCACATTCCAGTACAGGCTTCTCCTGAAAATTTAATAAAGCGGGTTCTTATCTGTGGAGGAGGGGATTACGGAGCTTCCCGTGAGCTTCTTAAATATCCAGAGATCGAAGAAGTAATAATTGTAGATATTGACCCTCAGATACCCAAAATAGTAGAAGAATATTTCCCAGAACTTCTTCCAGAAAACCCCAAAGATCCGAGGCTAAAATTAATAGTTGCTGATGCATACGAAATGGTCAAAAAATATAAATCTGAAGGACAAACTTTTGATTTAATAATAATAGATTCTACAGATCCTGATATTACCGAAACAGGGGTTACACAGGAG
Source organism: Thermodesulfobacterium sp. (assembly GCA_036781525.1). Classification (GTDB taxonomy): domain Bacteria; phylum Desulfobacterota; class Thermodesulfobacteria; order Thermodesulfobacteriales; family Thermodesulfobacteriaceae; genus Thermodesulfobacterium. The sequence continues at coordinate 12,547 of DAIQAS010000010.1, read as the reverse complement.
CTTTCTCATGCCCTTTTTGGAGAAGATTTTCATCGAATGCTTCTCCAAATCTGTCCCAAAGGTATCATAGTCCAACAATGCGGAACTCCTTTTACTATGAAAAATATATTGATTGAAACTTATAAAACTTTTAAAAAAGTCTATCCTGAAAAAGAAATATATTGCTACAGAGCAAATGTTCCTTCCTTTGGAGGAGACAATGCCTATTTAATGAGGTGTCCTTATTCAAATCCAGAAATACCTAAATGGAAAGAAATTCCTGATACTTACTATTACAGTCACGAAGTACATAAAGCCTCCTTTGGATTACCTAAATTCTGGAGGGAGGTTTTAAAATAATGAAAGTGCTGGGAATTTTGGGTTCTCCTCACAAAGATGGAGGCTCAGCCCAGCTTCTTTTATCAGCTTTAAAAGCTGCAGAAAAAGAAGGAGCTAAAACTGAATTTATTTCTGTATATGATAGAGAGCTTAAACCCTGTATAGGTTGTATTCAGAATGAAGATCCTAACTGTAAATTCCCCTGTATTTTTGAGGATTATGGAAAAACTATTTTAGAAAAAATTTACAAATCTGATGGAATAATCTTTTCAACCCCCATTTACTGGTTTGCTCCATCTGGACCATTGAAAATTTTGATTGATAGAATGACATGTCTTGAAAATATGGTAAGTTATGGAGAACCAAGTTATATGGAAGGAAAAGTTGTGGGAGCAATTGCAGTCGGAGCTGATGCAGGTGGTCCATTAACCTGCGGATATTTAATTACTGCACTTACCTCTATGGGAGCAATAGTTCCTCCTTGGGGGATAGCTTATTCTTATAAAGGAAAAAAGGCTATCTGGGATGATAAAGCTCTTATGGATGCTATAAACATAGGGCTTTTAATAACAAAATTAATTAAAATTTTAAAGGGAAAAAAAACTAATTTGACTTACTTGGAAGACAAAAAGCTTTTAAAAGAAATAAGAAACGAAGTTTTAAATGAGTTAAAAAATTTAGAAAAGTCTGAAAGTGAGTCCTATGGAAGAAAAACAGCTTCAAGAAGCGGTTTTTAAAGCTATATTTGAAAGAAGAAGTGTAAGAAGATATTTAGATCAAATCCCTGATCGAGAAAAAATACTTAAAATTATAGAAGCTGGAATATGGGCTCCTTCAGGGCTTAATAATCAACCCTGGAGATTTGTCATTATCTGGTCTGAAGAAGTTAAAAAGAAAATTTCAGAACTTACTAAATACAAAGAAATAGTAAAAAACGCACCTGTATTAATTGGAGTTTTTCTTCATAAAGAGACCATGTATCATCAGATAAAAGATCACCAATCAGCAGGAGCCTGTATTCAAAATATGCTTCTTTCTGCTTATGCCCTGGGGCTTGGAACTTGCTGGCTTGGTGAAATTTTAAGAAATGAGGATAAAGTAAAAGAGGTGCTTGGTTTACCGAAAGAGGAATACGAAATGTGTGCTCTTATAGCTGTAGGTTATCCTAACGATAAAAGCAAAAGAGCAGGAAGGTATTCCTTAGAACACTTTATTATAAAGGAACTTTAAAGTTATAAATAATCTAATTAAGGAGGTCTTGCCGTGAAAAATCTAAACACTTTAAAGTTTAAGAGTATTTTTTTAGTTTTTCTAAGCCTCTTTTTATTTATTGCATGTAACAATGTGGGGAGCTCTTTAAAAAATTGCCCCAAAAAAGAGGATGTAAAGAAAAGTCTTGATGCAATTCAGCCAGGAATAGTAATTGAAAATATTGAAGAAAGCCCCGTTCCTGGACTTTGTGAAGTTATAGTTAAGCTTTCTGATATTAAAAAGGGATTGTTTTATATAGATTCTAATGGTAGATACATAGTTAGCGGGAATATTCTTGATATTAAAAATCTAAGAAATTTAACTCAGGAAAAACTTCAAGCTATAAATAAAAGAGTGCTTTCCAAGGAAGAACTTTCCAAGCTCGATAAAATGGTAGATATAGTTTATGGAAATTCAAAAAATGTTGTTTATTTTATAAGTGATCCTGACTGTCCTGTCTGTAAAAGGGCAGAAAGTATCTTGGATAGATTGGTAAAGGAAGGAAAAATTACAGTAAAAGTTATTTTATTACCTCTTGAAGTGCTTCATAAAGAGGCTAAAGATAAGTCTATTGCAATTGTTTGTGATAAAAAAGGCTTTAAAGAACTTATGGAAGGTTATAAAAGTTCCAATCAGTGTGAAAGCGGAAAGAAAAAAATAGAAGATAACATTAATTATCTCATTAATGAACTTAAAGTAACTGGAACACCCACCTTCGTATTTCCAGATGGAGAAATGATTACTGGATTATTAAATGATACTTATATAATGAGTAAATTTTAAAATATGCTTAAAACCGAAGAAAAAATGTTTTCTCTTAAACTTGCAAGAAAAACCTTAGAAAACCATTTTCTTGACAAAAAAGAGGAGGTTCTTCCACCCAAGGAGTATAAAAACCTTTGGGAAAAAAGAGGTGTTTTTGTCACTCTTTTAAAGGAAGGTCACTTAAGAGGATGTATAGGGGTTCTTGAACCCCTATATCCTCTTTACGAAGGTATTCAGAAAATGGCAATATCTGCTGCTTTTGAAGATCCAAGATTTCCTCCTCTACAAGCTGAAGAATTACCTTTTATTGAAATAGAAATTTCTGTTCTTTCTCCTTTAAAACCTGGTACCTTTGAGGAGGTTGAAGTAGGTAAACACGGAGTTTATTTAATAAAAGGTATTCACAGAGGGGTTTTACTTCCCCAAGTCCCTGTAGAATATGGCTGGGATAAAAAAACTTTTTTAGAACATGTTTGTTTAAAAGCTGGCCTTTTACCAGATTGTTACAAAGATCCCGATGCAAAAATTTATCTTTTTACAGCCGAAGTTTTTAAAGAAAGCGAGTATTTTAATTAGTTTATTTTAAATCATTTTCATTTATTTTTAACTTTTTAAACACAAATTCTTTTACTTTGGTTGCTACAGAAAAAGCTTCTCTTGCTTCTTCTACAGAGGGAATATAAAATTCCTCGGGATATCTTACATCTACAGCATACTCAGTTAGTCCTTCGGTTATTTTGTATAAATTTTCAAAATCTCTATCAATGATACTGCAAAGCTTGATTAAATATTAAATATTCAATTGAATGAGTTCTGCCAAACTCAATATTATGATTAATCAAAAATGCTTTGAGCATTTTTTCTACAGCTTGCTGACAATGAAAACATGCTGTATCAGTAATAACCTCCTCTTCAGGTTGAGCTAAAAGTTTTTGGGCACTTTTATAATCATTTATAGCTTTTATTAGCCACTTTTTAACTTCTTCGTTAATCACAATATAACTCCTTCTTTGACTGCACTTTTTATTATACTTCCAATGACATCTTTTCTTTTCTCAATTTCATTTTCAGATTTAATTATAATATCTCCATCAATAAAATATTCAGCAAGTTCCTTACGAATTAAATAAGCTAATTTTTGTCTATCCTTTCTTGGAAGTTCCCTTTTGGTAACAATAAGTAAATCCCAATCACTATATTTTTTGTAATCTCCCCTTGCCCTTGATCCGAAAAGAATAAGCTTATCAATTTCCACATTTGCAGATTTAAATATTCTCTCTATAACTTCTTTTATAATTTTTCTTTCCATAAAAAATTTTTAAAAAGACTTGCCAAACGGTCTTTCTAAAAAGCTTCCCTATATGTTATTCCCCATTTCAAGAAACATATCACAGGATACAGTAAAAGTAAAGATATAATCTCCAGGCTGTTTTCTTATGTTTTTTGTTGAAAGATTTATCAACTTAATACAATTATCTGGTCTCCAGCTTTCCGAGGTAAAAACTACATTATTAAAACTTTCTCCTCCATAATTAGCACACATAACAAAAGATGAAAGCTGACGTGGATTGACAGAAAATCATACTTAGTGAGAATTTCTATGATGGGTAAATTTTTCACAAACCTTTTAACAGCCTCAAGGGTTTTTAAAATCCTATTACCTATCTCCCGAGCATAAGAACCAAAATAGCCAATTTTTGCATGATTCTCTTTTAAAGTTTTAAAACTCAATTTTTAAAAACTTCTTCAACTTAAAAAGGTGCTCCTTCTGGGAAACCATTAGGATATCTCGTTGGTATATAATACATATCAAGGACTTTTGCTTTTTCTATAAGTTCAAAAGGAACTTCTATAGGTAATTCCTGATTTTTATGCTCTAACGATAATTTTTAGCATGTTCTAAATCTCTTAACGCTTGATTTAACCAATCTTTACTTCTATCAGGAATGGTAAAAAGTACAAAAAAACTTTCTTTAAGGATGACATCTATTAATTTATCTTCAAGCTTCTAAACCACATATAAATTCCTACAAGTCCAACAAGCCAGCCTACGACTCCCAAAGCAATAAAAACCTTAGTATGAGTAGCAACAAGGGGCTTTTTAAAACCTTCTATGCTTAGATCTTCTTTTATTTTAATTTCTACTTTAGCTCCGTGCATTCCGTGTTCTGTCTCACCTTTTGTAATAATTTTCCAAGTTCCTGCTTTATCTGGCATAAAACAAAAAATTCCATTTTTGTCAGTTCTTGCTTTCTGAAAAACTATCTCTTCATTGGGTGCATAAACTTCAACTTCTGCATAGTTCATCGGCTCTCCACCTGCGAAAAAGAAGCTAACACAAATCCCTTGTGCCCCCTTTACCTGATAATTTACCTCATGAGCAAAAAGATTTGGGCAAAAAATAAAATACCATAAGGACATGGTTATTAAATTCATCAGTTTTCTCAAACCTTACCTCCTAAAATTCGTTTTAAATACTTACTTTTGCCAGGTTAAAGAAGTTATACACCAAAGATAATCTGCTTTTGGGTCGGAAATCCTTACTTTATAAAAACAGACAAGAGCATAATACCCTTCTTTCATTTTTAGGTCTTCTACCTTAATTTTAGCCATACCATTAGCATCAGTTTTAGCCAATTCCTTATGATACGGATTTAAAATAGTTACTCCTTCAGCAGGTTTCCCATCGTAAAAAACTTTAATCACTATTTCGTCTTTTCCTTCATAAGGACTTTTAACAAAAACTGGTTCAAGCTTTAACCCTACAGACTTTTTTAAAACCGCTGAGTCAGCGAAAACTGCCTTTGTTGCCTGAAGCACATAAAAACTTTCTACTACCTGCAAACCCTTTTTCTGAGCTTCAATTTTATCCATCCTCTTTCTTCCTTCAGGTGTAGTAACCAAATAAACCCCCTCCATGGAGGCAAGAATAAGTGAAGGCTTTTTATCACTTAAAAGTACAAGGAAATTTTCTATCACTTCTTTTTTAAGTTTTAAATACCTTCCTTTTTCGTCAAAGGCTTTAATTTTTTCTATTTTGCCTGGATCATAAGCTTGCACTTCCCCTTTATGCCCCCAAAATACCTTAAATTTCCCATCTTCTTTTTCTATCCAGAGCATATGACAAAAACCAGCACCTATAAGCCAAAATATAGCTAAAATAGCTAAAACAAAGCTTTTTACCATTTTCCTCATATTCTTACCCCCTTTTGTTTTGAAATCTAAATTGATACAGCAAAAATCCTGCTAAAAGAGTTAAAAATCCTGCTAAAAGAGTTAAAGGCTTGGTTATCATAGTAAAAAAAACCATCCAAAGATTTGCCAATATAAAAATAAAAGCGGAAAAAACGAATTTTTTCTTAAGTTTTATAAGACCTGCAGCCGTTAAACTTGCACATAAAGACAAAGTAAATCCTATATAAAGAAGAAGAGCTTCAAAGGTTGAGGTTAACACCATAAAAATAGCAATTACTGCCTGAAGAAAAATGGAGAAAACTGGAGTTTTCTTTTCAGGATGTAGTTTGGCAAAAATTTTAAAGAATACACCATCTCTTGCCATAGCATAATATACTCTTGGTCCTGCAATTATCATCGCACTGAGAACCGAGAGAAGTCCCAAAGTTATACCTGTAGTAAAAAGAAAAGAAAGTTCTTTTCCAAAAATCTTTTCTGCAGTTTTTGCTCCTATCTCAATAACTCCAGACATTTCTTCAAAAGAAAGTGTTTTCACATAAAGAAGGTTTGTTCCAAGATACAAAACTGTAACCACCAAAACTCCTAAAAGAAGGGCTAAAGGGATATTTTTACGAGGATTTTTGATTTCTTCTCCTATGTAGGTTGCAGCATTCCAACCGCTATAAGCATACATTACATAAATAAGAGAAACAGGGAAACCAAAACTAAAAAGAGACTCTTTTTTGAAATTTAGACTTAATGTCCAAGAATTACTAAAATTCTCTTTAAGACTCACAAATCCTGCTAAAAGAAAGACCAAAAGAAATAGCACTTTAAAAGTTGTAAGTCCTGCCTGAAAATTTGCTCCAATTTTTATCCTCTGAACATGTATAAAAGAGAAAAGAAGAATTATTAAAACTGCCAAAAACTTTACAAAAGTTTCAGATTTAGGTAAATGTAAAAGCTCTAAAAAGTATTTTGAAAAAGCAATACTTGTTGCTGCAATAGGAGCTGAAAATCCAACCACAAGGGAAATCCAACCAGCAAGAAATCCAAAGGCATTGCCAAAACTTTCTTTTAAAAAGGCATATTCTCCACCTGATCGCGGAAACATCTTACCAAGTTCTGCATAACTTAAAGCCCCAAAAAGGGCTATCAACCCACCCAAAAGCCAAACTAAAAGTAGCGACCCTGGGTCGTAAAGTTCTTTTATGATAAAACCGGAGGTGGTAAAAATCCCTGTTCCTATGGTATTCCCCACAACAAGCATAACTGCAGAGAAAAGCCCAACCTCTCTTTTTAAAGATAAACTTTCAGAATCAGATAGAAAGAGACTTTTAGATTTCACCAAAATCTCCTATGTAAACCAGATATTCAAAAGGAAGTTCTATATTTTTAATTTTTTCATAAATATTTTCAAAAGTCCCAGCTATTACCCTTTCTTTATTTTTATAACCTGCGTAAAGCACAAATATTACCTGAGTTTTTGGAGAATAATATTTTTCAAGTTTTTTCAAAACTTCGGTAATATCTTGTATTCTCATAGTAAAAAGAACAAGGTTTGTTCCTGTTTTAGCAAGGCTTTCAAGGTCTGAAAAACCTGAAACAAGGGTTACACTTCTTGCTTTTCCGTTTGTAATACTTCTTTTTATAGCAGCATTTGCTGCATTAAAACAGCTAATACCTGGAACAATTTCTGGATTTAAATCCTTAAAGGCTTCCATATACCAGATATGAGGTCCGTAAATAGTGGGATCTCCATCTTCAAGAACCGCAACAGTTTTTCCCTGCCTTATAGTATCCCTTATAATTTGGGTTATCCTTTCAAGCTCTTTTTTCTTTTCTTCTATATTAAATTTATGAGATCTTATTTTAAACTTAGAAGTTGTTTCAGTTTCATCTTTTTTATAAAAAAGATGAAAAATTCCAAAACCTGCATCGTAAATCTCTTTTCCTTTTATTAAATCTTTCATTCGCTCACAGGTCCACTTACTGCAAAAGATAACATCAGCCTTTTTAATAATCTCGTAAGCTCTTAAAGTGAGGTTGTCCACATCCCCCACACCTGTGCTTACAAGATAAAGCCCTGAAGCATAAAGAGAAGAAGAGCTTGTTATTAAAATAAAAACCAAAACCAGAATTTTAATTCCCCATTTTTTCATATTGTCCCCCTCTTTTATAGAAGTGTATTTACAAAATCTTCTATTTCTCTAAAAACTTTGCTATTTTCGGAAAATTTTCCTTCTAAAGCTCCTTGATAAATCTTCCACCTTCCCCGCTTTTTAATTTTTCCTTAAATTTTTCTATAAAGGCCTTCCCCCTCCAATAAATTCCATAAAATCTCTTGGAGATTCATCAAATCCAAAAAACTACCACTTTATACCCTTTCCCTAAAAGAACTTTTGCCATTCCAAAAGTTAAAAAGCTTTTGCCAGTTCCTCCTTTTCCGCAAATAGCCATTTTTCGCATAATAACCCCCTTAAAAACTAAAACTTATAAAAGCCTTAACAGAAAAAGGGGCCCCCACTCCATAACTTGTTCCGGATACTGCGTCATCCATTGCATTTATAACAGAAATATACTTTTTATCAAAAAGATTATCTATCTCAAATCCTGCTCTAAAGTCTTTTAAACTGTAAAATTTCTCTCTTTCATAGCTTACTCTTAGGTCACATACTACATAAGAAGGAATTTTTTCAGCATGCTCTGCGTCCCCATATCTTTTACCTACATATCTTACTATAGGAGTAACTGTAAAGTTGCGGTATTTCCATATTATACCTGCGATAGCACTCCATCTTGGCACATCAACTACCTGTTTTCCCTCTGTATCAAGAGTATTTCCTGCATAGGTTATGTCTTCGTCGTAGGTAAGATGAACATAAGTAGGATTTACAAAAAAGGTTAAATTTTTGGCAGGTCTCAAATTAACACTTAACTCAAAACCATATCCTGTAGCTTCACCTATGTTTTGCTGATAATTCACGGGCTTTCCTGTAGAGGTGTCGGTAACTCTTGGGTCAGAAATGGTAGTTAAAAGCTTTTTATGCTTGGAGTAGAAGATAGTTGGAGTTATCTCTATAAGTTCATGCCTAAATCTTAGACCAAGATCATAATTATCTGACCTTTCAATATCATAACCTTTAAAAAGATCATTTAAAGTTATTCCTGCTGCTTGAAACTGAGTTCTCAACCGATTATAAGTGTTAATAATGGGCATATAAGCATAAGGTCTAATAAAATTTTTACCGTAGCTTGCGTAAATTTCAAGGTTTGGAGTGAAACTGTATGAGACTCCAGCAGTAGGAAGCCAAATATCATAGACCCTGCCTTCCCTATCAAGATCTGGCGCTCTTTCAAGAATATGTGTACCATTAACAATTTTGCTTGCATATCCAATACTATCTGCATCCTTAAACCTAAAATATTTTATCCCGGCCTGCCAGTTAAAATTGCCAAAACTTCCTGCTAATTTAGCATAAGGACTACTTATGTAAGTCTTGCCAGTTGTTGCCAAAATCCCATAGCCCCTATAAGTAAGTGTTCCGTTCTCAATCCAGTAATTTTCTGCATAAATTTTCATATCTGCTTCCTCATACTGATATCCCAAAACCAGATTCACTCCTTTAAAATTAAGACATACTTCAGGAATAAGGCCTTTTTTTTCAATATCCCTTGTCCTTTTCTGAACACCTGGTTTCCCTTGAAGCTTGGATATACCTCCCCAGATCTTTGCATCCTCATTTAAATAATAGGCCTTTAAGCTGAATTTTAAATTCTCATTGGGTTTAAAATCTACAAAACCCATGTAATCTCTATTTATATGTTTAGCTTTATTATATTTATAATATAACCAATCTTGGTTGGGATTACCTGTCAAATCCTCATTATAGTCAAGTCTTCTATATTCTGAAACATCTCTTGCCTGATCGTAGCTAAGATATCTATATTGATCATATTCAATTTCATTGAAATTGGTTAAAAATCTTATTTCTAAATTTTTACTCAGGGGCTGAACCAAGGTAAAATTTATGTTGTGTCTTGGTCCGAGTCTTCCAGGACCTTTCCATTTGTCACTTTCTGCATAAGAGTATGCTATGCTTGAACGGGTGTTAAGAGGTGTAATTTTTCCGGTGTCAATTCTTGTATATATCCTTTTATAATCAAAATTCCCATAAGCCCCTTTAAGCTTAAATCCAAATTTTTCATCAGCCCATTTTGGTCTTAGTTCAATAAGCCCAGCTCTATTACCAACCCCGGCTCCAAGATCAACCGGAATAGCTCCTTTATAAACTGCAATACTTTCAAAATTTTCAAGATCATAGATATAAGCCCTTGGACCTATAGGATTCCCACCATAATTAGGAACCCCCTGAACAGTCATTCCTCCAAGATATCCCCTCACTCCTCTTATTCTTATATTTGACTGTTCAGCTGCCAGATTAGCAGGATCTACACTTTCAAAAACTACTCCTGGAATAATACTAATCGCTTCCCAAACACTACCCTTGCCTTTTTCACCAGAAATTTCAATACCTTCTTTAGTTACCTCAACTCCTGTATATACAGTCTCCGCGGTCTCTTTGGTGGGAACAATAATCCTCTCTCCCTTAACCACAACCTCTGGCAATTCCTCAGTTTTCTTCTCCTCTGCCAAGCCATAAGAATTTAATATAAAACTTGCTATCAAACTTAAAACAGTTGCTCTTATAAAATACTTTCTTCTCATATTTACCCCCTTTTTGCTATTTTAAAAATTTTTTTATAATTAAAATTAAACTTTTGTTAAGATAATATTAATAAATTGTTAAATTTTTTTATTTTTATGTTGTAATAACCTTGAAAAGAAACTCTGTAGGTTTAAAATTTTTTAAAATGCTTATTTGGTATTTGTTAACCTTAAGTTTAGTCCTTATAATCCAGGGATGTGCAACCCTGCCGAAAGAATTTAGTGAAATTCCAGTTAAAAAAGATATTACTCTTTCTTAAGTTTTATCCTCCCCTGAAAATTATAAAAATCTTAACCTCCTCTGGGGCGGAAGAATTGTAAACTGCTTTAATAAAGAAAATTCCACAATCCTTGAAATAGTTGAATTCCCTTTAGACCAGAATGGTAAACCCAAGGCAGACACTGATTCCGAGGGTAGATTTTTAATGGAAACTCCAAAATTCTTAGACTGTGCAATTTATGCTCCCGGAAGACTCATTACCGTTGCAGGAATTTTTAAGGAGCTAAGGGGTGGAAAAATAGGAGAAAGACCTTATAAATTCCCAGTTATTGAAGGTAAAACATTTCACCTCTGGAAAGAAGAAATAAGAATTCCGATGGAATATCCTCCCTTACCCTGCTATTGGTGTTATCCTTATTGGTGGTATTATCCTTTTTGTCGTCCATAATTTTTATGTCTCTTTATTTAGGCTTGTTCTTGTTTTTTTTCTAAAACTATTTTAAAATTTTTAAGATGTCTCTAAAAGGTAAATGGGAAAAGCTTGAAGAAGCAAGAAAAATTTTGAAACTTCCTAAAAAAACTACCAGGAAAGAAATTATTGAAAATTACAGAAAACTGGCTAAAGAGTATCATCCTGATCACGGAGGAAGTGAAGAGTTGATTAAAAAACTTAATTATGCTTATGAACTTCTTATGGAATACTGTGATAATTACATTATTAATTTAGAAACTCCAGAAGAAGTAAGTTCAAGTCCTGAAGAATGGTGGTTTGATAGATTTGGAGAAGACCCTATTTGGGGGAAAAAGGAGTAGCCTATGTTGATAGTTCAAAAGTATGGCGGAACCTCAGTTGCTAATTTAGACAGAATAAGGGCTGTAGCTGAGAGAATTATAAGTTACAAAAAACAGGGACACGATCTTGTTGTGGTTGTTTCTGCTATGGCAGGAGAAACAGACAGACTTATAAATCTTGCTAAACAAATTACAGAAGACCCACCCCTGAGAGAATTTGATCTTCTTGTTTCAACAGGTGAGCAGGTAAGCTCTGCCTTATTGTCTATCACACTACATAGCCTTGGGTATCCTGCCATTGCATTTTTAGGACACCAGATTCCCATATTTACTACTGATCTTTTTACCAAGGCAAAAATAAAAGAGGTAAAGGTTGATAAAATAAGAGAGAAACTTTCTGAAGGAAAAATAGTGGTAGTTGCCGGATTTCAGGGTGTTACAGAAAACGGAGATATAACCACTCTTGGGAGAGGAGGATCTGATACCACAGCAGTTGCCCTTGCTGCAGCATTAAAAGCTGATCTGTGTGAAATTTATACTGATGTGGAAGGCGTTTTTACCGCTGATCCAAGAATTGTAAGTAATGCAAGAAAGCTTAAAAAAATTTCTTATGAAGAAATGCTTGAGATGGCAAGCAGTGGTGCTAAAGTGCTTGAAATGCGCTCGGTTGAGCTTGCAATGATTTATAAGGTGCCCCTTGTGGTAAGATCAAGCTTTACCAATTCAGAAGGCACCTTAATAACCGAGGAGGATGAGGAGATGGAAAAGGTATTAGTTTCAGGGATTACCTATAATAGAAATGAAGCCCGTATAAGTATTTATGGAGTTCCTGATAGACCAGGAGTTGCTGCACAAATTTTTGGTCCTATAGGAGAAAGAGGAATTGTGGTTGATATGATAATTCAAACAGCTCGTCCTGATGGAAAAGCCGATATAACTTTTACTGTCCCAAGAATAGACTATAAAGAGGCTTTAAAAATAATGGAAGAAGTGGGAAACAAGCTGGGAGCAGAAAGAATAGAAGGAGATGATAAAATAGCCAAAGTTTCTATAATTGGTGCAGGAATGAGAACCCATCCAGGAGTAGCCACTAAAATGTTTGAAACTCTTGCAAAACATGGTATAAATATTATGATGATCTCTACTTCGGAAATTAAAGTATCATGTGTAATAGATGAAAAATACACAGAACTGGCAGTAAGATCTTTACATGAGGCTTTTAATTTAGAAAATAAAAACTCTGTAAAGGAGTCAACTATTAAGAAATAGGAATTAAAAATGGGAAGCATATCTAACCA
>DAIQAS010000009.1:569-22789 GCA_036781525.1 Thermodesulfobacterium sp. | reverse complement strand
TGATAATCTCACTCTGCAAGTATTTCACCTAAGGGTCCCCCGCCACTTATTTGAAGAAGTATTTTCCCAATTTTGAGATCTGCCGAAAGAAGGGCAACTCCTGCAAGAGCTCTCCCAAGAGCAGCTGAAGCAACGGGGCTTAATCCCTGAATTTTTCTTACCTCTTCTACTACATCCCTACACTCTACAGCAAAGGCTCTAAAATTTTTATTAACAGGAAGTGCCCTTATCACATAAGCCATTTTTAAGCTCCCTTAACTTTCTTATAATTTTTATTACCGCTCTGGGATCTACTAAATTGGCAGTTCCTACCTGAAAAGCCTTTGCACCGCAGAGTAAATACTCCAAGGCATCTTTTCCGGAAAAAATTCCTCCACATCCTATAACAGGGATTTTTATTTTTTGAGATATTTCGAAAACCAAACGCAGAGTAAGAGGTTTTATAGCAGGACCCGAAAGTCCACCCTGCAAAATTTTAAAAGGTTTAATACTGACCACAGCTAAAGCTGGGTAAGTATTGGCAACAACCAAAGCATCTGCACCGCTTTTTTCACATACCTCAGCTATCTCATACACAGGACCAACTGGTGAAAGTTTAACGGCTAAGAATCGTTCCCAGACTTTTCTAACTTCTTTAACAAGTTCTTCCACAATCTTGGGATCATAAGAAAAGTAAACACCACCTTTTTTTACATTCGGACAGGAAATATTAAGTTCAAGTCCTTCTATTTTTTCCTCTTTAAGTTCTTCAGAAAGTTGCAAAAAATCTTCAATTTTTTCTCCATAAAGGTTTACAATAATGGGAACACCGAATTTTTTAATCTTTGGAAGATAGGTCTTTTTAAATTCTTTTATCCCTGGATTTTCAATTCCTATAGAATTTATAAGCCCGCAAGGTGTTTCAAAAAGTCTGGGAGGAGGATTTCCTTTTCTGGGATTAACAGAAATTCCTTTTGTAACAAAAGCTCCCACATTTTCTTTTATTTCTTTTTTCGTAAAAAACTTCTCTAAATTTTCACCCAATCCCCAAGTGCCTGAAGCAAGCATTAAAGGAGTTTTTATTTTAAGAAGCCCGAAATTAACCGAAAAATCCAAGATCTATCTCCTCTGCCTGAAAACTTGGTCCATCTATACATAAATGGGTATAATTTCCGTTTCTTAAAGGAAGCACACATCCCATACAAAAGCCAGTTCCACAGGCTAAAAAAGTTTCCATAACCAAATAGGTTTTTACCTTATATTTTCCTCCAATCTCTGCCACTTTTTTTAACATAGGTTTGGGACCACAGGCTAAAATAGTTATGGGATTTTTCTTAAGCTCTTCCTCAACAAGATCCGTAACAAATCCTTTATAACCTTTAGACCCATCATCTGTGGAAATTACTAAGGGAATATCAAACTTTCTAAAATAAGAGAGCCTTGCAAGTTCTTCCTTTGTCCTTGCCCCGTAAAATATTTTTTGTGGAGGAAAATACCCTTCTCCATCAATACCTTTTTTAAGTAAAAAGCCAAATCCTGCTATTCCTATACCTCCTGCGCAAATTATATATTTTTTTAATTTAGGAAAGGGCTTACCAAGAGGTCCCAAAAATTCTAAAGTTTCTCCTTTCTTAAGCTTGCTTAAAGCCTTAGTCCCCTTCCCTACTACCTGATAAAGGATATATATGATGTCTCTTTCAATTTCGTGAACAGTAAAAGGTCTCGGAATAAGAGGATCTGTTCTGTTATTTATTTTTATCTTTAAAAATTGCCCGGGCTTGAATTTTTTTAAAATATTTTCGGATGCTTTAAAACCAAGTAAGTAGATATTTTTTACCTCTTTCCGATTTAAAACCACTTTTCCTTCATACATTTTTAAAAAATCTCTCTTAAAAAACTTAAAGCTTCATACTTTTTAAATTCTTCTCTTAGATTCTGTAAAAGGTCTCTAAAGGTAATTTCCTCTTCTACAGGTGTTCTATATAAATTTCCCACCCATTTTTTTAATTCCTTTTCTTCAGGCAAAATGGGAAGTTCATCCACATCAACTGTATTTAAAAGATAATGGGGAATCTCTTCTGCTGAGCCCTTTTTGTATTCGTATAAAAATTTCAATAAATCAAGCATGTTTCCATAGACTCCGCCAAGATCTATGTTTTCAACAAGTTGAAGAGAAATAGTGCTTATCTGAAATAAAAAAGGCGGAAGTTCAGCATAACCTTTTTCGCAGGGAATGGCAGAAGCCGTAATGCGACACATAAGTGGTCTTCTCTCGTAAACTTTGCATAGGTTCTCTTCTGTTAAAAAGGGACAAGGCTCCAATTTCTCAGGAAAATCTTCAAGCTGAGGCTCTGAACCTTCTCTATAACATAGAAGAATTTGATTGTGTGTAAGTCTGGGACGAGGATAATTTTCGGTTGATAAAACTTTTTCCAAATCTTTTTCAGAAAGGCTATCAAGAAGATAGTAAATCTCTATAGAGGTTGCAAAAATTCTCTGAGTACAACAAAGACTGCATCCCGGTCTGCAGGAAAGTGGATAGGCTTTATAGGTATTATCTACATAATCGTATAAAGTTTTTAAAAGTTTTATCTTCTCTGGAATAGCAAAATCTAAAACCGTATTAATTTTTACAACCTCTATTTTTAAACTTTAATCCTTTAAGGATTAAAGAACTTTTAAAATTGTCAACCCCTTTTAAAAATTTTCAGAAACCTCTCAAAAAACATATAGGTTTCCTTTGGTCCAAAAATTTTACAAATTATAATAAATACAGTAGCTCCCAAGGGAATACTTAAAAAAATTTTTAAAATCCGTGAAAACGTTATAATATCTATAATCTTTAACACTCCTATCAAACCCGAACTTGCCAAAATAAGAGTAAAAGCGCTTTTTAATAAAAATCTAAAATCAGGTTTCCCCATTTTATAACTTGCTATAGAGAGCAAAAAAATTGCTTGAAAAAGAAGAGATAAACTTGTTCCTAAGGCTACTCCATTAATTCCCATTTTCTCTATAGTTAAAAGGATAACTACTACATTTGTAATGACTGCTATAATGCTTCCTAAAGCAGGAATAATAGTTTTTCCCAAAGAATAAAACAAAGGCACTGCTGTTTTAGAAAGTCCGTAAAAAGGAAGCCCTATGGAAAGAACCTGAAGAATTCCTGCAGTTTTCACAGTATCATAAAAAGTAAATTTTCCCCTTTCGAAAAGAACCCCTATTAAAGGTTTTGAAAGAATAAAAAGGCCTATCGCAGAGGGTATAGATAAGCTTAAAGATACGATTAAAGCTCTGAAAAAGGTATCCTTAGCTGAGATAAAATCGTTTTTTGCAATCTGGCGAGAAAGTTCTGGTAAAAGCGCTTGAGAAAGTCCTACCCCAAACAATCCGAGAGGAACATACATAATTCTAAAAGCATAGGAATACCAAGAAACAGCTCCTTCTCCGCAGGAAGTAGCAAAAAAGGTGTTAATAAATATATTTATCTGAACTGCTGAAAGCCCTAATATTACAGGAAAAATAAGCCTGAGAACCTCTTTAAATTCCTCATTTTTGAAATCCGGAGAAAAAGAAAAAGAAAAGCCCTTTTTTTTAATTAAAGGGTATTGGAAGAGAACCTGAAAAAGACCGCCCAGGGTGACTCCAAATGCCATAGCATAAATTGGCTCAATCTTCATCTTTACAAGTAAGTAATAACCTGCAACTCCTATGATAATAGATACTAAATTAAAGAGCCCTGAAGATAAAGCAGGAAGAAAAAAAATCCTAAAAGAATTTAACATTCCTGCAAGAATAGAAGTCAAACTTATAAACAAAAGAAAGGGCATCATTATTTGAGTAAGTCTTGTTGTAAGGGAAAACTTATAAAGGTCCTTTTTAAATTCAGGTGCAATTAGAGATACTACTGTGTCTGCAAAAATTATTCCCAAAATAACTACTGCTACAAGAATTATTAAAAAGTTAGAAATAAGTGTTTGAGCTACTCTAAAACTTTTTTCTTTTCCTTCTTTTTCAAGGCTTGAGCTAAAAACTTTAACAAAAGCTGAGCCAAGAGCTCCTTCAGCGAAAAGATCTCTTAAGAGATTGGGAATTCTATATCCTACAACAAAGGCATCCATACTCCTTCCTGCTCCGAAAAAATAAGCAAGAACCTGTTCTCTTATAAGTCCGAGAATTCTACTTATAAAAACTGCAATGGTAACCGATGTGGCTGATTGAGTAATGCTTTCAATTTTTTTCATTTTTACTCTTGGCAAAAAGATTAATAGAATTATTATAATAGCATATCTTTTTTAACCAACACACAATCTGGGAGGAAAGTTTTATGCCTATTAGTTCTATTGAGGAAGCATTAGAAGACATTAAAAATGGAAAGATGATAATTGTTGTTGATGATGAAGATAGAGAAAATGAAGGTGATCTTGTATTACCAGCAGAAAAGGTAACTCCGGAAGCTATAAACTTTATGGCAAAATATGGAAGAGGGCTTATTTGCTTAGCTATAACTCCTGAAACAGCCGAGAGATTAGAACTTCCTCTGCAACCAAGAAGAGGTGTTGACCCCTTTGGCACAGCTTTCACAGTATCCATAGATGCAAGGCATGGAATTACAACTGGTATTTCAGCTTATGATAGAGCTTACACTATTAAACTTGTAATTGATGAAAACAGCAAACCTCAGGATTTTATAACACCTGGACATGTCTTTCCTATTATAGCAAGAAAAGGAGGGGTTCTTGTAAGAGCTGGACATACTGAAGCAGCAGTTGATCTTGCAAGACTTGCTGGTCTTAAACCAGCTGGAGTTATCTGTGAAATAATGAAAGATGACGGAACTATGGCAAGGCTTCCTGACCTTGAAAAGTTTGCACAAGAACATGGTCTGAAAATTATTACCATAAGGGATTTAATTGCTTATAGAATTAAAAAAGAAAGTTTGGTAAAAAGAGAAGTTGAAACCTATCTTCCAACCCAATACGGAGTTTTTAAACTTATTGCATATTCAAATTTTATTGATAATGCCACACATATAGCCTTGGTAATGGGAGAAATAGATGAAAGTCCTGTATTAGTGAGGGTTCATTCTGAATGTCTTACAGGAGACGTTTTTGGTTCTCTAAGATGTGATTGTGGTCCTCAATTAAAAAAGGCTATGGAATTGATCTCAAAAGAGGGTAAAGGCGTCATTCTTTATCTCAGACAGGAAGGAAGAGGCATAGGGCTTTTAAATAAACTTAAAGCTTATAAACTTCAAGATGAAGGTAAAGATACGGTAGAAGCCAATTTAGCTCTTGGATTTAAGCCAGATCTGAGAGATTACGGAATTGGAGCTCAAATTTTAAGAGACCTTGGAGTAAGACAGATGCGACTTATGACTAATAATCCGAGAAAAATAGTAGGACTTGAAGGATACGGAATGAAAGTAGTAGAAAGAGTTCCCCTTGAAATACCGCCAAGACCAGAAAATTACAATTATTTAAAAACCAAAAAAGAAAAATTGGGACATTTAATAAGTTGTCTAAAATAATTCTTTATCATTTATAATCGTTTCGAGAAATATGATAAAAGAAGTAATTCCCAAATTAAAAATCGGAGAATTTGAAGCACAAATTCCGATAATTCAAGGTGGAATGAGTGTAGGTATCTCTTTATCCGAGCTTGCTTCAGCAGTAGCTAATGAAGGGGGTATAGGAGTTATTGGTGGAGCTGCCATAGGAATGCTTGAACCGGATTTTGAAAAGAATTTTAAAGAAGCTAACAAACGGGCATTAAAAAGAGAAATAAAAAAGGCAAAAAGCCTATCTAAGGGAATTATAGGATTAAATTTATTAGTTGCTCAAACAGATTTTAATGAGCTTTTTTTAACAGCTATAGAAGAAAAAATAGATCTTATATTTATGGGAGCAGGACTCCCTCTTAAACTTCCTTTAAGTAAAGAAGAAATACAGAAGGTTTCCACCTGTTTTGTTCCTATAGTTTCTTCAGCAAGGGCTGCAGAACTTATATTTAAATATTGGGCAAATCACTATAACCGTATACCAGACGCAGTAGTAGTAGAAGGTCCGCTTGCTGGGGGACATCTTGGTTTTAAAAGGGAACAAATTTATGATACAAAAAATAATCTGGAAAGCATTATTCCCCAAGTAATAGAGGTTGTAAAGAAGTTTGAAATAGTTTTTGAGAAAAAAGTTCCTGTTATAGCTGCTGGAGGTATTTTTACAGGGAAAGATATTTATAAATTTTTGAGTTTGGGAGCTTCAGGAGTTCAAATGGGAACAAGATTTGTAGCTACTTTTGAATGCGATGCCCATCCTAAATTCAAAGAAGCATATTTAAACGCTAAAAAAGAAGATATAGTTATAATTGAAAGTCCTGTAGGACTCCCAGGAAGAGCCATCAGAAATAATTTTTTAGAAATTGCCAATCAGGGCAAAAAGAAGCCTTCGAGGTGTGCATGGAAATGTTTAAAACCTTGCAATTTTAAAGAGGTTAAATATTGCATTGCTAAGGCTCTTACCAATGCTAAAAAAGGAAATTTAGAAGAAGGTTTTGCTTTTGCTGGAGCCAATGCTTATAGAATTCAAGAAATCGTTTCTGTAAAAGATTTAATAAATGAACTGCTGGAAGATTATTTAAGAGCCAAAAGTGAGAATAAAAAATAAGTGCGATATAATAAATTAATAAAAACGAGGTTGACAAGAAAAAAAAATATAATATTTTTAATATTTGGTTGCCGGGGTAGCTCAGTCGGTAGAGCAGCGGACTGAAAATCCGCGTGTCCCTGGTTCGATTCCGGGCCCCGGCACCTCCAAAAATTCTGTTCTGTCATTTAAATTCTAAATTATTTTTTGCCATATAATCATTTATCTAATCTCTTCTTTCTTTTAAAAAGAAAACTTTCTTATTAAGATAGATTTATTTTTTAAGTAAAGTTGTATTTTTTCTTTTACATATTAAAATCTCAATTTTAAAAATGAAGAAATTTTTAACCTTTATAATCATAGGTTGGATATTCTTTGTTTTTCTCTTTTTTGGGCTTGAAATCTATCATTTTAGAAAACATCAGGAAGAATTATTACTGAACTCAGGAAGAAGTCTCTTTCATGCTATTGTATTAATTCGTAAATGGAATGCCCTTCACAAAGGAGTATATGTTCCTGTAACTAAAGAAACTCCTCCAAATCCTTATCTTAAAGATCCTCTGAGAGATATAAAAGTTTCTCCTAATTTAACTCTTACTAAAATCAATCCAGCCTATATGACAAGACAGCTTTCTGAGTTATTCCAGAAAGAAAAGGGTGTTCAAATTAGAATTACCAGCTTAAAACCGTTAAATCCTAAAAACAAACCAACTCCCCTTGAAAAAAAGGCTCTTCTTGAATTTGAAAAAGGCAAAAAGGAAGTATTTAAAGTTTATAAAGCCCGCATTTTTTACATGGCACCTTTAATTACTAAAAAAGAGTGTCTCCAATGTCATCAAGCTCAGGGATATAAAGAAGGGGATATAAGAGGTGGTTTAAGCGTATATCTTCCTTTCTCTATTGATAGAAGTTACATTTTCCATCTTTTCTTTATTTATCTTTTTATAGCTATATTAGGAATTATACCTGCATTAATTGTAGGAAGGAAATATGATGAACTTTACGAAAAATATAAAGAGCTTTCCATTTTTGATCCTTTAACTGGTCTTTTTAATCGTAGAGAATTTGATAGAAGGCAAAGTGAGGAAGTAATACGTGCTCAGAGATACAACTATCCCCTTTCTGTAGTTATGTGTGATATAGATTGGTTTAAAGCCTACAACGATACTTATGGTCATCAAAAGGGAGATGAAATTCTGAAAAAAATAGCCCAAATTTTAAAAGATGCATTGCTAAGAAAAGGAGATTTTGTAGCTCGTTACGGAGGGGAAGAATTTGTTATTATTTTACCTCATACCGATGAAAAAGGGGCTCGAAAGGTTTGCGAAAGAATCAAAAATCTATTAGACAGCCTTAATCTTTCTCACCCAACATCGCCTTATAAGAAAGTGACTCTAAGTTTTGGTATATTTACTATGCATCCTGGCCTTACTTTCTCTTCTTCTCAGAAATTGGTAGAACTTGCTGATAAAGCTCTATACAAGGCTAAAGAAAAAGGCAGAAATCAAATAGAGATATTTCAGCTCTCATAAAAATTGAACTAACAAATCTCTTTACATTATTACAGAAAATAAAATCAAACATTTTAAGATGGAAGGTCAATCTGCTAAGGAGGAATTTAAAGAATATACTAATATTTTATTGCTTGTTTGGTGAATCATTTTTAAAAGATTTTCGTTACGGCTTTTATTAAAATTTTGAACCCACTCATCTGGATTAACACCAAATGAATTAACTACTCCTCTTAGAAAACCTATACAAAAACTTATTGCTCTAATCTCTTCTATTAATTTTTTAAATTCAAACTGAATGAAAGCATCTGCTAATTTAATATCATCTTTTATTAGGTTATCGCAATACCCATTAAATTCCTTTTCTAATTGACCTATTATAAATCCGTCAAGTATGGCAAGTAAAATATATATTTTGGCTAATTTTAATTCTTCCTTTTCATCAGAATCTAAAAATAATTTTACAAAAGCAGTTGAATCGGGATTACATAAAGAATCAAACACTTCTTCAATAAGCTTTTCAGTATAAATGAACTCTAAAATCTCTTTTGAGGAGTATTTTTCAAAATTTTTCATCTTCATATAATCTTTAACTGAAGTTAAAAAATTAAATTTTTCCGTCATATAACCTATGATAGCATAAAATTTTTGAAAAGCTGAATTAATAAACCGTTTTTCCGAAAAGCTCAGATAGAGTTTTATATTTTTGACAGACTTTTCCCTCGCAAACAACCAAACCTTCAATCTGAGAAAAAAGAACAAATTTGAAAGGACGAAAAATCCTGAGAGCATCTTCAAAATATTCTGAAGTAGTCACTTTGAAAATTCCTCTCAAATACGCATAAAGACTTAAAAAATAGGAATAAGAAAGGGTTGGCATATTTTCTATAAGTTTTGCAAAGGCTTGCAAACTCATTTCTGCATAATCTAAAAATTTGCTCTTTTCTGAGACATTTGCTAAAAGTAACAATACATAAGGAGCCACCCCGTTTGAAGATTGAACAGGAGCATCTTGAATATTTTTTACTCTTATGCTTAAAAGCCCTTCTCCAGGTTCATTTCTATCGAAAAATCCCCAATTTTCTTCATCCCAAAAAAGCTCTATAGCTCTTTCAGTAAGAATTACAGCTATTTCTAAAAATTCAGTATTTTGGGTTATTTCAAAAAGAGCTAAAAGTCCTTTGACAAAAAAGAAGTAATCTTCACAAAAACCATCAACTCCTTCAGTATGTTTAAGATTTATACCGTCATAATGTTTTTTTAGAATATATCTTGCAGTTTTTTCAGCCATATCTTTACTCCAATCGTCGGAAAAGACCTTCCAATAAGTACAAAGAGCCTCTATCATAAGTCCATTCCAGTTAGTATAAATAGTTTTATCTATAAACGGATTAGGTCTTGTCTTTTCCCTATAATTTAATAGTTTCTTCTTGGCAGACTCAATTAAATTCTGAATTTCATTAATAGGTCTATTTAAAATCTTAGCAATATTTTCTTCTTCCCTGGCAACGGAAAGAACGTATTTTTGAGAATGAGGAAGAATAGCTTTTTCAGATTCCAAATCAAAGTATAGTCCTAAGACTTCAAATTCTTCAGGCTCTAAAATTTTTTTAATTTCTTCCAAGGAAAAGGTATAATATCCTCCTTCGTCCAAATCTCCTATATCTGCATCCTGAGAAGCATAGAAACCTCCCTGAGGATTGGATCCAAAAGTTTTGTAATAATTCAGTATGCCTTCAGCTACTTTCTTATATAGAGGTTTTCTGTAAACTTGATAAGCTAAGGAATATAAATGTAAAAGTTCGGCATTGTCATAAAGCATCTTTTCAAAATGAGGTATATACCATTCCTGATCGGTGGAATACCTGAAAAATCCACCTAAAAGTTGATCATAAATTCCTCCTCTTGCCATTTTATCAAGGGTAATTTCAATAGCTTTTTTAAGAACCTTATTGTTTGGATTAAAATAATGATGAGTTATTAAAAGCTCAAAAGCTTTAGCATGGTGAAATTTAGGGGTCATTCCTATGCCACCATGAGTATAATCTACATAAGAAAGCAAGGCTTCTATACCTTTTTTAAGAAGACTTTCATTTAGAGAGGCTTTAAAGTCTTTTTGATAAAAAGCTGTAAGATTTTGATAAATATGCTGGGCATAGTTTAAAAGATCTTGACGATCTTTTTCCCAAAGTTCAGCAATTCTTAAAAGAATATCTTTAAAACCAGGAATACCCCATCTGGATTTAGGAGGAAAGTAAGTTCCTCCAAAAAAGACTTTCCCATCAGGGGTTAAAAAAGCTGTTAGAGGCCAGCCTCATCTTCCTGTAAGAGCTATTACCACTTCCTGATATCTTTTATCAATATCAGGCCTTTCGTCTCTATCTACTTTTATAGCTATGAACTTTTCATTAATTATTTTTGCTATTTCTTCATCTTCAAAACATTCTTTAGACATAACATGGCACCAATGACACCATCTTCCACCTATAGAAAGCAAAATTGGCTTATTCTCCTCTTTAGCTTTTTCAAAAGCCTCATTCCCCCATTCATACCAGTTAACTGGTTGATGTGAAGCTTCTCTTAAATAAGGACTCTTTGCTTTGTATAGTCTATTCATTGTTTTAAATTTTATTTTTGTAATTTAAGACCGATTAAAGCTAATCTTTCTCCAAAGGCTTGAAGAATCCTTTTTTCTTCTTCATCAAGTTCTCTTAAATTATCTGTTCCTGCTATGTGTCCTGGTCCGTAAGGTGAACCTCCTCCTTTTGTAGTAAAAAGCTCTTTTACTGAATAGGGAACTCCTACAAAAATCATTCCAAGGTGTAAAATAGCAGGAAGTAAAGAAAAAATGGTCATCTCCTGCCCACCATGTAATGTAGCTGTAGAAACAAAAATCCCTGCAGGCTTTCCCTCTAAAGCCCCTTCCTGCCACAGAGGACCCAAACGATCAATTTGATTTTTTAACTGAGCAGAAACCACACCAAAACGGGTAGGAGTTCCAAAAGCAATAGCTCCAGCTTCTCTAAAATCATCAAGAGTAACTAATGGCACATCCTTTTGCATTTCTTTACCTCTTTTCATATCCTCTCTTGAATTTATTATCTCCTCAGGAATAAGCTCTGGCACCGTTCTTATTACTGGCTCAGCACCAGACACCCTTTTTACTCCTTCAGCAACCTCTAAAGCCATTTTATAAGTATTTCCATAGGTGCTGTAATAGACAATTAAAACCTTCATAACTTTTATCCTCTCTTAAATTTTTTTAAAATTTCTCTCATAAAGAAAGGAAGATCTGTAGGTTGCCTTGAAGTTATTATGTTTTCATCTACAACCACCTCTCTGTTTTCATATAAAACACCTGCGTCTTTAAGCTCTTTCACAACACTTTTGTAAGATGTTGCCTTTTTACCTTTTAATAGCCCAGCTGAAATTAAAATCTGTGGCCCGTGACAAATGGCTGCTATCACCTTCCCACTTTTATAAAATTCTCTAACAATTTCTAAAACTTTTTCATTTAATCTCAACGCTTGAGGAGCCTTACCTCCAGGTAAAACTAAAAGATCATAATCTTCTGGTTTGACATCCTCCACAGATAAATTTGCTTCCACTTCATATCCGTGTTTGCCCTTAATCTTTCCCTTTTTTATAGAAGCAATATCTACCTGAAATCCTTCTTCTACTAAACGATAAAAAGGATATAATAACTCCGTATCTTCAAAATTATCTGCACTTATTATAAGAGCTTTCATACCTTACCTCCTACTTAAATTAGGCTTTTTACTGCCTCTAAAGCTTTTTCATAATTCGGCTCATTTGTAATTTCAGGAACAATTTCTATATATTGAATCACATCATCTTTATCAATTACAAAAACACTTCGAGCAAGAAGTCTTAACTCCTTTATAAGGACTCCGTAATTTAAACCAAAAGAGGCTTCTCTGTGATCAGAAAGAGCTAAAACTCTATCTATACCGGCTGTAGTGCAAAATCTTGCTATAGCAAAGGGCAAATCCATACTTATGTTTAAAACCACTACATCTTCAGAAAGCTTGGCAGCTGCTTCATTGAATTTGCGAGCTTGCATATCACATACAGGTGTATCAAGAGACGGAGTAACACTTATAAGTTTAATTTTTCCTGTGAAATCTTTTAAGCTAACTTCCTTTAAATCTTGATTTAAAACCACAAAATTTGGAGCTTTGTCCCCTACTTTAACTTCTTTACCTGTAAGAGTTAAAGGATTTCCCATAAAAGTAACATTTCTACCCATAAAACACCTCCTCCTGCAATTTATATTCTTTGAGAATTTATAGCTACTATCACTGTAGAAAGACTCATTAATATGGCTCCTATAGCAGGTGAAAGTAAGATGCCAAACTTATAGAAAACACCTGCTGCAAGAGGAATGGCAAAAATATTATATCCTGTTGCCCACAAAAGGTTTTGCTTCATTTTTGTATATGTAGCTTTGGAAAGATCTATAATGTGTATTACATCACGAGGATCATTTTTTACAAGAATTATATCTGCAGCTTCAATCGCAACATCTGTCCCAGCACCGATTGCAATTCCTATATCTGCCTGAACAAGAGCAGGAGCATCATTAACCCCATCTCCAACCATTGCAACTGTTAATCCTCTTTTTTGAACTTCTTTTATTTTTTCTGCCTTTTCATGAGGTAAAACTTCTGCAAAATACTCATCAAGACCGATTTCCTTAGATACCCATTCTACAACCTGTCTGTTATCTCCAGTAAGCATCATAACCTTTATTCCTCTATCTTTAAGCTTCTGTATAGCTTCTTTAGATTCTTCTCTTATTATATCAGCAAGTCCGATAGCTCCTATTAATTTTTCTTCCTTCAGAACAAAAACTACTGTTTTACCTTGTTTTGATATTTCCTCTACTTTTTCTATATCATAAGAAATTTTATTTTCTTTAAGATATCCTGGACTTACAACTCTGTAAATTTCTCCATTTATTTTCCCTTCAATACCTTTACCAGGAATAGCCTTAAACTCTTCTACAGATTTTAATGTTATTCCCTTCTCTTTAGCACTATTTACAACTCCTTGAGCTATGGGATGTTCAGAAAAACTTTCAAGGCTTGCAGCAATGGTAAGAATTTCTTCTTCATTAAAAGTACCAAAGGAAATAACATCCGTTACACCAAATCTTCCTTCAGTTAATGTCCCTGTTTTGTCAAAAATTATTGCTTGTAAATCTTTAGCTTTTTCAAAAGCAATTCTATCTCTTATCAAAAGCCCCTTTTTAGCTAAAAGTGCAGTTGAAACTGCTATAACAAGAGGAATAGCAAGTCCAAGAGCATGAGGACAGGTAATAACCATTACAGTTACTGTACGTTCAAGAGAAAATTCAAAACTCTGTCCCATACTTAACCACACAACCATTGTTATGAAACCAACTGTTATTGCAATCAATGTAAGCCAGAAAGCTGCCTTATTTGCTAAATCTTGTGTTTTTGATTTTGCTTCTTGAGCTTCTTTTACAAGATTTAAAACCTGTGAAAGATACATCTCATCTCCTGTCTTTCTTACCTCTATAGTTATAACTCCTTCACCATTTATAGCTCCTCCTATAACAAAATCCCCGATACTTTTATCTATTGGTCTTGATTCTCCAGTAAGCATCGCCTCATTCACACTTGAGACTCCATCAATCACAATTCCATCCACAGGTATTTTTTCTCCAGGTTTTACAAGAACCTTATCCCCAGGCCTTAACTCAGCAACTGGCACATTTTTTATGCTTCCATCAGGCATAAGAAGATGAGCCTCCGAAGGCATGAGTTTTACAAGTTCCTCTAATGCTCTTGATGCTCCCATAATAGATTTCATTTCTATCCAATGACCTAAAAGCATAATATCAATAAGCGTTGCAAGTTCCCAAAAGAAAAATTTTCCTTTCAATCCCCAAATTACTGCCGAACTATATGCATAGGCAACTGTAATAGCAAGAGCAATAAGAGTCATCATCCCCAAATTTTTCTTCTTTATCTCTTCTATAAACCCTTTTAGAAATGGAAACCCTCCATAAAAGAATATCAAAGAGGATAAAATCCATAAAACCCATAAATCTCCAAAAAATCTTAACCTTATTCCAAGAAACTGTTGAATCATAGGAGAGAGAAAAAGAACAGGAATTGTTAAAAATAAAGAAACCCAGAATCTTTTCTTGAAATCCTCCACCATGTGTTCATGATGAGAAATGTGATTTTTATGAGATAAGGTATGCTCTTCTGAATGTTTGCGATGTTCTGATTTCAAATGCTTTTCATGATTATGTCCTTTATGATTATGCATTTCTATTCCCCTCAATATTTAAACTTTTTTCTTTTTAAAATTTAATTTAATTCTTTAATCCTTAAAATTCAAGAAAAATTGTCTGAAAAAAAGAAAGAAAAATAAAGTAACAGATTTTGTGGAAGATTAATGAAATTTTTCTCTTTTTCTTATTTTTTCTATAGCTTCCTGCCCAACTTCCTTTATAATTGGTGACTCATTTTCTATTGCTTTTTCAATTTCTGATATTATCTCAGGAGTGCCGATCAAGCTCAATAAGTAAAGAATATCATCTTTATCTCTTTCATTATCAGCATTTTTAAACATTTCAATTAGTTGGAATAAAATTTTAGCTGGTATTTCTCTTTTTTCTGCCATTTCTTCAAACACTCGCATAACTCCAATTCTTGTAAAAAGCTCTTCAGCTTTTAAAAGTTCTACTAAAGAATAAAGACATCTCTCATCTTTTTCGCAAAGCTCTATAACCCTGTCAGCTTCTCCCTGTTTTAACAAATTTTTCAAGACTTCTTTATCGTATACTATAGCTTCTCCAGCCTTTTTAATAAAATCAACCAAGTTAGTTCTTGCCTCATTTCCTACAAGAACAAAGTCCTCGTTAATTATGACTGTTGGAGATGCTGTAACTTTGTATTTTTGAGCTAAATCAGAATGAAGCATAGCATCTATAATAAATACTCTTATTGAATTCTGAAAAATGGCTAATTGATTTGCCTTCTCAACAACAGCAGGACAAAAAGGACAAAATGAAGTAATAAAAATTTTAACCTCTACAGGATTTTTAATATCTTTAATTTTTTCAACCTCTTCCTTGTTTAAAACACTTTCTGCTTTTGGAATCGTTTTCAGAGTGTTTAAAAAGGGATTTAATTCCAATCCTTCAGGAACTGCCATGTAATAAATCTGCACTTTTTCTTCTCTGTCAGTCAATTTTATTGCAGGATAAATCGGAATTTTTTCATGTTTATTTTCTATCTTTAAAGGGAGCTCCTTTTTAAGCTCATTCAAAAACTTTTCAAATCTTGAGAATATTTCTCTTGAACCATCTCCATTTATAAGAAAAATTCTCAGATTTTCTGTATTAATTTCTTTTAAATCTTTTTCCTTAATCATTTCTTATCTCCTCTAAGGCCTTTTTAACAAATTCAAGTTCTGGATTAAGTCCAAGTGCCTTCTCTCCATAATATATGGCTTCTTCCTTTTTA
This sequence comes from Thermodesulfobacterium sp., assembly GCA_036781525.1. Lineage (GTDB taxonomy): Bacteria > Desulfobacterota > Thermodesulfobacteria > Thermodesulfobacteriales > Thermodesulfobacteriaceae > Thermodesulfobacterium. Next base: position 7,129 of record DAIQAS010000009.1, on the reverse strand, counting down.
TTCAATTCTTTTAAGCTTAAACATAGGTTAGCATAATCAATTGCAGAGTAAGGGTCAATTAAAATAGCCTTTTTAAAACATTCAACTGCCTTATCATAAGCTTTTAACTTAAAGTAGCAAGTCCCCAATAAATTAAATACTTCTTCAAGTTCAACATGATTGGAGAGTTCTTCACAAAGACTAATAGCTTTTTTATACAATTTCAGTGCTTTATAAGTATGTCCAAGATAGAGTATAATAGGAAGTTTATCTTCAAAGGGCATTTCAAATTTTAAAGCCTTTTCTAAATTCTTTTTTGCTTCCAAAAATTCGTTTTTTTGAAAATAGGAAAAACCCAAATAAAAATAAGTATTATGATCAAATTTTGCTTTATTTAAATATTTAATAGCTGAATTATATTCACCTAATTGAGCTTTATAAATACCCAAGTAAGAATAAATTTCTTTCTTCTCATTAGAAGATGCATATTTTAAGGCTTCATAAAAATGTTTTACAGCCATTTTAGGATTTCCTGTCTCCAGTAGTTCAAGCCCCAGTCTAAAATAAAGATTTGTCAATTCTTGAGAACTCATCAAACCTGAAGAAGAAAGTTTTTTAATAAGTTTATAGAGACACAAATTACATATAGTTTTGTCTATAGTAAACATCTTCTTTTCATAAGCATAAATGCACGGAAATGTTTTTCCGTCTTCAAAAATAAGCATAGACCTGCAAGCTCGCCAATCTTTTCTGGGAGAATAGATGTTTTCTAAAAGGTTTAGAAGAACATTTTGATATCCTATGGAAAGCAAAGGATTTCCATGAGTTTTTATAAAAACCCTTTCTAAGGAGGTGTCCTGTATCTTTTTATCTAAAATTATCCCGGGAAGAAAAAAATGTGATTCTAAAAAATTTTTGAAACTCTCCGGCAATGTAGACAAAAAAATTGGGAAAACTATGAGACGGGGCATAATTTGATGATTATAACCTTCTAAATTAAAAAATTTTAAGGACTGATAAATCTTTAAATAAAAAGTTTGTAAATCCTCTCTGTATGGATGGATAATATGTAAACGTATATAAGAAAAGGAGTATTTATTTAAAAAGTCTATTGTTTCTTCAAATAAATTAAAAAAAGTTTTAGAATACTTAAAATTTTTAAAAAAGACATATATATCACTAAAAAAATCTATCTCGAGAAGTCGGCAAACAAAGTTTTCAATTTTAAATCTTTTGTTAAGATTTATGTATATTTCCATTAAGAAACTATTCTCCTTCCCTTATCAAGCGAATGTTTAGCCCAAAGAGATTTTATAATTGAAATCTCTTCCTGGCTCATGGTTTCAGTTTCATATCTATCTCCAACGGATATGTAGGAAGGTCTTTTTTCAGAAAAAGGTCTAATACCATATTTTTTATAATCTTCTGTAACAGGTGCACCGAAGTAAAGCTGCATCTGCTGTGCATTGGAATTTCCCTGTATTTTTATTCCCTGAGATTTAACAAATTCAAGAGTCTTTAAAGCATCTTCAAAAGTTTCACCAGGTAAGGCGTATTGAGAAAATAATTCCACTTCAATCCCATATTTTTGTGCTAAAGAAATAGCCTTTTTTAATCGCTCAAGAGAGAGCTTCTTTCTAATAATTTTTAATATTCTTTCAACTGCAGATTCAAGACCAAAGGCAATAGTGTGAACCTCTGCCTTTTTCATTAGTTTTATCATCTCCTCATCTATTAAATCTGCCCTTGTTTCTAACCAAATATTTACCTTAAGTCCTTCTTTTAAGATACCTTCTAATATCTCATATACCCTTTCTCTTTTATAAGAAAAATTGGGATCTGCAAACCAGAGCCTATTTTTGCCTTTTTTCACTATCCACTTTATTTCTTCAAGCACTCTTTCAACAGAATGGAATCTAATTTTATGGTTTGAAGCTACCGGAGTATAACAAAACACACAGTTAAAGGGACATCCTCTTGAGGTTAGCATTATAACTTCATCTACCTCCGAATAATCAAATATCCCCATAAGATGCGGAGAAGGATATTTATCAAGATTTTCATATCCCTCAATTTTTTCTGTCTCCACTATTTCTCCATTTATACGATAAGTAACACCTTTAATCTCTTCAAAAGGAGTTCCTCCTAAAATTGCCTTTGCGACACTTAAAAGCACCATTTCTCCTTCACTTCTGCAAAGATAATCTATCATCGGCATATCTTTTAAAGCCGAACTTGGCATAAAGGTAATTTGTGGACCACCTAAGATGACTTTTATATCCCTGTTTATCTCTTTTATAAAGCGGGCAATTCCTAAAACATACAAGATATTTCTTTGATAGGTGCTAAAACCCACTAATTGAGGAGAAAACTCCTCAATAATGTTTGCAAGTCCCCTAACAGAATAACCGCCTTTTTGAGAAAGATTAATGATTTTAGCCTGAAAACCATTCTTTATAAGAAAGGCTGCAAGGTACCCGAGAGAAATAGGGAGTGCCGGAGGTGAAAAAGGATTTACTTCAAAAAGAAGAACTCGCATCTAAAAAAATAATATATATAATTTAAAAATTAGTCAAATTACCTGTGGACTCAAATTATCTCCAATTTTTAGGATGAAACTATAGATTTTAACTATTTAAGCATAAAAAATCCTTCTAAGAGAAAAAGAAGATAATCTTTATGAACCGCATTTATCCTTATCTTTTAGATTGATCTGGTTACAAAACTCTTCCCAGCCCAATCTTTCAATTAATCTTCCTAAACGTTCTCCTTTTCTACCATTTTCTTCATAAAATTTTATAATTTTTTCTGCAATATTTATAGCTTCTTCTGTAGAGACATCTTTTACAAGTTTTCGTGCAAGTAAAGGTCGAGCTCCTCCGCAACCTCCGACTGTTACTGTCCATCCTTTAGGCTTTCCTATAAATCCTAAATCCTTTATACATGTCTCTGCACAGTCATTAACGCATCCAGCAACCCCTATTTTAAACTTATTAGGTAAGTCTTTTCTGTGAAATCTTTTATCAAGTTCTGCTCCAAGATTTAATGTATCCTGCTGACCCAATCTACAAAAAGTAATACCAGGACATACTTTAACACTTCTAACACACAAACCCGTAGCAGCCCCTGGCTCAACGCCAAGCTCTTCCCAGACCTTGTCTATCTCTTCCTCTTTAAACCCTATGATTGCAATGCGGTTAGCACTTGTTATCTTCATAGCTTTAACTTGATATTTCTTGGCTATTTCAGAAAGCTTTTGTAGCACTTCAACTGTAAGCAATCCTAATGGTAAATGAACAACTATAGCATAAGTCTCTTTATCTCTTTGTAACACAACACCTTTTTCTCTGTCTTTTAACATTTTTAACCTCTTTTACAAAAAATTTTTTTATCTGGTTGTTTGAGATTTTTTATATTCAGCAAATTCTTTATAAAAATATTCATGCGTTCCTCTTTCTTGTTTTTTACTTTTTTCCTCTTCAAGCATTTTCAGTTCCTTTCTTTTTATTTTACCACTTATTGTTTTTGGTAAAGTTTCAACAAACTCAATTATTCTTGGAACTTTAAATCTGGCAAGTATATCTTTGCAATGATTAAACAACTCAAAAGCAAGCTCTCTTGAAGGTTTATAATCTGGTTTTAAAACAACAAAAGCTTTAACAATTTGCCATCTTATGGGATCTGGACTTCCAACTACTGCTGCCTCTGCCACTGCAGGATGCTCAAGCAATACACTCTCAACCTCAAACGGTCCTACTCTGTAATCTGAAGTTTTTATAACATCATCAGCTCTTGCAACAAACCACCAATATCCCTTTTCATCAAAATAAGCCTTATCCCCTGTTAAATAATAATTTTCAAAAAAAGCATCATCTCTTACACCACCAAAATATTCTTTAAAAAGTCCTATAGGTCTCTTGTCAATTTTAACTGCGATATGCCCCACTACATTAGGCTTTTTTATTTCTTTGTAATTTTCATCAAGCAAAACTATATCATACATATAAGTTGGCACACCAAAAGAACCTGTTACTATTTTTCCTTTAAACCAGGGAGGATTTCCGATCATTGCTGTACTTTCGGTTTGACCATAAAAATCTCTTATCTCTATTCCTGTCCATTCTTTCCACTTTTTAAATATCTCAGGATTTAAAGGCTCTCCTGCACTCAATACCTCTCTTAGACTATTAAACTTAAGACCTTTCCCTTTTACATCAACAAGCATAAACATTTTCCAAGCAGTTGGTGGAGCACAAAAAGTGTTTACACCATATTTATCAACGGCTTCAAGATATTTACCTGGGTTAAATTTTTTAAAATGAAGTCCCAAAACTGTAGCCCCTACAGTAAGAGGAACAAAAAAAGAACTCCAGGCAAATTTAGCCCATCCAGCTGCATTTAAATTATTATGAATATCACCTGGTTTTACATTTATTATATAAGCAGTTGATAGATGCCCGACTGGGTAACTTATTGCCGTATGAAGTACTCCCTTGGGTAATCCCGTTGTTCCAGAAGTAAAAAAGCAAAAAATAGGGTCATTAGCTCCTGTTTTTTCTCCTTCACACTCATCAGGATTTATCAGATCAATTGACTCCCAACCTTCTTTTTCCCCTACAACAATTTTTGCCTTAGGTTTAACATTAACAACTTTTAGAGCTTCATCTATTATTTCTGCCGAAACCTCATCAGCAAGAATGGCAGAAGGAGGAGCTACTTTAAATCTATATTCAAGATCTCTTTCTCTAAGTATGTTTGCATGAGGAACTCCTATAAATCCTCCTTTTACTGCAACAAAATGGCTAAACCAGACTTCAGGTATAAGAGGAAGCATAAAATGAAAAAATTCTCCCTTTTTTACACCTTTTTTTCTTAGGTAATTAACAATACCGTTTGAAATTTTTGCGAACTCTCTGTAACTATATTTTCTTTCTTCCCCAGTTTCCAAATTTACCCAGTAAAGGGCTAACCTTTCGCCCTGTTTTTTAACATGGATTCCTTCAAAAACCTCATCAGCCCAATTAAATTCTCTTATATCTGTCTTTTTAAGCCTCTCAAAAAAATCTTTCAATTTTGTTTCCTTCTCCGAATCTTCAAGTTTTGAAATCTCTATAAATTCTTCAAATAACTCCTTCACTATTTCAACCCCCTCCTAAATTTTTGAAGTTCTCTTAGAAATAAAAAAACAAAAAACTTGTTTTTTAAGTTTCTGTATTATAATTTTTTAGTAATATTGAATCAAGAGTCCAAGGTATTTTTAATGAATAATTCGATAAATAATTATCTCAAAATTCTTGAAAATTTAGATTTTTACAAATTGCTTTTTATTGCTAATTCTGTAAGAAATAAATATAAAGGCAATAAAATTGAACTCTGCGCTATAATTAATGCTAAGAGTGGAAAATGTTCAGAAGATTGTGCCTTTTGTGCTCAATCTTCAAAATATAAAACTTCAGCTCCACTTTATCCTTTAATAGACAAGCATATAATTCTTGAAAAAGCTTTGGAAGCAAAACGACATAAAGTTAAGAGATTCTCTATTGTTATAAGTGGGAAAAAGCCTTCTAAAAAAGAACTTAAAGATATTGCAAAAATTATAGAACTTCTTTCTCAAAAAGAAATAAATACTTGTGCCTCTTTGGGTTTATTAGCTTATGATGAGATTTGCTACTTAAAAGATCATGGACTTCAAAGACTTCATTGTAATATTGAAACCTCAGAAAAATTTTTTTCTAAAATATGTACTACTCATAAATTTGCTGATAAAATTCGTACTCTTGAAGCAGCAAGAAAAGCTGAAATTTCTATATGTTCTGGTGGTATTTTTGGAATGGGTGAATCTTGGAAAGATAGAATTGAAATGGCATGCTTTCTGAAATCTTTAGATATAGATTCTGTACCTATCAATTTTCTTATACCTATAAAAGGCACTCCTTTAGAAAGTAAAAACCCTTTGTCTCCTTTAGAAGCTTTAAAAATTATTGCTTTATTTAGAATTATTTTACCAAAAAAAGATATAAGAGTTTGTGGAGGAAGACCTATACTTAGAGAATTTGCTTCTTGGATTTTCCTTGCAGGTGCAAACGCTTTAATGACAGGAGATTATTTAACTACCAAAGGCTTTACCTATATAGATGATTTAGAATTTATAAAAAGACATAAATTAGAAGTTGATTTTTAAATCTTTTCAAAAGAGCCGCTTTCAATTCCTCAAAGGTAGGCTTGCAAGTCCCTCAGGGGGTAGGCTGTAGGGAGAGGGGATAACTTTCAATTCCTCAAAGGTAGGCTTGCAGCATTTACATATCTATCTTCAGCAAGACAATAATAATGGCTTTCAATTCCTCAAAGGTAGGCTTGCAGCATATATATATATATTTGTGAAATTTTTCACATATGGTTTCTTTCAATTCCTCAAAGGTAGGCTTGCAGCGCACTTTTTGATACCTTTTAGGATTTTTTGGTGTATCTTTCAATTCCTCAAAGGTAGGCTTGCAGCTTTTCACAAAGTAAGGTTTCTATCCGGATTTTTATACTTTCAATTCCTCAAAGGTAGGCTTGCAGCATAATTTGTCTTTTCATTT